>NZ_CP019427.1:3925000-4247500 GCF_009834545.1 Pseudomonas sp. S04
TCGATCCGCGCCCGTGGTGCGAGATCGTCCGCCAGTGGACCACCTTCCACCCGGAATTCGCCTACCTGCCGCGCAAGTTCAAGATTGCGATCAACGGTTCGACTTCCGACCGCGCCGCCATCGAAGTCCATGACATTGGCCTGGAGCCGGTGCACAACGCCGCAGGCGAACTGGGTTTCCGCGTGCTGGTTGGCGGCGGCCTCGGGCGTACGCCAGTGGTGGGTGCGTTCATCAATGAATTCCTGCCGTGGCAAGACCTGTTGAGCTACCTCGACGCCATCCTGCGTGTGTACAACCGCTATGGCCGTCGCGACAACAAGTACAAGGCGCGGATCAAGATTCTGGTCAAGGCCCTGACGCCGGAAGTCTTCGCCCAGAAAGTCGACGCGGAAATGGAGCACCTGCGCGGTGGCCAGACCACCCTGACCGAAGCCGAAGTGCAGCGTGTCGCCAAGCATTTCGTCGACCCGGACTACAAGGCCCTGGACAACCAGAGCGCCGAACTGGCCGCACTCGACCAGCAACACCCAGGCTTCGCTCGCTGGCGCACCCGCAACACCCTGGCCCACAAGAAGCCGGGTTATGTTGCCGTGACCCTGTCGCTCAAGCCTACCGGCGTTGCCCCGGGCGACCTGACCGACAAACAGCTGGACGCAGTGGCCGACCTGGCCGATCGCTTCAGCTTTGGTCAACTGCGCACCTCCCACGAGCAGAACATCATTCTCGCCGACGTCGAGCAGAGCCAATTGTTCACCCTGTGGGGCGAGTTGCGCGAGCAAGGATTTGCCACGCCGAACATCGGCCTGCTGACTGACATCATCTGCTGCCCGGGGGGTGACTTCTGCTCCCTGGCCAATGCCAAGTCGATCCCGATTGCCGAATCGATCCAGCGTCGCTTCGATGACCTGGACTACCTGTTCGACATCGGTGAACTGGACCTGAACATCTCCGGCTGCATGAACGCCTGTGGTCACCACCACGTCGGCCACATCGGCATCCTCGGGGTGGACAAGAAAGGTGAAGAGTTCTACCAGGTGTCCCTGGGTGGCAGCGCCAGCCGCGACGCCAGCCTGGGCAAGATCCTCGGCCCGTCCTTCGCCCAGGACGCCATGCCGGACGTGATCTCGAAGCTGATCGATGTGTACGTGGAACAACGTACCGAAGACGAGCGCTTCATCGACACCTATCAACGTATCGGCATCGACCTCTTCAAGGAACGCGTCTATGCAGCGAATCATTAAGAACAACGAGGTCATCGACGAAACCTGGCACTTGCTGCCCAAGGATTTCAACATCGATGAGATCAGCAACTGCGACGACTACATCGTGCCGTTGCAACTGTGGCGCGAACACGGGCGCATGCTCCTGGCCCGTGATGGCGGCCTGGGCGTGTGGCTGGACGCCGATGAAGAAGCCGAGGAAATCGGTGACGACGTGGATAAATTCCAGGTCATCGCCCTCAATTTCCCGGCGTTCACCGACGGCCGCAACTACTCCAACGCCCGTTTGCTGCGCGACCGCTACGGCTTCAAAGGCGAGCTGCGGGCGATTGGCGACATCCTGCGCGACCAGTTGTTCTACCTGCGCCGCTGCGGGTTTGACGCCTACGCCTTGCGTGCCGACAAAGACCCGTACGAAGCGCTGGAAAGCCTCAAGGACTTCTCGGTGACCTACCAGGCCGCCACTGACGAACCGCTGCCGCTGTTCCGTCGCCGCTAACGGGCCAAGGCCTTGAACCCCGCCCGGGGTTCAAGGCTTGCTGTCGTCATCAGCCTCCCAACAGATCCTCGATCGGAATCGGCCTGCCGGTGTGGACCCAGTCCCTGTACAACCTGACCTTGTTCTCCAGCCGCGTGAAACTGGCGAAGGGGTTCTCGGCATCCAGCGTCGACAGCGCGACATCCCTGCTCAACACCCCCCACAACTCCTCCGAGGCATCGGCCTCACTCAACAAATGCCAGACTCTCGCCTGGATCACTGAATAGGCCACCCGAAAATCAGCGGTGCGGCTCAGGCCCTCTATCGTTCGCAAAAAACGCGCTCCCCGGGGCTTGGCGACCAGCCGCAGCCATAGCAAACGCTTCAGCTCGACATGGGCCTCAGGCAGGCGCTGCAACCACACCGCCGGTTGCGTGACACTCAGGTCGGGGGCGCTCAACCAAAGATTCAGGCCGGTGTGTTCTCGATGGGTAATGATGCGCCGCAGGCTGTCCTCGTCCGTCAGTGGATTGCCCCACAGGCGGACCCGGTCCCTGGCCACGGCCTGGACCAGGACGGCAGGGGGAAACCGGGAAATCCGGTTGTTACTGAGGTCCAGCAATTCCATGGAGGGTTGTTCAGGAATACCAACGGGACAATGGGTAATGCCGGTACCGCCGAGGCTCAACCTGCGTAAATCCGTCATGCCAAACACCAGCGGCGGGACGCCCAGCGGATTATCGCTCAAGTCCAGCACCT
Source organism: Pseudomonas sp. S04 (assembly GCF_009834545.1). Classification (NCBI taxonomy): domain Bacteria; kingdom Pseudomonadati; phylum Pseudomonadota; class Gammaproteobacteria; order Pseudomonadales; family Pseudomonadaceae; genus Pseudomonas; species Pseudomonas sp. S04. Next base: position 3,927,458 of record NZ_CP019427.1, read on the forward strand.
GCAAACGCACCAACTGAGACAACTGCCCCGCCGATTGCTCGGTCAGTTCCAGCCAGGTCGACTTGAGGTTCAGTGTGGTGAGGTGGGGCATGCGAGTAATCGCAGGCGGCAAGCGCACCTCAACTACACCGTGGGGATTGACCTGTCGCAGGTCGACGCTCTCCATGTTCAAGGTGCGCAGATTGGGAAAGCACCCCAGGAAACCTTCCAGCCCCTCTGGTCGCGCCAGCTGGAAACCTTTCATGGACAACTCGACGACGTCATTGAACTTTGCCGTCAGAAACGGCAGTGAATGAAAGTACTCGAAGTCCAGGTCCAGTTTGTAGCCCAGCAGTTGCGCGCCCGAATAGACATGAGTGTCGACATGCCCGCGTTTTTGCCAGAAGCTCATCAAGTCGGACACCAGCTCAATCCGCGCCTCTTGCTCAAGGTAAAGCACCTCTTCGACACGCTCCAGGTTCTCCTCCTCAATCTGGGCCGCATCCATCCCCTGCGCCGCCTCTTCGCCCTCGACCAGAAAATCGATAGCCATTTCGTCGACTTCCTGCAGGACCTGGTCGACCCATTGGCGTAAATCGAGATCGAGTTGGCTCAGTTGTATTTCCAGCCGTGCCAGTTGCTCCATCGCCCCGGCGCCCAGGTTCTGCAGAAACTCAGCGGCCTGCGCCGGAGTAAAACCGGTGTAAATCGACCTGACGTGAACGATCTCGATATCCCGAGTCAACGCCGCCCCCTGCGAGGTCGCCGGATAACCTCCGCCTCGCAGCCCTGGCGCCTCGAAAAGCAGCCCGGAGTCCATTCGCGAAAGCCCGGTGATGAGTTCGGAACGCGGCAGTGTCCGCTCGCTGATTTTCCGCCTCAGGCCGCGCGCGGCATCCAGCGGTTGCAGCTGCAACGCATCACGTTCGGACTCTGACAGCAGGTCGAGAACAGCCTGATAGACATCGTGGGCGTCCGGCCGATAGACACCCTGCGCATCGTGCCCGCTATATCGGCGAGCCACTTTGATCAGGTACCTGCATTCATGGGACGCGAACGGCCCGACCTGATCCAGGAGGCGTCCCGCCGCTGACCCCTCGTGCACCTCGATACGCAGCGACTTCGGCCATCCGGGCAACGCTTGCAGAGAGTGCAGCGCCAGTGCGTCAGTCTCCGGGTTTTGAATGGATTGAAGGTAAAGCCCTTCATAGGCACGATTGAGCCGCACGTGTTGCCGATACTGGCTGGCCTTGCCATCCAGCCGCCGGAGCAGGCGCCGGCTTTCGGCCACTGTCGGCGGCGCCTGAATATCCACGCCTGACCGGTCGAGCAGTTGTTCTATGGCGCCTTTAGGCAAGCCCGGGTACTGACGTTGAAACAGCTTCACCCATTCATTGTCAGAGTGCTGGAAGCTGTCATATCGCGCCTGAAAGCGCATCGCCAGGGCAGTGGCGGCCTGTTCCCCGGGGATCGCCTGCAGGGTTTCGCGCTGAAGATCCTGATCGATCCTGAAACGGCTGATGGTATCAGCCAACAGCGGCGTCGGCGGACGGCGCCCCGCCTGCATCAACCGCAGCATATCGTCGTCGACCGCGCTGACATTGCCGATCTGGTGCAGTACCTCATCGCTGAATGACGCCACCGGCGCGCCGATACCGCGTATCAACGCCAGGCGCGTGGTAGTGCCTGACGGTGTGGCTTCCACAGGCTGTACCTCGGGCATCTCGGGCCTGATGACAGGTTCTCCCGGGGTCTCCGCAGGCCGGGCCACCGGCCCTGGCAGCGTCTCCACGGCCCCCTCGCCCTTGAGTGCCGCACCCGCACCCAGCAGCGGCAGCGCATTGAGCAAACCAAACACCACGCGGGTCACGCCCGCGGATGAATCATCCGGCTGCTTGCCATTCATTGCCTGGTCCAGCCCATACCCGGCATCGATAATCCCGGCCAACACCAACAAGCCCTCACCCCCCGGCACAAACAGGGCCAAAGGTCCGAACCTGTTGATCCATTGCACAATGGGTTCGACCACCGCACTCAGGTTATCCCGATTGACTTGCGCATCATCGCGAATGGTTTCAATGCTGGCATTCGCCGCCTGCTTCATGCTCAGGACTAGCTGTGCGAAAGGATCGGTGCCTGGAGACACCACTTCAAGATGAACATACTCGGCCGGGTCCCAGTACCCGTCGTCGTTGAAGAATCCGTGGCCCTGTTTCAGATGGTGTTGGCGCGGGTATATCGCCATACCATCCAGTGCGGTCAACACACCGGCATGAAAGGTACCGTCATGGCGGTCGTCCTCGGCAAAGTGAGCCGCCAGCGCCCGCTTTCGCTCCCCATCCTGGCCCTGCTCCACGATCCAGCGGTGCAAGGCCCTGGCATCGACGAAGTCATGGATCGGTGAGGAGTTGCCCGGGATGTACAGAATGATCCTGGGGCTGGAACGGTGGCGGAAACTCCAGATATCGCTGGCGGTGTAACGATAAAGTACCAATCGTGCGACTTCGACCGGGCTGGGGACGTGCATGAGTGCCTGCAACGGCTCGATCGCCAGTTGCTGCCACGGTTGATCCGGCGCCAAACCCGCGGCCCGCAAGGCCAGTTCGAACCCCTGCCGTGTGAGGGTGTTTTCCTGCCGTTGCAGGTATGCGGCCATGACAAAGGCCGCCTTGACCGACGTCCTCAGTGCACAGGCGCCAGGCGCAACGATCACCTCATCCGAGGGCCAGGCCCGCTCCACATACTCACGGTATTGGTCCTTGAGCTCCAGTTCCCATACCCACTTCTTGAAATCGGCGGGTCGCAGCCTTAGCTGCGTCAAGGGACCATAGGTTTGCGGCTCCGTGTGGCGATAGATGCCTTCGTAGGTGTCATGGTTGCCATTACCCACATAGGCAAACTCATCGACATGGTCGACCAACCGTACTTGCGGGCCGATATCGGGAGGCGTGTACAAGCCGAACGCGGTTTCCCCGAAACGCCCGTCACCCACTGTTTGGTAGTTGCAGAGTAACGCCTGAGCCAGGCTTTGGGCGTTCGCTACCCGACCCTGCTGAACCCCGTTTTGTGCAGGATGGCCGTGATAGTTGTAGTTGAGCGTGACCAACTGCGTGGTCAGGGGTGCAATGTCTGCTCCCCATTTCGTTTGAATGAGTTGGCCGGCGAACTGCTCCGGCGACAGGGGTAAAGCCTTTTCAACCGCTGCCTTTAACTCATCGCGCATGGGAGTGATTGGGACACCGTGTGTGTCTGAGGCTTTGGGCTCTTGAGACTCGATCATTGTGCAATTCCTTTGCGGCTGGTTGAAGAAGCGTCAGCCTAAATGGACTCAGCACTTGCCCATCGCAGGAAAGCTCGTCAGCACCTCACGAAACGCCAATGGTACAAGTCGGAAAAATGCACCTGCAGTGGATACGCTTAATTACATTGCCATTGTGTAGTGTGATGCCGATGGCAACATTGCCTATACCCCCAATCAAGACCGAGAACACGGCTGTCTATATTGAGCACGAGGACTGGCCGTAGATTGACCGTGTTCATTTCAGGAGCCTCGAAGATCTGCTTGAAGCCCTGGAGTCCAATGGCTTCAAGCAGGTACCGGGCGAGATGGACACTGTCGAACGGGCAAGGTCTCCACAGCCTCGGTTCCCTGCCACATTACAAGAACAACTCACTCAGCCCGGCATGTTCATGCTTGACCGCCGCTATTCCTTCCAAAAGCGAACGCTGATCGACCGCGAGGGGTCACCAGAACCGTTGTTGCGTCAAACGGCTCCACCAGGTCAACAACAGGCGATCCACCGAACCACTGGCAGCCAACCCGACCCGCTCCTGCAAACTCTTGCGCTCGGCATAGTGCAGGTGGAACAACTCGGCACCCTTGGCGCGTTCGGCCAGGTACTCGTCGCTGGTCTTGAGTTCATCCACCAGTTGTTTGTCCAGCGCGGCGATACCCAGCCATACTTCCCCGGTGGCCACTTCATCGATGGCCAGTTGCGGGCGATAACGGGCGACGAAGTTCTTGAACAGTTCATGGGTCACATCCAGGTCTTCCTGGAACTTCTCCCGGCCCTTCTCGGTGTTTTCACCAAACACCGTCAGGGTGCGTTTGTATTCGCCAGCGGTCAGCACTTCAAAGTCGATGTCGTGTTTTTTCAGCAACCGATTGACGTTGGGCAACTGCGCCACCACGCCGATCGAGCCGAGGATGGCAAAGGGCGCGCTGATGATCTTCTCGCCGATGCACGCCATCATGTAGCCGCCGCTGGCGGCGACCTTGTCGATGCACACGGTCAGTGGCACGCCGGCCTGGCGAATCCGCGCCAGTTGCGAGGAGGCCAGCCCGTAGCTATGCACCATGCCACCGCCGCTTTCCAGGCGCAGGACCACTTCGTCCTTGGGCGTGGCCAGGGACAGCAGCGCGGTGATTTCGTGGCGCAGGCTCTCAGTGGCCGAGGCCTTGATGTCGCCGTCGAAGTCGAGGACGAACACCCGCGGCTTGGCCTCAGGCTTTTTCTTGTGCTTCTTCTCGGACTTGGCTTCGGATTTGCGCAGGGCCTTGAGCTGGTCCTTGTCGAGCAAGGTCTGCTCCAGGCGCTCGCGCAGCCCCTTGTAGAAATCGTTGAGTTTGCTGACCTGCAACTGGCCCGCTGATTTACGCCGGCCCTTGCTGCGCAGCGCGGCAAAGCTGGCCAGGACCACCAGGATGGCGATCACCAGGGTAACGGTTTTAGCCAGAAAACTTGCGTACTCGGCAAAAAACTCCACATGGACTCCTTAACGACGGTGCGCCGCTCGATACGCGGGCGCGGATAGCTCCAGCATACCCATGCGACCGCGTTGCGGCCAGCCGTGAAACCTGATGCGAGGGGCCTCCAACGAGCATTTCAAACAAGCGTATGTTTTTTCATTGACAGCTCACCGGCATCCTCATAACCTCGCAAAACCTTCAACGTACCGGGATGACGCGGACGTGGGCAGCATCTACTTGATTCGACATGGCCAGGCCTCCTTCGGTGCAGACGACTACGACGTGTTGTCGCCGACCGGGGTGCGCCAGGCAGAAATCCTCGGCAGCCACCTGGCTGAGCTGGGGCTGAGCTTCGATCGCTGCCTGGCCGGCGACCTGCGCCGCCAGCAACACACCGCCACCAGCGCGCTGGCGCAGTTCGCCGCCGTTGGCCTGCCGGTGCCGACCCTGGAGACCGACTCGGCCTTCAATGAGTTCGACGCCGACGCGGTGATCCGTGCGCTGCTCCCGGACCTGCTGCCCGAAGAACCCGAGGCCCTGCACATCCTGCGCAACGCGGCGCACAACCGCGGCGAGTTCCAGCGCATCTTCGCCCTGATCATCGAGCGCTGGCTGGCCGGCACCTACGACCCGCCCGGCCTGGAAAGCTGGCTCGGGTTTGTCGAACGGGTGCAGGCCGGCCTGCAACGCATACTGGAACAGGCCGACAACACCCAGAAGATCGCCGTGTTCACCTCCGGCGGCACCATTACCGCCCTGCTCCACCTGATTACGCTGATGCCCGCCAAACAGGCTTTCGAGCTGAACTGGCAAATCGTCAACACCTCGCTCAACCACTTGAAGTTCCGTGGTCGCGAGGTGGCCCTGGCTTCTTTCAACAGTCATGCCCACCTGCAACTGTTGAAGGCCCCGGAACTCATCACTTTCCGATGAACCCCGGATTACTGTGACCCTTGCTGTAACACCCCATAAAAGGATCGAACCATGACCTCCGTAGCTGACGCCGTACAAGCAATGCAAGCCAAGTTCAACCCAGCCGCCGCTGCCGGCCTGGACCTGGTGTTCGGTTTCCGTATCGACGAAGACAAGAACTTCTCGCTGGTTGTCAAAGACAGCACCTGCGAACTGAAAGAAGGCGAGAACCCGGACGCCCAAGTGACCCTGGTCATGGACAGCGAAACCCTGCAAGGCATCGTCAGCGGCGAAACCGATGGCATGCAAGCGTTCATGGGCGGCAAACTGCGCGCTGAAGGCGACATGATGCTGGCGATGAAACTGTCCGAGCTGTTCCCGGCCTAAGCCAGCGGCCTCCCCTGTGGAGGCCCGGCCAAGCTGCAGACGAATCCCGCCGCCAAGGCGGGATTCGTCGTTTCAGGTCCCCGACGGGCCTTCAGCGCCCGCTTGCTCTACACTGCGGGGCCCTTTACGTCAGCGACCGGCCCATGGACATCGATCTCGCCCGTACCTTCCTGGAAATCGTGCGTTGCGGCAGCCTGGCCGCCGCTGCGGAAAAACTCCACGTCACCCAGACCGCGATCACCGCGCGGGTACAAAAACTCGAGAGCCAACTGGCCGCCACCCTGTTCGTGCGCAACCGTGCCGGCGCCCGTCTGACGGCCGACGGTGAGGCCTTTGTGGTGTATGCCAATCAGCTGGTGCAGACCTGGGAAGCGGCCCGCCGCGACTTGCCCCTGCCGGACGGCTACCGCAATGTGCTGCACATCGGTGGCGAGGTCAGCCTGTGCAATCCGTTGATGCTCAGTTGGGCCCGGGACATTCGCGCCAACATTCCGGCCTACGCCCTGCGCACGGAAATCGGCAACGGCGAAGCCCTGCTGCGGCAGTTGGAAATGGGCGTGCTGGACGCCGCCCTGGTGTTTCAACCCGAATACTGGCCGCGGCTGCAGGTCGAGCAACTGCTCGAGGAAAAGCTGATCCTGGTACGACTGCCCTCGCAACCCGAACCCTATGTGTACATCGACTGGGGCAGCGACTTTCGCCGTCAGCACGACTCTGCGCTGCCGGACAAGGCCAAGGCCGTGCTGAGTTTCAACCTCGGGCCGCTGGCGTTGCAGTACATTCTGCAGAACGGTGGCGCCGGTTACTTCCGGACCCGGGTGGTGCAGTCCTATCTGGACAGCGGGGTGCTGGAGCGGGTGCCCAAGGCGCCGGAATTCAGCTACCCGACGTTCCTGGTGTATTCGCGCGATCGTGATTCCCAGGTACTGCAGCAGGCGTTCGAGCTACTGCGCCAACTGGTCCAGCGGGAAAGCGACTGGTCACAGCGCTGGGACCCGCTGCTCTGAAGACATTCAGCACCTGGATCAAGCGCTATTACGCAGATCCATTGGCCGGATAATTTGCCCGCGACTAATCTTCTGTCAATAACAACGACAACAGGTGATCAGGGTGAGGCAAACCACGCAGGCGTTTCGCAACCGATATCGCGCCGAGATCCACCGCTTCTACAATCCGTGGCTACACGCAGGGTTTGTGCTGGTGTTCGGGATCACGGCGATCAGCCTGTTCTGGGGCACGCTGGAGCAGGTGCAAGTGCTCGAATGGTTGGCGGTGCCGCTGACCCTGCTGCTGTTCAACCTGGTGGTCTATACCGTGCACCGGCACCTGGGCCATCACAAGCATGCCTTTGCCCGCCTGTTTTATGCCCGTCATGCCGGCGATCACCACAGTTTTTTCGCCCCCGGCCAAATGGCCTACGACACCGCGCGCGACTGGCGGGTGATTCTGTTTCCGGCCTGGCTGATCGTGGTGCATTGCCTGCTGGTCACCCTGCCCGCCTGGTGGTTGCTGGCGCAGTTCAATGGCAACGTTGCTGGACTGTTCGCCGGCTGCATGATCCTCGGCTACCTGACCTACGAAGTGTTTCATGCCTGCGAACACCTGCCGCCGAGCAATCCCCTCACCCGCCTGCCGTGGATCCGCCAGATGCGCCACCTGCATGAACTGCATCATCGGCGCGAGCTGATGCAGGCGCGCAACTTCAACATCGTGTTGCCACTGATGGACTACCTGTTTGGCACGCTGTACTGGGAAGACCACCCCAACCACGCCCACCTGCCTTGGAGCAGAACGCCCATGACCCGCCTGCAGCACCAGATCGACATTGCCCGCGAGCCGATTGCCGTGCTCGCCTACGCCAGCAGCGCCACCCGCTGGCCGGAGTGGCACCCCTCCTCGCTGCGGGTCGAGGGGCCGCAAGGACCGCTGCATGCCGGGGCACGTTTTGAAGAGGACATCCACGCCGGTGGTCGCGCCGGGCACCTGAGCTGGGAGGTCAACGAATACCTGCCGGGGCGTCGTTGGAGCGCCCGGGCCCAGGGCGATCATGGCCTGGAATTGCTGTTGACCTATGAATGCAGCAGCGAGGGCGACGGCAGCCGTTTTGTGCGTACCCTGGAGTACCGCTTCAGCGGTCTGTGGATGCGCCTGGCCAATCAATTGCTGCTCAAGCGGCGGATCGACCGCGAGTCAGCGGTGTCGCTGCTGGCCCTGCGCGACCGCGCGCTGGGCACGCTGGGCAAGCCCGCCGGAGCCGTCGCTTGATGAGCCGCGCGCGCCGGCGCGTCAGCCTCAGTGGTTTGCTGTTGGTGGTCGTGGTGCTGATCGGGCTGTTCCTGCTGCTGGCGCCGACCCAGGTGCAACCCGTGGCCTGGACGCCGCCACCGGCCCCGTCCCTGGTCTCGGGGGTGTTTGCCGAAAACCAACGGCTCAGGGACGTGGAGCACGTCGGCGCGGCCAACCTCCCGGGGCCCGAAGCCCTGCTGCTGGAAGACGGTTTCCTGATCAGCGGCCTGCATGACGGCCGGGTGATCCGCAGCAGCCTGGACGGCAAGATCCTCAAGGTGCTGACCGACACTGGCGGCCGGCCTCTGGGCCTGGCCCGGCATCCGGATGGCCGGCTGATCATCGCCGACGCCATCAAGGGCCTGCTGGCCCTCGATACCCAAGGCCAGTTGATCGCCCTGAGCACCGAGGCCGGCGGCGTGCCCCTGGGCTTCACCGACGATGTGGTCATCGACCGGACCGGGCACTTCGCCTATTTCAGCGATGCTTCCAGTCGGTGGGGCTACGGCCATGATGGCGAGGCGATCATCGAGCACGGGGGTGACGGGCGTCTGCTGCGCTATGACTTCCAGAGTGGCAAGACCGAGCAGTTGCTGGACCGCCTGGAGTTCGCCAATGGCGTGGCGCTGGGGCCCAATGACAGCTTTGTGCTGGTTAACGAAACCGGTGCCTATCGCATCACCCGCTACTGGCTGAGCGGCCCCAAGGCACGCACCCGCGAAGTGTTCGTCGACAACCTGCCGGGCTTGCCGGACAACCTCAGCTTCAACGGCCAGGAGCGTTTCTGGGTGGCGTTGTACGCACCGCGCAACAGCCTGCTCGATGGGTTGGCCGGGTATCCGTTCGTGCGCAAGATGATCGTCAGGGCGATGATGCTCCTGCCCAAGCCGGTGGAGCGCCGAGCGTTTGCCCTGGGGTTGGATCTGGACGGCAAGGTGATCAGTAACCTGCAGGATGCCAGCAGTGGCAACTACTCACCCATCACCACGGTCCGCGAGTATGGCGACTGGCTGTATTTCGGTTCGCTGAAGTCCAGTCATATGGTGCGACTGCCTTTGGCCAAGGCGTTGTCAGCACTGCCTTGAGTAAATCACGGGGGCGACGCTGCGCCCCCGCCGAGTGGTCAAGCCTTGGAGGCACCGTTCAAGCTTTTGGAGATTTCGTCTTTGATCGTAAGGCGTTTGGCCTTGAGCTTCCTCACCTCGTCGTCGGCCTGGGCAGCGGCTTCCGCCTTCAGTACCTGGGTGTCGATATCCGAGTATTTATCCAGCAGCGCGTGCAGGTGGGGATCATTGGCACGCTTTTTCTGAATGTCTTCCTTTGAATAGCTCAAGTCCTGATACAGGTCATGTTTCACCGGCATGGAACACCTCCGTTTGTTGATCGGTGGCGAACACTTGTCCTGTGTTCACCAGTTATCAGCATGGCCTTGCCTGAGGGTCGCTGTCGACCGTCAATCGGACCAGCGGTGTCCGTTCGTCGCCCCTCACTCGCGGCCGCTCTCCCCCAGGACACTGCGGATCATGCTCAACAGCGCATCCGGACCATAGGGCTTGCTCAGCAAGTAGGTGTCGGGGCTAAGCTGATGATTGTCGGAAATGATGTCGCGGGTATGGCCCGAGGTGAACAGCACCGCCACTGCAGGCACCTGGACCTTGGCCCAGGCGGCCAGGTCGGAACTCTTGATCAGCCCGGGCATCACCACGTCGGTAAAAATCAGGTCCACCGTCGCCCCGTCCAGCAGCAACTGCATGGCACTGTCGCCATTGCCCGCGAGCAACACCTGGTAGCCCGAGGCCTGGAGAAATTCGGCGGCGGTACCACGTACTTCCTCGTTGTCCTCCACCACCAGGATCGTCTCGTTGCCGCCTGTGCCTGGCACACTTCGCGATGGCATCTCACGGCTCTGGGCGCGTTCACTGCGAGGAAAATACATGTGCACGCACGTGCCGCCGCCGACCTCGCTGGTCATCTCGATATGCCCACCGCTCTGTTTGACGAAACCGAACACCATGCTCAGGCCCAGGCCGGTGCCCTGGCCGTCGGCCTTGGTGGTGAAGAACGGTTCGAACGCCTGCTTGAGGGTCGCCGCATCCATGCCCTCGCCGGGGTCGATCACCGACAGGCGCACATAGTCGCCAGCGCTGATGCCCTTGCCGACGCACACGAAGCGATCGAGCACGACGTTTTTGCCACTGATCACAATCGTGCCTTCGCTATGCATCGCGTCACGGGCATTGATCGCCAGGTTGAGCAAGGCGTTTTCCAACTGGTTGCGGTCGACCGAAATGCACCAGGGGTCGTCGGGCAGTTGCACATCGATCTGAATGGTTTCGCCCAGCGCACGCTGCAGCAATTCCCCCAGGCGCTGGTAGATTTGCCGAGGGTTGTAGACCGCCGGCGACAAGGGCTGGCGGCGGGCAAAGGCGAGCAGTTGCGAGGACAGCATGGCACCGCGCTCGACGGCTGCCAGGGCGGCACCGACCCGGCGCTGCACGTTGGCGTTCTCGGCTTCATGGCGGGCCAACAGGTGCAGGTTGCCGGCGATCACCTGCAACAGATTATTGAAGTCATGGGCAATGCCGCCGGTCAATCCACCAATGGCTTCGAGTTTCTGCGACTGGCGCAATTGCTCCTCAGCGGCGAGGCGCCCTTCCACCTCATCGGCGACCCGCTGCTCCAGGTTGCGGGTGAACTTGAGCAGGTTCTCTTCGGCAGTCTTGCGCTCGTGGATATCGATCAGCACCCCGGGAAAACGCAGGGGTTGAGCTTGTTCATCGAACTCGCAGCAACCACTGGCCAGCACCCAGCAATAACTGTCATCCGCCCGCCGGATACGGTATTCAGCATTGAACGGGCCACCATTTTCCAGGGCTTGCTCCACCAGCTGATTAACCTCTGGCAAGTCATCGGGATGGATTCTGGTCGCGGCGTACTCGGGTGACATCAGCTCCAGCGACTGCTCGCACGGATAGGAAAAAGTCCGTGCAAACCGCTCATCCCCGGACAGCAGATTGGCCCGAATGTCCCAGACAAACGACCCCAGCAAGGCCCCGGCATTGAGCGCCAGGCGTACCCGTTCGTTGTCGGCACGATAGGCTGCTTCGGCCTGTTCGCGCAGGCGTTCAGAGGTCATGTGGGCGGTGGTTTCCACGACAATCGCGAGGACCCCGGCCGGCACGCCGTCATCATCGGCCACCGGGCTGTAGTAGAGGTCCATGAACACGGCTTCGGGCTGGCCGTTACGCAACAGCTCCAGCTCTTTGTTGCGGTATGAAAGGGTGCCACCAGCCAGGCAGGTGTCGACCACGTTACGGTTGAATTCGGCGACTTCCGGCCAACCCAGTTCCACTGGCGAGCCGAGCAGATAGGGATGACGCCCGCCGGCAAACACCGAATAGGCATCGTTGTAGATCATGTAGCCGGGGCGTCCCCAGAGCATCACCAGCGGCACCGGTGAGGCCAGCAGCAACTGCACCGAACTGCGCAGGCTGCGCGACCAGGTATCGTAGCTGCCCAGTTCGGTGACGCTCCAGTCGAACGCGCGAATGCGTTCGGCCATTTCGCCGCTCCACCCGCTACAACCATGATTCTGCGTTAGAAACTGCATCGATGGACTCTGTGCGCACAGCGCAAAGGTGGAACAACGGACCGACGCAGGTGGGCCCGCGCTCAAAGCTTGGAGCGCGGCCGGCGCTGATGGTTTCATTGTTGTCCAACTCGCGGCGCTTGTCAGCCCGCGATGTGCGGGCCGAGCTACGCTACGCTCAGCAGCAAGCGGAAACTTCAACTGGCAGTTTTTCCCGGTTGCCAGCATTGCCGCGACGCCGCACTCCTCTTCAAATCGATCCTGCAGGGCATGAGCCCACCCACCCCGCCTACAGGACTGTAATGACATGGACGTTGACCCGCGCTTCACCCGTCGCGATAAATCCCGCAACCGACTGCTGGCCCATTTGCTCAGCCTTGCGCTGGCCCTGCTGCCTTGCCTGGCCACGGCCCGTGCCGATGGTTTGCCGCCCCCAGGCACCGCCCTGCAGTCCCGTGCGATTCAGGTCGGTGACACGACCTGGGCCTATTACGAGGGCGAGAAAAACGGCCCGAGCCTGCTGCTCGTCCATGGGTTTGCTTCCGGCAAGGACGTTTGGGCCCGCCTCGCCGCAGACCTCGGCACAGACTTTCACCTGATCATTCCCGACCTTCCTGGCTGGGGTCAATCGACGCGCCTCCCGGGCCAGAACTATGACATTGAAGCCCAGGCGACGCGCCTTGATGGGTTTATCCAGGCGCTTGATCTCCAACAGCTCACCCTGGTCGGTCATTCCATGGGCGGCGCCATAACCGGAGTGCATGCCGTCGAACGGCCACAGCGGATAGCCCGACTGGCGCTGATCGGATCCTTGGGATTGAGCTTTGTCGAAAACGACTTCATCCGTGCCCTGAATGCCGGTGACAACCCGTTTATCTACGATGACCGTGCCGGTGTCGAACGCACCGCGCGCCTGGTCTACCTCGATCCACTGCCGATGTCCGACCAGCAGGTGGCAGACGCCATCAGTCTCAACCGCACCCAGCGCGCCTTCATCGAATCGACCCTGGAGCAAATCCGCCCGCCTTCCCAGTGGCAGGCATTGGACCCGCGCCTGGGCCGGCTCAACATACCGGTGCTCGGCGTCGGCTGTCGCGAGGATCGAGTGATCGATATCTCTGCCCTGCAGACCCTGGAAAACCGTCTGCCGCCCCATCAGGCCCGGCAGTTGGTGACCCTGGACGGCTGCAACCACTTACCCATGCTGGAACGTCCAGTGGAAACCGCGCGACTGTTGCGCAATTTCGCCAACGGCTGACTCAATGAAAATCCCGACTGTGCACGCTGATGCCATTCAGCAGCGGACTCAGGTCGCTCAGGCGGCCGGCGATCAGGTGGCGCACTTCGCCGACCTTTTCCCAGCGCCCGTCGACCTTGAGCAATTGCGCCCCGACCAGGGCCTTGCGCTGGCGCTCGGCGAGGTCGCGCCAGACCACCACGTTGATGTTGCCAAACTCGTCTTCCAGGGTGACGAAGGTCACGCCACTGGCGGTGCCCGGACGCTGGCGGCCGGTGACCAGGCCGGCGACGCTGACGTTGCGCCCGTGTTCGACCTCCAGCAACTGCCGTGAGCTGCGGCAACGCCGGGCCCGCAACTGCTCGCGCAACAGTGCCAGCGGATGAGGGCCGAGCGTGGTGCCGACGCTGTGGTAGTCGGCGTGCAGGTCTTCACTGACGGTGGGGGTCGGCAGGCTCACCGGCGGTTCGTCCTGGCTCGGCAAGCCGGCGAACAGTCCCAGTTGTTGCTGCACCCCCGCCACCTCCCAACGCGCCCGGTGACGATTGCCGGCGAGCGGACGCAAGGCGCCGGCATCGGCCAGCAACGCATGGGCCCGGGCATCGAGCCCGGCGCGCTGGCCAAGGTCGGCCACATCGACGAAGGCCCGGCACAGGCGCGCCGCCTCGATACGCCGGGCGTCCTCCTCGCGAAACCCCTTGATCATGCGCAAGCCCAGGCGGATCGCCGGCTGCTGCTGGGCAATCGGTTCCAGGCTGCAATCCCAGGCACTGGCGCTGATGTCCACCGGGCGGATCTGCAGTTGATGCCGGCGCGCGTCCTGGAGGATCTGGTCGGGACTGTAGAAACCCATCGGCCAGCTGTTGATCAAGGCACAGGCAAACGCCGCCGGCTCATGGCATTTGAGCCAGCAACTGGCGTAGGTCAGCAGGGCAAAGCTGGCGGCGTGGGACTCGGGGAAACCGTAGCTGCCAAACCCCTTGATCTGCTCGAAGATCTGCGCGGCAAACGCCTCTGAATAGCCGTTTTTCAGCATGCCTTCGCGCAGGCGCACCTGGTGCGAGTCGAGGCCACCGTGACGTTTCCAGGCGGCCATGGCGCGGCGCAGTTGATCCGCCTCGCCGGGGCTGTAGTCGGCCGCCACGATGGCGATCTGCATGACCTGTTCCTGGAACAACGGCACCCCCAGGGTGCGCTTGAGCACCGCTTCGAGCGCCACGCTGGGATAGGTTTCTGGCTCCTCCTTGTTCCGCCGCCGCAGATAGGGGTGCACCATCCCGCCCTGGATCGGCCCGGGACGGACGATCGCCACTTCGATCACCAGGTCATAGAAGGTGCGAGGCTGCAGCCGGGGCAGCATCGACATCTGCGCCCGGGACTCGATCTGGAACACGCCAATGGTGTCGGCGCGGCAGATCATCTCGTAGGTCGGCGGGTCTTCGGCCGGGATATTCGCCAGGCTCAGGTCCAACCCGCGGTGGTAGCGCAGCAGGTCGAAACAGCGGCGAATGGCGCTGAGCATGCCCAGGGCCAGGATGTCGACCTTGAGCAAGCCGACCATGTCCAGGTCGTCCTTGTCCCACTGGATGATCGTGCGCTCGGCCATGGCCGCGTTTTCCACCGGCACCAGGCTGTCCAGCGGCTGCTCGGAAATCACGAAGCCACCCGGATGCTGGGACAGGTGCCGAGGGAAGCCGATCAGTTGCCGGGTCAGGCTCAACACCCGGCGCAGCAGCGGGGTGTCAGGGTCAAAGCCACTTTCACGCAAACGCGCAAGCCCCGGCGCGTCGTCACTCCAGTGGCCGCAGCAGTCGGCCAGGGCGTTGATCTGGTCGGGCGGTAAACCAAGGACCTTGGCCACATCGCGGATCGCCCCGGCCGCGTGGTAAGTGCTGACCACTGCCGTCAGCGCCGCCCGGCGCCGACCATAGCGCTGGAACACGTATTGCAGGACCTCCTCACGGCGCTCGTGCTCAAAATCGACGTCGATATCCGGCGGCTCGTTGCGCTCGCGGGACAGGAACCGCTCGAACAGCATGTTCATCCGGCTCGGATCGATTTCGGTAATGCCCAGGGCAAAACACACCGCCGAGTTGGCCGCCGAGCCTCGACCCTGGCACAGGATGCGCTGGCGCCGGGCGAAGCTGACGATGTCCTCGACGGTGAGGAAATAGCTCTCGTAGCCCAGCTCGGCAATCAGTTGCAGTTCCTTGTCGATCAGCGCCTGCACCTTGCTGTCCGGGCCTTGCGGCCAGCGCCGGGCCAGGCCCTGCGCGGTCAAGTGGCGCAGCCAGGAGGTCGGCGTCTGCCCTTCAGGCACCAGCTCACGAGGGTATTGATAGCGCAACTGAGTGAGATCGAAACGGCAGCGTTGGGCAATCTCCAGGGTTTCGTCGAGCAGCGCGCGCGGATACAGCTCACCCAGCGCCTCAAGACTGCGCAGATGCCGCTCGCCATTGGGGTGCAGGCGCTGCCCGGCGGCGGCCACCGGCACGTGCAGGGCAATCGCGGTCATGCAGTCCTGCAGCGCCCGGCGACCACGGGCATGCATGTGCACATCACCGCTGGCCACGGCACGGATCTGCAACTGTGCCGCCAGGGCCTGCAGATCGGCCAGGCGCCGGGCATCGTTCTGCCCGCAATGCAACTCCACCGCCAGCCACAACCGCGCGCCAAACAGCCCTTTTAACCAGGCGCCCTCGCCCGGCGCATCGTCCGGGTCCGGCAGCCACAAGACCAACAGCCCGGGCAGGGGCTCGGCAAAGTCTTCGCGCAGGACCCGGTACTGGCCTTTTTCCGCACGCCGCCGGGCCTGGGTGATCAGCCGGCACAGGGCCTGATAACCCTCGATGTTCTCCACCAGCAGCACCAGCTTCGGGCCGTTCTCGATGCGCATTTCACTGCCGATGATCAGCGGCAACCCCTGCACCCTGGCCGCTTGCCAGGCGCGAACGATGCCGGCCAGGGTGCATTCGTCGGTGATCGCCAGGGCCTGGTAGCCCTGGCGCCTGGCCCGTTCGAACAGTTCCCCGGCACTGGAGGCACCGCGCTGGAAACTGAAGTTCGACAGGCAGTGCAGCTCGGCATACCCGCCGCTCATGCAAACCAGCCCTGCAGCCACAGCGGCCCACCCTCGCCCACCCCGCGATAGGCCCAGCCCTGTTGCCCGGCACGAGTCTGGATCAGGTAATAGTCGCGGCGCACATCGGCGCCATCCCACCAGCCGGACTCGATGCGTTCCGGCCCCATGAGAATCCGTGCCGCGCCTTCCTGTACCGCCTGCGGCTCGGTCAGCAACCAGCCCGGGCGCTGCGCCCGCGACAGCAGCGTGGCAGGCTGGCTCTGGGCATGGGGTTGCCAGGCACACTCGGGGCGGTGGTCGGCCTGGAATCCCAGGCCCTGCACGGCATCGTCGCCCAGGCGGGCGCGCAGGCGCTCGCGCAACTGCTCCCAGGGCAAGGATTGCTGCGGGCGTTCGTCGAACAGCTCGCGGCGCTGCGGTACAAAGCTCGGCAAGTCCTGCGCCGACAGGCGAAACCCACGTACCGGAGCCTCGACCTGTACCTGTTCCAGGCGCCCCCGGGCCAGCTCGAACAGCATGCCCGGGTCGCGCTCGGCACTCAGCAGCCCGACCTTGATCAGGGTATCAGGCAGGCCGGCGTGCTCCAGGTACAGGTCGAACCGCTGCACGCCACTGTCACGACCACAGAGAAACGCCGCCAGGTCAGCGGTCAGCCGGCGCAACGGAAACAGCAGGGCCTGGTGCGATTGCACATCAAAATTCAGTTCGATGCGTACGTCGAAGCGGTCCGGCGGCAGGTAGAAGGCCAAGGCCAGCGGTCGGTCGCCCAGCAGGGTATCGAGGTGCTTGAGCACCGCTGCCTCAAACCGCCGGGCCAGGGTTTGCCGGGGCAGCGCCTGGACCTGGCCCAAGGTGCGCAGGCCCATGCGTGACAGGGCGTTGGCGACCGTCGGCGCCAGGCCGATGCGCTCGACCGGCATCTGCCCAAGCAACGGCCCCAGGGCCTGGGAGTCCGACACCGCCAGGCCGTCGTAGGCGTTGGCCAGGATCCGCGCGGCCAAGGGATTGGGCGCCGCCACCAGGCGATGGCGAAACCCCAGGGCCGTCAGCTCGGCACGCAAGCGGGCCTCGAACTGCGGCCAGGGCCCGAACAGCGCCAGGCTCGACTCGATTTCAAACAGTACGGTACGTGGGAAATGCACGCTGACCTGGGAACTGAAGCGGTAGGCCCAGGCCGCGAGAAACTGCTGCCAGTGTTCCACTCCCGCCTGGTCATAGTCGGCGCAGGCAAAAGCCTTGCTCAGGGCCTGGGCGGCCGTCATCGACTGCCCGGCCCGCAAGCCCAGGGCCCGCGCCGACTCATTCACCGCCTGCAACACCCGGCGTTGTGCCGGGCCGCTCAGCAGCGCCAGCGGCTCGTCGGGGTCGCTGCGCTGACGCAAGACCGCGTCCAGCGCCAGTTGCGGGAACAGGATACAGACCCAGCGCATAGCAACCTCAATGCCCCGGGGCGAAGGCAATGGGCGCCGTACGGGCCAGCCCGCCGCGGCACTTGAGCACCCGCAACTGGGCGGGCCGCGCATCGATAGCGATGCGCAGGGCTGCCGGCGAAGGGTTGATCGCGTCCTTGATCGAGCGATAGGCGAAGGCCAGGGTCTGGCCGGTTTCGGCAGCCACCTGCAAACGCCGCAAGGCGCGGTCATCGGCCTGTTTCGGCCAGCACAGTACTGCGCCGCAACTGCCCGAGCGCAGGCATTGTTCCGCCGCCCACAGGGCCTCGCGGTCACTGGCCTGGATGACCGACAACTGGCGCAGGTCGATCCCGGCGTTCTGCCACGCCTGGGGATAGGGCACGCAGGGCGGCGCCACCAGCACCACCCGCTCACCGTCCGCGGTCAGCCGGGCCAGGGCCGGCCACACCAGCTGCAACTCACCGACGCCCTGCCCCGCAATCAATATCTCGCTGAGTGCCGCTTCCGGCCAGCCGCCGCTGGGCAATGCCGCGTCCAGCGCAGCATGCCCGGTGGGTTGGCGGCTGACGTCGGCGGGCGCAGGCCGGCCTTTCCAGACCTGGCCGCGATGGAACAGGGTGTCCAGCGCAACGACGGCACCCATCAGCCTTGTCTCACCAGGCCGCAGAACACCCCTTCGATTGCCAGGTCCTGATCGGCGCTGACCACAATGGGGCTGTAGGCCGGGTTGCGCGGCAGCAAGCGCACGCTGTCCCCGGCCCGCTCAAAGCGCTTGATGGTGACTTCGCCTTCGAGCCGGGCGACCACAATCTGGCCGTTCTGCACCTCGGCACTGCGGCGCACGCCCACCAGGTCGCCGTCGAGGATGCCGTCGCCGATCATCGAGTCGCCCTGCACCCGCAGCAGGTAGTCCGGGGTCCGCGAGAACAGTGCCGGGTCCAGCCACAGCCGGCTGTGCACCTCGGCATCGACCCCCATCGGCGCACCAGCGGCTACCCGCCCGAGCACCGGGATGTCCAGCAACTCGGGGCGCCGCGGCTGGTTGAGCAGGCGAATGCCCCGTGCCTGATGCGGGTTGACCTCGATGAACCCGCCCTCGGTCAGCGCCAACACGTGCTTGCGCGCCACGCTGCGCGAGGCAAAACCAAAGGCCTCGCTGATTTCAGCGAGGCTCGGGGATTGGCCCTGTTGCGCGATACGGTCGCGGATAAAGGTCAGGATGGCGGCACGGCGAGGCGTTAAAGTATTCATGGAGTACATTTGTACTCCTCTCGAATATTTCTTACAAGAGCCATCCGCCGAGGGGTTACCCATAGCTACAGTGGTTTTGGGTTCTCGCAGGTGCGCCCGCCCAACTTGTGTAGGGACGAGCTTGCTCGCGATGGTGGTGTGTCAGGCGCTATCGATGTTGAATGGACTGGCCTCATCGCGGCATAGGTATCTACACAACTTTGTAGCGGCCTCTGGGGTGTTGGATTAGACCGAGTACATATCCATTTCTGCGGTAACGGCCACCTATGATTCCGCTTTTACAGCGGCTCACTTTTGGAGGAGCCCAAAAGTAAGCAAAAGGCTCATACCGGTATGACTCACCCACATGGGTTACAAATCAGTTCACGCACATAGGTAACAGTTATTAACTGGCATGGTCGATTTCGCGAGGATCTGACCATGCCCTGGAGAGAGCTGAAACCTATGGATCGAAAAGTGATGTTCATCGCTGCCTATCTGGCGGACAAACACACCTTCAGCAAGCTGTGCAGTGACTACGAGATCAGTCGAAAGACTGGCTATAAATGGGTCGAGCGATACAAAGCTGAAGGGCCTAGTGGGCTTGAGGAACGCAGCCGTTGCCGGCACAACCAGAGCTACGTGGTGCCTGTCGCTGTTAGGCAGGCAATCATCGAGCTTCGGTCTATCGGAGAAACAACTCCAGGGCCTAAGAAGATCCAAAATGACTTGCTCAAGCGCTTTCCCGATCAGGATCCGCCGTCAAAAACGACCATCTACAACATCCTTAAAGCAGCCGACTTAATTACGCCGCAGCGTGTACGACGGCGTGTCGCGGTCTATCCCAAACCTTTGAGCAAGGCAGAAAAACCTAATCAGCTCTTTAGCGCGGACTACAAGGGCCAGTTTCTGACGGGCGCCGGAGTTTGGTGCTATCCACTGACGATCATGGATCACGCCAGCCGTTTTCTACTGGCCTGCCAGAGTATGTCCAGTACCAATCTGAAGGAGACCCAACAGACCTTTGAGCGAGTTTTCCGCGAGTACGGGTTGCCGGAGCGTATTCGAACTGACAATGGTGTGCCATTTGCCAGTACCGGCCGTGCCGGGCTGTCGCAGCTGTCGATATGGTGGCTGCGACTAGGGATTATTCCTGAGCGAATTGAGCCTGGCCGTCCGGACCAGAATGGGCGTCACGAACGCATGCACCGAACGCTGAAAAGTACCTTGCCTCAACCGCCCGCCATTCCTTGGGAGGCTCAGCAGAGACAGTTTGACCGCTTTATGCAGCACTACAATTATGAGCGGGGGCACGAGGCGCTTGACCAGAAAACGCCTGCTTCCTGCTATTCACCCTCGACTCGGACTTACCCGGAAAAGTTGCCTGAAATGGGGTATGCGAGCCACGTGGAGTGTTACCTGGCTGATAGTAATGGAATCATTAATCGAGCAGGTCTGCGGATTTATATAGCCAATGTGCTTAAGCATCAGACCATTGGAATGGAGATGATCAGTGATGATGTGTGGGAGGTGATATTCGGTCCGGTAATCCTAGGCCGGGTCTATGCTAGAGAGGCAAAGAACGGGTACGTGTCGATAAAAGTGTTACCTATGTAAAGGTACTTTTTTGTAACCCATGTGGTTGTCCCGTACATACCCCACCACTCGGCACCTCGCTTGGGCTCGGTGTGCCCAGGATCAAAAGCCAGAGCCAGAGCCAGAGCCAGAGCCAGAGCCAGAGCCAGAGCCAGATCAAAAGATGGCTGACTTCGTCAGCGTCTTAGGAAGTAGAAGCCACACCGCGCATGCCCTAGCGATCAGGTCGGCTCTAAGGCCGCCTCGCTTTGTTTTTGATCCTGGGCGCCCCGTTAACCACGCTGGCCGTACTTCGATATTGATTTGGGGGGTAAACCGGCAGGACGCCGGTTTAGCCGCACTGGGCCAGGGAGGGCCCATTGCGGCGGCCCCCCAAATCAATGTCGGAGTACGGGCATGCCGAGCCTAAGCGAGGCACCGAGTGGTGGGGCAAGAGCGTTTTGCTTACTTTTGCGCTGTTCAAAAGTGAGCCGCCGTCAGGCGGAACCATAGGAGGCCGTTACCGCAAAAATGGATATGTACTCCGCTTAATCCAACACCCCAGAGGCCCAGAGGTCAGTACACAAGCAGGTTCTTTCTCCACAGGTGCAACGTCGCACCACAGCTGTGTAGATACCTATGCCTATCGCGGGCAAGCCCGCCCTTACCACTCAACAGCCCGAGCCCGCCTGCAGCTGCATGACCCGCCGTAAGGGCGGAACCCTAAGCCGCCATAACCGCAGCACCGGATATACCCACAAACCCAGGATCAAAAGACCGCAGCTATCGACGGTGAATGCCCGTCAGCCGATATGCAGCGCACGCAGGTCGAGGCGGCCATCCTTGAGGGGTGGGCACCAGTAGTAACCACCGGTGATCGGCCGGCTCATGCGGTACAGGCCATCGGCGATCCCGTCTTCCAGGCCACTCATGCGGCGCAACTGGGCTTCGAAGGCATTGAATGAATGACCGAAGGCCAGGAACATCAGGCCGGCACGCTCGCCTTCGATCCACGGCATCGAGCGACGGACGATGAACGCCTCTGGGGTGAAGCTTTCCTGGGCGGTGCGTTTGACGTGGGCGGAAATCGGCGCGTCGTCGAGCTCTTCGTTATCGCTTTTACGCCGGCCCATGATGTTGTCCTGCTCATGGGACGCCAATGCATTGAAGCCGCTAAGGTCATGCTGCCACTGCTGGATCGCGGCAAAACTGCCACCCACCTGGCCATCCTCGCCCTCAGCCACCAGTGCGGCCGCCACGGCGGCATCATCGTGGGGGTTTTCGGTGCCGTCTTCGTAGCCGGTCAGGTCGTGGCCGGTCATGTGGCGGAAGGTTTCGTTCATCTGCACCAGGCGCAGGGCCGGGGCCAGCGCCGCCTCGATGGCGCGGCTGCGGTTGAGCAGTTCGCCGCGGTCTTCACCGTGCAGCCAGAGCCACAGCGCGTGCTGGGTCGACGGGTTGTCGACGCCCACGCCGATCATCGCCGGGAACGGCCGCAGCCCAGGCACCTTGGCCTCCAGGGCGTTGACCAGCGACTTGCCAAACCCAACCACCGCCGTCTTCCCGTCAACCCACTGCATCAGTTGGTCGAGCGCCGCCGGCAATGCCTCAACGGCCTGCAGCGCAAAAAACAGATGCCGCGCCTGAGGCGGGACGGGGGTGGCGAGGATGCCCGGCTGGTAGTAACTCATGAGAACTCCTTTAGAAAGGCAGGAATTCTACCCGCCACGCGGGGGTTTGTGTGAGGGCAAGGGTTATTGTGCCTGCGCCTCACCTCGGTACGCACTCGGGCTCTGCCCGGTCCAGCGCTTGAAGGCACGCCGGAAACTGCGCACATCGCTGTAGCCGACTTCTTCGGTGATGCGTTCGATGGACATCTCGGGGTTGGCCAACAGGCTCATGGTGCGCGCCTGGCGTACTTGCTCCAGCAGGGCCTCGAAGGTCAGGGCATGTTCGGTCAGGCGACGGCGCAGGGTGCGGCCGCTCATGTTCAGGTCGCCAGCGATTTTCTCGATGTGGCTGCCCTGGGTCAGGTCGCGGGAGATGGCCCGCTCCACTGCTTGAATCAGGTCGAGCTTCTGGTGCACCTCGGCCCCTTCCAGCTCCAGCAGCTTGACCGCCTGGCGCAGCGCCAGGGAATGGTGGTTGGGCAGGCGCACGTCGAGCCAGCGGGCTTCGAGCACCAGGCGGTTGTGCAGGCAGCCAAAGCGCACATCCGTGCCCAGCAGGCGGTGATATTCGGCCAGGTAATCGGGGGCTGCGTGGACGAACTCGACCCGCACACAGCTGAAATCGGCACCCACCAGCGCTCGGCCGTAGACCAGCAGGCTGGCAAAGAACTCTTCCACGGCGAACATCTGCACGTCGGCGAACGGCAGGCGACACTCGGCGTCGACAAACACCTGGGTGGCCACTTCGCGGACGCTGGAGACCACGATCCCGCCCGAGGTGTGCTGGTGGCGCATACCCAGCTCGAATGCGTCACGCAGGGTCTTGCACAGCGACAACACATGCCCCAGCAACCCCAGGGTGCCCAGCACGTTCTGGTTGCCCACCCACAGCCCGAGCCCCTGGTTGGGGATGACCTTGAGTGCGCGCTGGATCATCGCCACGGCCTGGCGGTAGGAAATACGTTGTGCCGGGTCTTGCAGGTCGTCGAGGGAAAACCCCAGGCCACGGCACAGGCTGTGGGGGTCGATGCCGTTGGCACTGGCCACTTCGGCCAGGGTCTGCAGTAGGAACGGTGACACCAGCGCCAGTTCGTAGTGGGGATCGATGACTTTGATGGGCATGGCGACTGGCTTCCGGTCAGGTTCAGTTGTTATTTTTGTAACCAATTATGTCGCAGAACGTTAGCACGTCTGGCCGCCTGACCGCCAACCCGCAACCAACCTCGCCGGCCAGGCGCCATGGCGAGCATAGGCTGGCCGCAGAAGTCCCCTCTGTGTCCGCCAATACCCTGCCCTGTCGGGCGCTGAGGGCTTATTTCTATGTTGCGGCTAGCGTCAAGGCCGGCGATGCGCCCCCAGACAATAATAAGAGTTAAAAAAATGAATCCGACCCGTGTCTCCCCTCCCCTGCGCCTGGCGATAAGCCTGGCCCTGCTGTCGAGTGTCTGCCTGTCGGCACAGGCCACCGAATCCGGTGTCGACAACATCGGCCCGGGCACCGATGGCTTCTTCATGCTGCCATTGGACGTCAACAGCCTTCCGGACAACATGGTTGCGTTCAATCTCTACTACAACTTCTACAAGGCCAGAAAGCTCAATATCAGCTCCCTGGGTGGCAAGGTGCCGGGGGTCGAGATCACCTCCGAAGCAGTGATTCCGCGCCTGGACTACTTGACCCCGCTGCGGATCGCCGGTGGTCGCCTGGGTTTCTACGCAGCCCAGCCCTGGATCAAGCAGCGCGTGCAGGCCTTCGGCCTGGAGGATGACCGCGAAAGCATGGGCGACACCACCGTGGCCCCGATCATTTTGTGGGACATGGGGAAAAACCTGACCTTGGGTGCGGCACTGGAGATCACCATTCCTACCGGCGAATACGACGCCACGCGACTGGCCAACACCAGCAACAACTTCTACACCTACAAACCGCTGTTTTCCTTCACCTGGTTGCCGACCGAGCGGACCGAGCTGTCACTCAAGACCACCTACAGCTTCAACGAAGAGAACCACGACACCGATTACCGCTCAGGGCAGATTTTCCACTTCGACTATTCCGCCAGCTACAAAGTGACCGACAACCTCAACCTCGGCCTCAACGGTTATTACCTCAAGCAGACCACCGACGATAAACAATACGGCAAGACCGTGCAGTTCAACGGCCAGGACGTCAACGACGGGGTGCGTGGCGAGGTGTTCGCCATTGGTCCGGCGATGTATCTGACTTTTCTCAAGTACGCGAGCGCCGAGTTGCGCTGGGCCAAGGAATTCGACGTGGAAAACCGTCCGGAAGGCCAGATGCTGTGGGCCAAGGTCACCATTCCCTACGCGTTCTGACAACGCGCCTCACGCCCGGCGTGCCACGGCCAGCGGAGCGCGAGGTGCGCCCAGGGCGTTGAGCAGGCAGTGCATTGCCTCCTCCCGGCTGCGCTCGAAGCGATATCGCGACTCGATGTACAGCGCCAATTGCAACGCTACCGGTTCGTCCAGGGGCAACGGTGCCTGCTGCATACCCAGGGCCGTGGCGACCCGGCTCGGCAGGCTCAGGCCGAACGGCTGGCGGTCGGCGATCAACTTCGCCGCCAGGGTGCTCTGGGTGCTTACGGCGATGTTGCGCCGCAGGCTTTTCAGGCCCAGGTGCAGATCCACCGGGCTCAGCCCGTCGCGCCGGCTGGAGACCTGGATCTGCGGTTGCGCCAGGTAAGCCTGCAGGGTGCGCGGCGGCTCTCGCAGCGCCTCGCCATAGGCGAACACATAGTGATCGACCGGCAGCACCTGCTTGTGCAAGCCGGCCAGGCCCGCCAGGGGTTGGTCGAGATCGATCAGGATGTCCAGTTTGCCCGCTGCCAGTTCCTGCAGGGCGTCCCGGCGTCGCGGCTGGAAATACCGCACCTGCCAATCGGCATGCGGGGCCTGGAGCAAGGCTTCGAGCAACACCGGCTGCAGGCAGTCCAGGCAACTGATGCGCAGCAGCGGATCGCTTTGCCGCGCGGCCGGGATCATCCGCAAGCCATCGCGCAGGCACTCCAGCGCGGCGCGCACGTAATCGGCCAGGCGGTGCGCCACCAGGGTCGGCGTCACCCCCAGGCGGCTCTTGATGAACAGCGGGTCGCCACACAAGTCACGCAGGCGGCGCAGCGCGTTGCTCATCGCCGGTTGCGACAGGCTCATGACTTCGGCAGCGCGGGTGACGCTGCGTTGCTGGTAGATGGCATCGAAGGCGAGCAGCAGGTTGAGGTCGAGCTGGCGTAAATCAAGCATGGTCTTGCTCCGGCAAATCGCTTAACGTCGGGCAGCCTAACCAGTGAACCGGAACATGCTGTGAGCCCTAAATGACAAAAAGCGATCAGCCGATAGCCAACGCGTTCTACGCCCCCAGCCTGCTGCCGGCCATCGAAGAACTGCTGGCCCGGGGAGTGGCGCGCGAACAGATCGAGGCCTTGTTTCGCCGTACGCTGTTTGAACTGCGCACCCCGTTTACGCGGATACCACTGTTTCTGTCCCGGCGCTTCTGGGCCTTTGCCCAGGCCACGACCGCCGACCCGCTGCTGGGGCTGGCGGCCGGGCGGCGCTTCGTGTCCACCTCGACCAACGGCCTGACCTACCTGTTTGATGTGGCCGCATCGCTGGACAGCGCCTGCGCGTACTTCGTGCGTTTCTTCCCGTTTTTCAACGGCCATTTCCAGGCCCGGGTGGTGCGCAGCGAAGACTCGGTGCAACTGCACTTACTGGACTGCGGCAGCCTGCGCGCCACCGCCGCGATGACTGACTACATCCTCATCAGCATCTGCAGCATGCTGCGCCGCAAGGTGCTGGCCAGCGGGCTGGGGCAAGACCCGATCCTGGGGGTGGGCCTGGTGCACTCGGCCCCAGCCAGCCCCTCGGCTCACGAGCAGGCCTTCCGTGCTCCGGTGCAGTGGCGCCAGGCACACAACGTGATCCACCTCGAACCCCAGGTATTCGTGCAGGCGCTGACCCCGGGCAATCATCAACTGGAGGAGACACTGGTCGAACTGCTGGAGCAGACTCGGCGCAACAGCGAGCCGACCTTGCTCGAACTGGTCAGCGACCACCTGATCCGCGACTTGCCCGGCGCCCACTGGCAAGACTTC
The DNA here is from genome assembly GCF_009834545.1 of Pseudomonas sp. S04. Taxonomy (NCBI): domain Bacteria; kingdom Pseudomonadati; phylum Pseudomonadota; class Gammaproteobacteria; order Pseudomonadales; family Pseudomonadaceae; genus Pseudomonas; species Pseudomonas sp. S04. The sequence continues at coordinate 3,953,673 of NZ_CP019427.1, forward strand.
TGCACCTCCCAGCACCTGCTCGAACGCACCGCCGCCCGGCGCCTGAAAGCCCTGGGCTGGAGTTTTTCCGAGTTGCTGGACGAGTACCGCAGCTATCGCGCCGAAGACCTGCTGCAACACTCGCCGTTGGAGCTGGTGGAGATTTCCGACCAGCTCGGCTACAGCGATGTGCAAAGTTTCAACCGCGCTTGCCTGCGCTGGTTCGAATGCGCACCGGGGTCGTACCGATCACGCCACCAGGCATGACCGGTACGGGCAGGGTCAGGGTTTCAACGGCCATTCCTGGTCCAGGTCCGAGAGGCTTTTGCCGTCATCGGGGTGTTTCCAGGTCTGTGGTGGCGGGTTCTCTTCAGGGCTGGCTTCGTCCTGATCTTCTTCGTCGTCGTTATCGCGGTATTGATCGTGTTGTTTGTCAGCGGCCATGGCACTCTCCTCCTGAGATGGGTTTCAAATTTCAGGATAGAACAAAGCCACGGCTTCGCTATATTGAGGGCAACGCTGGCTTGCGCGTCTGTCGCGCCAGGCGAAAAGCAAAAAACCTGCGAAGCGTGAGCCGCGCAGGTTTTTTGTGAATCGCAGAAACAAAAAACCCCGGTCTTGCGACCAGGGCCTTTGCTATCGACTCGAAACAGACATCGGCATGACCAATGTTTGCTTCGTAGCACCAAGGCGTTCAGTGGGCCCTGGAGCAGATATGGCGCAGCGGACGGGACTCGAACCCGCGACCCCCGGCGTGACAGGCCGGTATTCTAACCGACTGAACTACCGCTGCGTATCGCTGTGGACTTGCGTCCAGTTAATTCGTCTGACTGTAAAGCTTCGAGGCTTTGCAATCTCAAACCGGGTAAACCCGATCTGGAAAATATGGCGCAGCGGACGGGACTCGAACCCGCGACCCCCGGCGTGACAGGCCGGTATTCTAACCGACTGAACTACCGCTGCGCGTCGGTGGAGGCTTTTCAGCTTCCATCTTGCTTTCGCAAGACTCTCAAGAAGTGGTGGGTGATGACGGGATCGAACCGCCGACATTCTGCTTGTAAGGCAGACGCTCTCCCAGCTGAGCTAATCACCCGTTTGCTTCTCCGAGGCCGCGAAATTTACGCAGATACCGAAGCTAAGTCAATACCCTGATTGAAGTTTTTTTCAAAAACAGCTGAAAGCCACAAGCGGCACGCTCCAAGTCAAAGCAGTGGTGCGCAGGCAGTGACGCCTGCGACCGGCTTTTACTTGTCGCTGCCCTTCACTGCTCGTAGATCATCTTCTTGGTCATGCCGCCGTCGACCACGAACTCCTGGCCGGTGACAAACCCGGCATTGCGCGACAGCAGCCACGCTACCATCGCCGCGACATCTTCGACCGTACCTACCCTGCCCGCCGGATGCTGGGCATGATCGGCATCACTCAATGGTTCGGCACGTCGCGCCGACGGGTCGCGGGCATCGATCCAGCCAGGGCTGACCGCATTGACCCGGACTTCCGGGCCAAGGCTGATGGCCAGGGCGTGGGTCAAGGCCAGCAAGCCGCCCTTGCTCGCCGCGTAGGCCTCGGTGTCAGGTTCCGACTGCCCGGCCCGGGTCGAGGCCAGGTTGACGATGGCACCGTTGTGGGCCCGCAGATACGGCGCACAGTGCTTGGCCAACAGCATTGGCCCACTGAGGTTGACCGCCAACACCCGATTCCAGTAGGCCAGGTCGAGGCTTTCCAGGGTGATATTGCGCGGGTCGGCAACCGCCGCGTTGCACACCAGGGCATCCAGGCGCCCAAACTGCCCCAGTACTTCGGCAACGCCCTGGGTCACTTGCTGCTCATCGGCAACGTCCATAGTGATGAACCAGGCATGCTCACCCAACGCCTTGGCAACCTTGGAACCACGCTCACGGTCGAGATCGGTCAGCACCACCTGCCAGCCTTCGCTGATCAACCAGGCGGCAATCCCCAGACCGATGCCGCGGGCAGCACCTGTGACCAGGGCAACCCGGCCATTGCTGCCGCTAGCAGGCGTTGCGATCTCGATCACAAGGCAGCCAGCCCGCGCGCCAGGTCCGCTTGCAGGTCGACCACATCTTCGAGGCCGACGGCAATCCGGATCAGGCTGTCACGAATACCCGCCGCCTCGCGCTCCTGTGGCGCCAGGCGCCCATGAGAGGTGGTGCTTGGGTGGGTAATGGTGGTCTTGCTGTCACCCAGGTTGGCGGTGATCGAGATCAGCCGGGTGGCATCGATGAAGCGCCATGCGCCTTCTTTGCCACCCTTGACCTCGAAGCTCACGACCGCGCCAAAGCCCTTCTGCTGGCGCTGGGCCAACTCGTGCTGCGGGTGGCTCTTGAGGCCGGCGTAATGCACTTTCTCGATACCGTCCTGCTGCTCCAGCCATTCGGCCAGTTGCTGGGCGTTGGCACAGTGCGCCTTCATGCGCAGGCTCAAGGTTTCCAGGCCCTTGAGGAAGATCCAGGCGTTGAACGGGCTCAGGGTCGGCCCGGCTGTACGCAGGAAGCCGACGATTTCCTTCATCTGCTCGCTGCGCCCAGCCACCACGCCGCCCATGCACCGGCCCTGGCCGTCGATGAACTTGGTGGCCGAGTGCACCACGACGTCCGCGCCGAGCTTGAGCGGTTGCTGCAAGGCAGGCGTGCAGAAGCAGTTGTCGACCACCAGCATTGCGCCTTTGGCGTGCGCGACTTCGGACAATGCGCTGATGTCCACCAGTTCGGCCAACGGATTGGACGGCGACTCGACGAACAGCAGTTTGGTGTTGGACTTGATCGCCGCGCCCCAGCCGGACAGGTCCGCCAGGGGGACGTAGTCGACTTCGATGCCAAAGCGCTTGAAGTACTTCTCAAACAGGCTGATGGTCGAACCAAACACACTGCGCGACACCAGCACATGGTCGCCAGCACTGCACAGGCTCATCACCACCGCAAGAATTGCCGCCATGCCAGTGGCCGTGGCCACCGCCTGCTCGGCGCCTTCGAGGGCGGCAATGCGCTCCTCGAACGCCCGCACAGTGGGGTTGGTGTAGCGCGAGTAGACGTTGCCCGGCACTTCGCCAGCAAAGCGCGCCGCAGCATCGGCCGCGGTACGGAACACATAGCTGGAGGTGAAGAACATCGGATCACCGTGTTCGCCCTCCGGCGTGCGGTGCTGGCCGGCACGTACGGCCAGGGTATCGAACGCTACGCCATCGAGGTCGCTGTCCAGCCGACCGGCATCCCAATCCTGACTCATGCTGTCACTCCTTGCCCTGCTCTTGTCATGAAGAGCCTGTAGTAGATACAAAACCGGCCCCTCAGGGCCGGTAGAAACTCAGTTGTTGTACAGATCGATGATCGCACTGACTGCCTGGGTCTTGACCTTGGAGGCGTCGTTACGCGCCTGCTCGATCTTGTTCAGGTAAGCCTCGTCGACGTCGCCGGTGACGTACTTGCCGTCGAACACTGCGCAATCGAACTTTTCGATCTTGATCTTGCCGCCGCCGACCGCTTCGATCAAGTCAGGCAGGTCCTGATAGATCAGCCAGTCAGCACCGATCAGGTCGGCCACGTCCTGGGTCGAACGATTGTGCGCGATCAGTTCGTGAGCGCTTGGCATGTCGATGCCGTAGACGTTCGGGTAACGCACGGCCGGTGCCGCGGAGCAGAAGTAGACATTCTTGGCGCCAGCTTCACGGGCCATCTGGATGATCTGCTTGCAGGTGGTGCCGCGCACGATCGAGTCGTCCACCAGCATCACGTTCTTGCCGCGGAACTCCAGCTCGATGGCGTTGAGCTTCTGGCGTACGGATTTTTTCCGCGCTGCCTGGCCCGGCATGATGAAGGTCCGGCCGATGTAGCGGTTTTTCACGAAACCTTCGCGGAACTTCACGCCCAGGTGGTTCGCCAATTCCAGGGCCGCGGTGCGGCTGGTGTCCGGAATCGGGATGACCACGTCGATGTCGTGCTCGGGACGCTCGCGCAGGATCTTCTCGGCCAGCTTCTCACCCATGCGCAGGCGAGCCTTGTACACCGACACGCCGTCGATGATCGAGTCCGGACGCGCCAGGTACACGTGTTCGAAGATGCACGGAGTCAGGGACGGGTTGGTCGCGCACTGACGGGTGTGCAGCTTGCCCTCTTCAGTGATGTAGACCGCTTCGCCCGGCGCCAGGTCGCGGATCAGGGTAAAGCCCAGCACGTCCAGGGACACGCTCTCGGAGGCGATCATGTACTCGACGCCTTCGTCGGTGTGACGCTGGCCGAAGACGATCGGACGGATGCCGTGCGGGTCGCGGAAGCCGACGATACCGTAGCCGGTGATCATCGCCACGACCGCGTAGCCACCTATGCAACGGTTGTGCACATCGGTGACGGCAGCGAACACGTCTTCTTCGGTTGGCTGCAACTTGCCGCGCTGGGCCAGTTCGTGAGCGAACACGTTGAGCAGCACTTCCGAGTCGGAGTTGGTATTGACGTGGCGCAGATCAGACTCGTAGATCTCCTTGGCCAACTGTTCAACGTTGGTCAGGTTGCCGTTGTGCGCCAGGGTGATGCCATATGGCGAGTTGACGTAAAACGGTTGAGCTTCGGCCGAGGTCGAGCTACCGGCAGTCGGATAACGCACATGGCCAATGCCCATGTGGCCGACGAGGCGCTGCATGTGACGCTGATGAAACACGTCACGTACCAGACCATTGTCCTTGCGCAGAAATAACCGGCCGTCGTGGCTGGTCACAATCCCGGCAGCGTCCTGGCCGCGGTGCTGGAGGACGGTTAGCGCGTCATACAGCGCCTGATTGACGTTCGACTTACCGACGATACCGACGATGCCACACATGCGACGCAACCCCTACTTAATGAAACTGAACTGAACACGACTCACTGCGGCGTTTTCGCCGTCGGCAAGAGGTGCTCCTTGAACGGTATGTCAGCGGGTACGCTGATACCGCTGGCCAGCCACTGACTGCTCCACCCCAATATGAGGTTTTTGGACCAGTCTGCAACCAATAGAAATTGTGGCACGAGCCGCGACTCCTGCCACCATGAATCCTGCTGTACCGGGCCCAGGCTCAACAGCCCGACTGCGGTGACCACCAGCAAGGCGCCACGCGCCGCACCGAAGGCCATGCCGAGGAATCGATCGGTCCCGGAGAGGCCGGTGACGCGAACCAGTTCGCCGATAAGATAATTGATCATTGCACCCACCACGAGGGTGGCCACAAACAAGATGGCGCAGCCGGCGATCACGCGGGCCGAAGGTGTTTCGATGTATCCGGCGAGGTACTCGGACAATGAGCCACCAAACATCCAGGCAACGGCTCCTGCGATGATCCAGGTCACCAGCGATAATGCTTCTTTTACGAAGCCGCGGCTCAGACTGATCAAAGCGGAGATGGCGATGATTGCAACGATCGCCCAGTCAACCCAGGTAAATGGCACAGTACAGCCTACAGATGGATAAGGCGGCGCATTTTAGCAGAGCCCATGGCTATCGGTAAGCTGCGATTTTCAGTGCATTTCAAATAGGGACGATCGTTTCAGCCGCGCTCGGGCTGGAAACGCACCACAAAACCCTTGAGGTTCTGTTTGCGGTTCAGCAGGTCACGCAGACGGTCGGCTTCGGCGCGCTCGATCAGCGGCCCGACGAACACCCGATTCTTGCCATCCGCGGTGCGGATATAGGCGTTGTAGCCCTGGCTGCGCAGGGTTTTCTGCAGGCTTTCGGCGCTTTCACGATTGGCCAGGCTGGCCAGTTGCACCGACCAGCTGACCGACAGGCCATTGGCATCGACCCGACTCTGGGTGGTGTCAGGCTTGCTGGCGGGCACAGCCGGAGCAGGTACTGGCTTGGGTGCTGGCGGCGGAGTAACTGGCTTGGCCACCACCGGCGCCGCGACGATCGGTGCGCTCGGGGCGACAGTTGGCGTGCTCGCGGCCGGTGCCTGCTCCATGGCAATTTCGGCATCGCTGGGCACAGGTTCCTGCGGCAGCGCTTGTGGCTCGGGAACCACCACCGGCTCGACCTGGACCTGAGGCATGGCCGGCGCCTGTGGTGCGGCCGGAGCCTGGACCACCACCTGGCGCTGTTCATCCTCACGGGAGAACATCATCGGCAGGAAAATCACCGCCAGGGCCACCAGCACCAGTGCACCGACCATCCGCTGCTTGTACGCGTTATCCAGCAAAGCCATCTGCAGCTTCCTCCGTGGAGTGCCGAGCGAGCCATTCAAGGGCCTCGGCGACACAATAAAATGATCCGAACAGCAGAATCTCGTCGTCTGCCGTTGCCTGCGCGCTCTGCCCTTCCAGGGCTTCAGCCACACTTGCATAGGAGGTCACGGACGCGCCAAGGTTCTGCAACGCGGCCTGTATATCCGCAACCGGGCGGGCGCGCGCAGAATCCAGCGGGGCGACAGCCCAGTGCTGGACACTAGCACTCAATTCACCGACAACTCCATCAAGATCCTTGTCGGCCAGCAATCCGAAGACCGCCAGGCGCCGACCCGCCACCGGCCGCCGGGCCAGGCGCTGCGCCAGGTACTCGGCCGCGTGCGGATTGTGCCCGACGTCCAGCATCAGGTTCAGGCGCTTGCCCTGCCAGTTGAACTGACGCCGATCCAGGCGCCCAACCACGCGGGTCGCCTGCAATGCCGTGGCAATCTGCTCAGGCACCCAAGGCAAGTCCAGCAAGGCGTAGGCCTGCAGCGCCAGTGCCGCGTTTTCCATCGGCAGGTCGAGCAATGGCAGATCCCGCAGCTCAAGCGTACGCCCCTGGCCGTCGACACCGCGCCACTGCCAGTGCTGGTCCGTCAGGCCCAGGTCAAAATCCCGACCCCGCAGGAAAAATGGGCAGGCCAGCTCGCGCGCCTTGTCCAGCAGGGGTTGTGGTGGATTGAGGTCGCCACACAGCGCCGGGGCGCCGTGGCGGAAAATCCCGGCCTTCTCGAAGGCCACCGATTCCCGGGTATTGCCCAGGTAGTCGGCATGATCGACACCGATACTGGTGACCAGCGCGATATCTGCATCCACCAGGTTGACCGTGTCCAGGCGCCCGCCAAGACCAACTTCCAGAACCACCGCATCCAGACCTGCGCGCTGGAACAGCCAGAACGCCGCCAGGGTGCCCATTTCGAAGTAGGTCAGGGAGATTTCGCCACGGCCCACCTCCACCGCAGTGAAGGCCTCGCACAGCTGTTCGTCAGTGGCCAACACGCCATTGACCTGCACCCGCTCGTTGTAATGCAGCAGATGCGGAGAATTGTAGACACCCACCTTCAGGCCCTGCGCGCGCAGCAAGGAAGCCACGAACGCACAGGTAGAACCCTTGCCATTGGTGCCGGTGACCGTGATCACCCGAGGCGCCGGCTTGCCCAGCCCCATCCGGGACGCTACCTCTTGCGAGCGCGCAAGCCCCATGTCGATGGCGGACGGATGCAACTGCTCAAGGTAGGCGAGCCATTCGCCAAGGGTACGTTGGGTCATAGGTTGGCAGGCACCGGCGGAACCACGATTGGCTCGATAGGTGCGGCGACGAACTCAGGCGTCGGCAGGCCCATCAGTTGCGCCAGCAGGTTACCCAGGCGTGGACGCAGCTCGGAACGGGCAATGATCATATCGATGGCGCCGTGCTCCAGCAGGAACTCGCTGCGCTGGAAGCCTTCTGGCAGTTTTTCACGTACGGTCTGCTCGATCACGCGCGGACCGGCGAAGCCGATCAGGGCCTTGGGTTCGCCGACGATCACGTCGCCCAGCATCGCCAGGCTGGCGGAAACGCCGCCGTAGACCGGGTCGGTCAGTACCGAGATGAACGGAATGCCTTCTTCACGCAGACGCGCCAGGACCGCCGAGGTCTTGGCCATTTGCATCAACGAGATCAGGGCTTCCTGCATCCGCGCGCCACCGGAAGCGGCGAAGCAGATCATCGGGCAACGGTGCTCCAGCGCATAGTTGGCCGCACGCACGAAGCGCTCGCCGACGATCGCGCCCATGGAACCGCCCATGAAGGAGAATTCGAACGCCGACACCACCACCGGCATGCCCAACAGGGTACCGCTCATGGAGATCAGGGCGTCTTTTTCACCGGTCTGCTTCTGGGCAGCAGTCAGGCGGTCCTTGTACTTCTTGCCGTCGCGGAATTTCAGACGGTCAACCGGCTCCAGCTCGGCGCCCAATTCGGCACGGCCTTCAGCGTCGAGGAAGATGTCGATCCGTGCACGGGCGCCAATGCGCATGTGGTGATTGCACTTGGGGCAAACATCCAGGGTCTTTTCCAGTTCCGGACGGTACAGCACCGCCTCGCAGGATGGGCACTTGTGCCACAGACCTTCAGGCACCGAGCTTTTTTTCACCTCGGAACGCATGATCGAAGGGATCAGTTTGTCTACTAACCAGTTGCTCATGCTTTCTTTCTCCAGTACCGGCGGCCCGAACGCTCTGGTTCGCAGCCCCGTGTATGCCCTTGAGCTAAATTCATGTGTGCGGCGATGATCGGTACGCTACGGCGGTCAGCACTAGGCCGTGACCTGCCTGCAACGCACTCCATCCTCAGCCATCCAGACAACCCGCGCTTGGGGTTGCCACTTCGGTTCTGGCCCGCCCGAAGGCGACGCCTGCCTGCTGTGTGCAGCGCATGTTTTGTACCATGCAGTGGACGGCGGCAGACTGCCAGCCGTCACATCGTCGCGGTGCTGCTGCGTACGGCCTGCATAAATGCGTGAATCCTTGCGTGATCCTTGATGCCCTTGCCCTGCTCTACCCCACCACTGACATCCACCGCGTACGGCCGGACCCGGGCAATGGCCTGCGCCACGTTGTCCGGGGTCAGGCCGCCGGCCAGGATAATCGGCTTGCGCAAACCCGGCGGTATCAATGACCAGTCGAAGGCCTCGCCGGTTCCACCGGGCACTCCTTCGACATAGGTATCGAGCAAGATCCCACTGGCACTCGGGTAGGCATCACAGGCAGCGGCGATATCGTCCCCGGCCTTGACCCGCAGGGCCTTGATATAGGGCCGGTGCCAGCCTTCGCAATCGGCCAGGGTTTCATCACCATGGAACTGCAACAGGTCCAGCGGCACGGCATCGAGGATCTCGCCGAGCTCGCAGCGACTGGCGTTGACGAACAAACCCACGGTGGTCACGAACGGCGGCAGCGCGGCGATAATTGCCCGCGCCTGCTGGACCGTGACCGCCCGCGGGCTCTTGGCGTAGAACACCAACCCGATGGCATCGGCCCCGGCCTCGACCGCCGCCAGCGCGTCTTCAATGCGGGTAATCCCACAAATTTTGCTGCGAACGGCTGGCATGTCGGGGGAACCTCAGGGCAAATCCGGGAAAGTCCCGGATGGTAGCAAATGCATTGGCGGGCGTCAGCCGTCAAGTTCCGAGAAGCCGGTGAGGAAATGCGGCCCGATGTAACGCTCTGGCAGCGGGAATTCATCACGGTACTCGACCTGCACCAGGTACAGCCCGAAGGGATGGGCCGTGACCCCGCCCGTGCGGCGGATCCGGCTCTCCAGCACCTCCTTGGCCCACTCCACCGGACGCTCGCCGGTACCGATGGTCATCAGCACCCCGGCAATGTTACGCACCATGTGATGCAGGAAGGCACTGGCGCGAATGTCCAGCACGATCATTTTGCCGTGCCGGGTCACGCGCAGGTGATGGATCTGCTTGACCGGCGACTTGGCCTGGCACTGCCCCGCGCGAAAGGCGCTGAAATCGTGCGTACCGAGCAAATGCTGCGCAGCTTCGGCCATGCGTTGCTCATCCAGCGGCCGATGGTTCCAGGTCACTTCCTCGTTGAGGTGGGCCGGGCGGATCTGGTCGTTGTAGATGACATAACGATAACGTCGGGCAATGGCCTTGAAGCGCGCATGGAAATCCGCCGGCATGACCTTGGCCCAACTGACGCTGATGTCGTGGGGCAAGTTGATGTTGGCGCCCATGACCCAGGCCTTCAGCGAACGCTCCACCTGGGTGTCGAAATGCACCACCTGGCCACAGGCGTGCACACCGGCATCGGTGCGCCCCGCGCAATGCAGGGACACCGGCGAATCGGCGACTTTCGACAAGGCCGTCTCGAGGGCTTGTTGCACGGTGGCCACGCCGGAGGCCTGGCGCTGCCAGCCGCGGTAGCGCGAGCCTTTGTATTCGACGCCCAACGCGATCCGGAAAAAGCCGTCGGCCGCCATTTCGGCGGCCGGGTTATCTATATTTGCCAAGGGGTGACAGCCTGCTGATTTACGCTAAGGCGGGCATTATAAGGGTGTGCGCCGGGGATGCCATGTTCGCGCTGTTTTTTGTTTTGTGCTTGCTCACAGTGAATCTGGCTACCCGCAAATTTTGCGTACGGCCAACAAACCTGTGGGAGCGGGCTTGCCCGCGATAGCGGTATGTCAGCCACCATCGATGTTGAATGAGCCGGCCCCATCGCGGGCAAGCCCGCTCCCACAGTAGTTCTGGGTGTTCGCAGATTTTGGGTACACCCACTTAACCTGTGGGAGCGGGCTTGCCCGCGATAGCGGTATGTCAGCCACCATCGATGTTGAATGGGCCGGCCCCATCGCGGGCAAGCCCGCTCCCACAGTAGTTCTGGGGTGTTCGTAGATTTTGGGTACACCTACTCAACCTGTGGGAGCTGGCCTGCCAGCGATAGCGGTGGGTCAGGCACCATAGATGTTGAATGGACCGGCCCCATCGCTAGCAGGCTAGCTCCCACAGGGGAAATTCGTACACCAGGTAAAGCCAGGCCGGCCGGTAGGCCGCCTCGCCCGCCCTTACCACTCAACAGGCCGAGCGTTAGCTCGCCTGCTGCTCTTGATCCACCCGCCCCATCACGCCCAGAGCCGCTCAATCACACCAGACGAGCAAGCATCTCCTTGGCTTCGCCTTTCTGTCCGTCGTTGCCCTCGCTGAGGACCTCACCGAGAATATCCCGCGCGCCGTCCTTGTCGCCCATGTCGATGTAGGCCTGGGCCAGGTCCAGCTTGGTAGCGACTTCATCGGTGCCCGACAGGAAGTCGAACTCCGGTTCGTCGTTGTCCATCGCCAGCGCCGCGTCTTCGGCGGTGAAGCTCGGCTCGCCGATAGGCGGATGTTCGAGATCCTCGGCAAAACGGTCCAGTTCAGCGTGAACATCATCCAGGTCGGTGATGAAGTCATCCGATGTGGCGGGTGCATCCATCTCATCAGCCAGGGACAGGTCGAAATCCGCCGGTAACTCCAGGTCGTCAGGCGTCACTTCGGCTACCGCCGGCTCCTCGCTTACGGCCAGGTCCTGGGGCTCATCGTCCAGGCCCAGGACCGCGGCGTCCTCAGCCAGGACCGACTCCGGTACATCGCCAGCCAGGTCCAGGTCGAAATCCGCCAGGTCGGCCGGGCTTTGCGGCGCCTCAGCCGGCGACTCGAAACTCAGATCGTCGTCCAGCGGGAAGTCTTCCAGGTCGGCAACCGGTTCGGTCGCGACCACGGCCGGCGACACCGCCTCCAGTTCGTCCAGGCTGAGATCGAAGGCAGCGTCGAGGTCGTCATCCAGCGCAACTTCTGCTGGCGCAACTGGTGCCGCAACCGGCTCCTCGGGCTGATCCAGGTCGAGATCAAAGGCGCTGTCGAAGTCATCTTCCAGCGCCGTCACTGCTGCAGCCGGCTCTACTGGCGGGGCGGCCTGTGGTGCGTCCAGGTCGAGGTCGAAGGCACTGTCGAAATCATCGTCCAGCGCCGGTTCTTCAGCGCTCGGCGCAGGTTCTTGCGGCTCGTCCAGCAGCAGGTCCTTGACGTATTGCGCATCCAGCTCGGCCGCTACCGCAGCGGCAGCGATACCACCGACTGCAGCGACCGCCGCCATGGCCGGGAAGCGGCTCTTGAGCTCTTCAACTTGTGCAAAGTTCTTGCCATTGGCAACCAACTGGCGCTCCTGCACCACGAACGCATCGCGATCGCCCTGCATGCCGTGGACTTCCATCAGCTTGAGGCGCAGCTCGCTGCGTTGTGGCTCTTGCTTGATGCCTTCCTCGAGCAGGCTGGCGGCCTGGTTCAGGCGCCCCTCATCGATATGGGCCTGGGCATGGCCCAGCACGTCGTCCGCCCGCTCGCCGGCCGGCGCCACCAATGGCGCGGCAATCGGCGTGGTCATTACCACCGGGGTAACAACTGCCGCAACGACCGGCGCTGGCGTCGGCGCGGTGGCCAACTTGGCAGTCGGGGCTGGTTCTTCGAGGCCTTCGAAACTGCTCTCCGGCAGATCCAGGTCTTCGTTGAAATCCGATTCCTCGGCCAACGCACGCGCCATGCGCACATGCTTCTCGGCTTCCTGCTGCGCCTTGCGCCGGCGGGCCAGCAGCAACAGCAGCAACGCCAGGACAATCGCGCCACCCCCGATCAGCCCCATCAACAGCGGGCTGGTCAGCAGTTCGTTGTAGGTTTGCTCAGGTGTCGCCTTGGCAGGTGTTTCGCCAGGGGTGGCAGTCGGTACAGCGTCAGTCGCTGCAGGCGCAGTGGCCGGTACGGACTCGGCAGGCAGCGTCTCGGACGCAACCGCTTCAGGCGTCGCGCCGCCTTCAGCCTGCAACTTGGCCAGTTGATTGTTCTTCAGTTCGATCAAGCGTTGCAGCTTGTCCATCTGGCTTTGCAGGTCGGCCACGCGGCTTTTCAGCTCGGCATTGTCGCGCCGGGTGGTGTCCAGGCTTTCCTGGGTCACCGCCAGTTTGTTACTGATGCCCTTGCTGTCGCCGACCGCGCCTTTACCGGTGTTTTTGCCCGACTCGGCCGAGACCAGGCTCAAGCTGTCGCGGGCCGCACCCTGCGCCGCAGCAGCGTCAGGTGCACGACCGGTGGCATCCAGTTGCTGGGCCTGGGTCCGTGGCACATAGCGACGGCCCTGGCGCCAGGCCTTGTTCTGCGCAGCCACTTCGGCAATGGCCTGGGTCTGCGGCAGTTGGGTGATTTGCGTGGCATCCGGCAGGCGCAGGACCTGGCCGGCCTTCAAGCGGTTGATGTTGCCATCGATGAACGCATCGGGGTTCAACGCCTGGATTGCCAGCATGGTCTGCTGGATCGAACCGCCGTTGCGTGCCTTGGCGGCGATTTCCCAGAGGGTGTCGCGGGCCACGGTGGTGTGTTGTGCTGTCGCCCCGGTGACTGGCGCATTGATCGCCGGCGCGGCTTGCCCGGCAGCCTCGGCCGTTTGCGGCGAGAACTTGGACGGGTCGAGCAGCACGCTGTAGTCGCGCAGCAGGCGGCCGTTGGGCCACATCACCTGGACCAGGAACTTGACCATGGGTTCGGACAATGGCTGGCTGGAGGTCACCCGCAGAATGCTCTTGCCATTGGCATTGAGCACCGGGGTAAAGGTCAGGTCATTGAGGAACGCCTGGCGATCCACGCCGGCCTTGGCGAAGTCATCGGCTGAGGCCAGGCTCGGCACCACTTCGGCCACCGTCAGGTCCTTGACATCGAGCAACTCGATCTCGGCCACCAACGGTTGGTTCAGGGTCGACTTCAGGGTCAGTTCCCCGAGCCCAAGGGCATGCGCCATACCGGAGGACAGCGCCGAGGCGGCCGCTATTGCTAACACCAGTTTGCGAACTTGAACCATAGCCTCATCCTTTGTTTGAACATTCCTCGGCCAGCGAGAAGGTGTTGTTTGTCGCTGCCACAAGGCATTGCGCACAGGCCTCGGATGAGGCTGTACGCGATTATTTCACTGACACGCCAGGGAGCCCCCGCAGGCGCTCCGCTTGCAAGCATAGCGCTCAGCTAGAATCATTCTGAAAATTGTTGCCAAGTATCTTTTACACAAGGGCTTTTATCAACAACTCGGCCACTTGCACCGCGTTGAGCGCTGCGCCTTTGCGCACGTTATCTGACGTCAGCCACAAATTAAGTTCCGTCGGGTCGTCGACCCCGCTGCGAACCCGACCGACGTAGACCACGTCCTGGCCAACCGCATCGCCGACTGGAGTCGGGTAATCGCCCGCCTCCACCAGCTCGACACCTTCGGCAACCTCCAGTGCAGCGTTCACCGCCGCCAGGTCAACCGGCTTGGCCGACGCCAGGGTCACGCTAAAGCTATCGCCAAAAAACACCGGGGCTTGAACGCAGGTTACGGAAATTTTCAGTGCTGGCTGTCCGAGGACCGCACGCAGTTCGTGGACCAGGCGTTTTTCCAGCAGGGTGTGGCCTTGCGCATCCGGCGTGCCGACCTGTGCCAGCAGGTTGAATGCCATCTGCCGATCAAAAAAGCGCGGCTCCAATGGACGCACATTCAACAGCTCGGCGGTCTGCCGGGCCAACTCGGTCACCGCCTCGCGGCCCTGGGTGGACACAGCCAGGCTGGCGGTCAGGGTCACGCGCTGCACATCCAGCAGTTCGCGCAACGGCGCGAGCACCACTGCCAGGGTGGTGGCCGAGGCGCTCGGGCTGCTGACCTGGAACGGTTTTTTCAGGCTGGCCAGCACTTGGGCATTGGCCTCCGGCACCACCTGGGGCGCCTGCTCGGCCGGCAAGGCTCCTGACAGATCGATCAGCGAGCAGCCGGCGGCCGTCGCACGCGGGGCAAAGCTCAAGGTGACCGCTGGGCCTGCGGCGAAGAACACCAGCTGGACTTTGCTGAAATCAAACTCATCGACCTCCCGCACCCGCACGTTCTTGCCACGAAACGGTACCGAATGCCCGGCCGATTCGCTGCTGGCGAGCAGGTGCAGGTTAGCGATCGGGAAGTCGCGCTCTTCGAGAATCTGGACGAGGGTTTCGCCGACAGTACCGGTGGCGCCGACAACGGCGATATCAAAGGACTGGCTCATGGTTCTACCTCAGGCGAAACGGGGGGAGCGGCACTTTACCGGGTGGGTGGCGCACAGGCAATTATGCAGTGTCTGTATCGACTCCATCGCGGGCAAGCCCGCTCCCACAGGGTTCAACGCATGCCCGCGATGACGGACTTTCGGTGGGCAAAAAAAACCCGCGCCTCTCGCAAGGCACGGGTTCTTTCACAACTTCAACCGATCAACGTTCCAGCAGGATCCGCAGCATGCGCCGCAGTGGTTCGGCCGCGCCCCACAGCAACTGGTCGCCGACGGTGAACGCGCCCAGGTACTGGGTGCCCATGTTGAGCTTGCGCAGACGGCCAACCGGTACATTCAGGGTGCCGGTGACCTTGGTCGGGCTCAGCTCCTGCATGCTGCTGTCGCGGTTGTTCGGCACCAGCTTGACCCATGGGTTGTGCTGGCTGATCAAGCCTTCGATATCGGCGATCGGCACGTCTTTGTTCAGCTTGATGGTCAGCGCCTGGCTGTGGCAGCGCATGGCGCCGATCCGCACGCAGATACCGTCCACCGGGATCGGGCTCTTGAAGCGACCGAGGATCTTGTTGGTCTCGGCCTGGGCCTTCCACTCTTCACGGCTCTGGCCGTTCGGCAGTTCCTTGTCGATCCACGGGATCAGGCTGCCGGCCAGTGGTACACCGAAGTTCTCGGTCGGATAGGCGTCGCTGCGCATGGCTTCGGCCACACGGCGGTCGATGTCGAGGATGGCGCTGGCCGGGTTGGCCAGTTCATCGGCAACTGCGGCGTGGGTCGCGCCCATCTGCTTGATCAGCTCGCGCATGTTCTGCGCGCCGGCACCGGAGGCCGCCTGGTAGGTCATGGCGCTCATCCACTCCACCAGACCGGCTTCGAACAGGCCACCCAGGCCCATCAGCATCAGGCTGACGGTGCAGTTGCCGCCGATGTAGTTCTTGGTGCCCGCATCCAGCTGCTGGTCGATGACCTTGCGGTTGACCGGGTCCAGCACGATGACCGCGTCATCCTGCATGCGCAGGCTGGAAGCGGCATCGATCCAGTAGCCCTGCCAACCGGCTTCACGCAGCTTGGGGAAGACTTCGCTGGTGTAGTCGCCACCCTGGCAGGTCAGAATCACGTCGAGGGTCTTGAGCTCTTCAATGCTGTAAGCGTCTTTGAGCGGAGCAATATCCTTGCCCACGGACGGGCCTTGGCCACCGACATTGGAAGTGGTGAAAAACACCGGCTCAATGAGATCGAAATCCTGCTCTTCCAGCATCCGCTGCATGAGCACGGAACCGACCATACCGCGCCAACCGATCAGACCTACACGTTTCATCGCAACTACACCTTTTACAAAAAGTGGGCTCGCTTGCCGGCATCAGCAACAAGCGGGGCCCGAGAGATTACAGATTCCGCAGCGCCGCGACTACTGCGTCGCCCATTTCCTGCGTTCCGACTTTGGTGCAACCGGTCGACCAGATGTCGCCAGTGCGCAAGCCCTGGTCCAGGACCAGGCTGACCGCCTGCTCGATGGCAGCGGCCGCCGCTTGCTGGTTGAAGCTGTAGCGCAGCATCATCGACACCGACAAAATGGTCGCCAGCGGGTTGGCAATGCCAAGGCCTGCGATGTCCGGCGCCGAGCCGTGGCAAGGCTCGTACATGCCCTTGTTGTGGGTATCCAGGGACGCCGAAGGCAGCATGCCGATGGAGCCGGTGAGCATCGAGGCCTGGTCGGACAGGATGTCGCCGAACATGTTGTCGGTAACGATCACGTCGAACTGCTTGGGTGCACGCACCAGTTGCATGGCGGCGTTGTCGACGTACATGTGGCTCAGTTCGACCTCAGGGTAATCCTTGGCCACCTGCTCGACCACTTCACGCCACAGTTGGCTGGACGCCAGCACGTTGGCCTTGTCCACCGAGCACAGCTTCTTGCCACGGACCATGGCCATGTCAAAACCGACACGGGCAATCCGGCGGATTTCGCTTTCGCTGTACGGCAGGGTGTCGTAGGACTGGCGCTCGCCGTTTTCCAGGGTGCGGGTGCCGCGTGGCGCGCCGAAGTAGATGCCGCCGGTCAGTTCGCGAACGATCAGGATGTCCAGGCCGGCAACGATTTCCGGCTTCAGGCTGGAAGCCTCGGCCAGTTGCGGGTAAAGGATCGCCGGACGCAGGTTACCGAACAGGCCCAGTTGCGCACGGATTTTCAGCAGGCCGCGCTCAGGGCGGATGTCACGCTCGATGGTGTCCCATTTCGGGCCGCCCACGGCGCCCAGCAGTACCGCGTCGGCCGCGCGCGCGCGCTCCAGGGTTTCGTCCGCCAGCGGTACGCCGTGCTTGTCGATGGCCGCGCCGCCGATCACGTCGTGGCTCAGTTCCAGGCCCAGGGCGAACTTGTCGCTGGCCAGCTCCAGCACCTTGACCGCTTCGGCCATGATTTCCGGACCAATACCGTCGCCTGGGAGAATCAGAATCTGCTTGCTCATGGGTTCCTCATGTCATCAGTCGGCGCGCCATACGAGGCACGCCCGGAAAAATTCTAGCGTTCGGCTATCAACACCAGCACGTCGGTGCTGAACGAACCGTCGGCTTCGATCTGGAAATACTCGCGCACTTCGCTACCCATTGCCTGCTGCAGCTCGCGGATCGCCCCGCGCATCACTTCAGGGGTGCGCATGCGCTCGACCCAGGAGCTGTATTCCAGGCGCAGCCGTTGACGGCTGGTGCTACGGGCAAACAACCCCGCCTCACTGACCTGGCGCAACCACTCGCCGGCGGAGTAATCGCGCACATGGCTGGTGTCGCGCAGCACTTCGACGCTCTGCAGGTAAGTGTCGAACAACGGGCTACCCGGCGACAAGACATCAATGAACGCCGCCACCCCGCCCGGCTTCAAAACCCGCCGCACTTCGCGCAGGGCCAGGCCGAGATCGCTCCAATGGTGCGCCGAATACCGGCTGAAGACGAAGTCGAATTCAGCATCGGCGAACGGCAACCGCTCGGCGGCGCCCAGGACTGTCGATACGTTGCTCAAGCCACGCTCAACCGCAGCACCGGCGACCACATCGAGCATCTGCTGCGACAGGTCGTAGGCCACCACTTCCTTGACCAGCGCGGCCACATGAAAACTCACATGCCCGGCGCCGCAGCCCAGGTCCAGCACCCGCGCATCACCGCGCCCTGCCACTTCGCCCTGGAGCAGCGCGAACTCAGTGCCCTGGGCGTGCACGGCACTGCTCAGGTAGGCCGCAGCCTGTTCACCGAATTGCTTTTGTACGACTTGGGTGTGCTGGGTGGTGCTGGTCATGGGGACTTCCTTTTAGGCGGTTAGCCTTGTGGTGTCTGATCTGGCCTGATCGCGGGCGAGCCCGCTCCCACAGGTTTTGTGACAGTGCAAATCACTGTGGGAGCGGGCTTGCCCGCGATCAGGGCGACACTACCTACCTGAATCTCGGTTCAATCACGCGTCACGAAACAACCACGGCTGGCTCGCCCGGTGCTTGGCCTCAAACGTGGCAATCGCCTCGTGGTCCTGCAAGGTCAGGCCGATGTCATCCAGGCCATTGAGCAGGCAGTGCTTGCGAAAGGCGTCGATCTCGAAATTCAGCACCTTGCCGTCGGGACGGGTCACGGTCTGGGCCTGCAGGTCGACCTGCAACTGATAACCCGGCGTGCTTTCCACCTGCTGGAACAGTTCGTCAACTTCAGCGTCGCTCAAGATGATCGGCAACAAGCCGTTCTTGAAGCTGTTGTTGAAGAAGATATCGGCGTAGCTCGGCGCGATGATGCTGCGAAAGCCGTACTCTTCCAGGGCCCACGGCGCATGCTCGCGGCTCGAGCCGCAACCGAAGTTCTCACGGGCCAGCAACACGCTGGCGCCCTGGTAACGTTCGGCATTGAGCACGAAGTCCTTGTTCAGCGGACGCTTGGAGTTGTCCTGGTACGGCTGCCCGACATCGAGGTAGCGCCACTCGTCGAACAGGTTCGGACCAAAACCGGTGCGCTTGATCGACTTCAAGAATTGCTTGGGAATGATCTGGTCGGTGTCCACGTTGGCACGATCC
Source organism: Pseudomonas sp. S04 (assembly GCF_009834545.1). Classification (NCBI taxonomy): domain Bacteria; kingdom Pseudomonadati; phylum Pseudomonadota; class Gammaproteobacteria; order Pseudomonadales; family Pseudomonadaceae; genus Pseudomonas; species Pseudomonas sp. S04. The sequence goes on from NZ_CP019427.1 coordinate 3,972,488, forward strand.
AGAGGCGCGACAAGACCAGTGTGCTGGGTAAAAGCTTTCATGCTGCGCTCCTTCAGATCAATTCGCGGACGTCAATGAAACGGCCGTTGACAGCGGCCGCGGCGGCCATCGCCGGGCTTACCAGGTGAGTACGACCACCGGCGCCCTGACGGCCTTCGAAGTTACGGTTGGAGGTGGACGCGCAATGCTCGCCACTTTCCAAACGGTCCGGGTTCATCGCCAGACACATCGAGCAGCCTGGCTCACGCCATTCGAAACCGGCCTCGAGGAAAATCTTGTCCAGGCCTTCCGATTCCGCCTGGGCCTTCACCAGCCCCGAACCCGGGACCACGATGGCTTGCTTGATGGTCGAGGCCACCTTGCGGCCCTTGGCGATCACGGCTGCCGCGCGCAAGTCTTCGATCCGCGAGTTGGTGCAGGAACCAATGAACACGCGGTCCAGCTGAATGTCGGTGATCGCCTGGTTGGCGGTCAAACCCATGTACTTCAAGGCACGGACGATGGAATCGCGCTTGACCAGGTCCATTTCCTTGGCCGGATCCGGCACGTTCTGATCAACCGCCAGTACCATCTCAGGCGAGGTGCCCCAGCTGACTTGTGGCTTGATCTGGGTCGCGTCGAGTTCAACGATGGTGTCGAACTTGGCATCGGCGTCCGACACCAGGTCTTTCCACGCTTCGACCGCCAAGTCCCATTCCGCGCCTTTCGGGGCGAAAGGACGGCCCTTGACGTACGCCACGGTTTTTTCGTCGGCGGCTACCAGGCCCACACGGGCACCGGCTTCGATGGACATGTTGCAGATGGTCATGCGGCCCTCAACGGACAGGTCACGAATCGCGCTACCGGCGAATTCGATCGCATGGCCATTACCGCCGGCGGTGCCGATCTTGCCGATCACGGCGAGCACGATGTCCTTGGCAGTCACGCCAAACGGCAAGGTGCCTTCGACGGACACCAGCATGTTCTTCATTTTCTTGGCCACCAGGCACTGGGTGGCGAGCACGTGCTCGACCTCGGAGGTGCCGATGCCGTGGGCCAGGGCCCCAAAGGCACCGTGGGTCGAGGTATGGGAGTCGCCGCAGACCACGGTCATGCCCGGCAAGGTGGCGCCCTGCTCCGGGCCGATGACGTGGACAATGCCTTGGCGCACGTCGTTCATCTTGAATTCGACGATGCCGTATTCGTCACAGTTGTCGTCGAGGGTCTGAACCTGCAAACGCGAGACCTGGTCGACAATCGCCTCGATGCCGCCCTTGCGCTCCGGGGTGGTCGGTACGTTGTGGTCCGGGGTCGCGATGTTGGCATCGATGCGCCACGGCTTGCGCCCGGCCAGACGCAGGCCTTCAAAGGCTTGCGGCGAGGTCACTTCGTGAATGATGTGACGATCGATATAGATCAGCGCCGAACCATCGTCGCGCTGCTTGACCAAATGCGAATCCCAGAGCTTGTCGTAGAGCGTTTTGCCGGCCATCAGACGTTTCCTCATCAGCTTGTTTCTATGCCCTGGGCCTTGAGCGACTCAATAACCCCTTGGCTTGTGAGGTCGATCCTATGGGGTTACATTAAATAACTCAAATTCATATTTTTCATGCTTTGGATAACCAACTGGAATACGAACATGGACCTGGCCAACCTCAATGCTTTTATTGCCATTGCCGAGACCGGCAGCTTCTCCGGGGCCGGTGAACGCCTGCACCTGACCCAGCCGGCCATCAGCAAACGCATCGCCGGCCTGGAGCAACAGCTCAAGGTGCGCCTGTTTGATCGCCTGGGTCGCGAAGTGGGCCTGACCGAAGCCGGGCGCGCCCTGCTGCCGCGGGCCTACCAGATCCTCAACGTGCTGGATGACACCCGCCGCGCCCTGACCAACCTGACCGGCGAGGTCACCGGTCGCCTGACCCTGGCCACCAGTCACCACATCGGCCTGCATCGCTTGCCACCCTTATTAAGGGCGTTCACCCGCCAATACCCCGAGGTGGCGCTGGACATCCAGTTCCTCGACTCGGAAGTGGCCTATGAGGAAATTCTTCACGGCCGCGCTGAACTGGCAGTGATTACCCTGGCCCCGGAACCCCACACCCTGGTCAAGGCCACCCCGGTCTGGGACGACCCGCTGGATTTCGTGGTGGCCCCCGAGCATTCGCTGATCAGCAATGGCGCGGTCAGCCTGGCCGACATCGCCCTGCACCCGGCGGTCTTCCCCGGCGGCAACACCTTCACCCATCACATCGTCCAGCGCCTGTTCGAGGCCCAGGGACTGACGCCGAACATCGCCATGAGCACCAATTACCTGGAAACCATCAAGATGATGGTGTCTATCGGCCTGGCCTGGAGCGTCCTGCCGCGCACCATGCTCGACGACCAGGTGGCGCGCATCCCATTGCCGGGCATACAACTCACTCGCCAGCTAGGCTATATCGTGCACACCGAAAGGACGTTGTCGAATGCCGCGCGGGCCTTCATGGCTTTGCTGGACGCACAGATCGATTTGCCAGGGACTGATGGCTAACTTGTGCTACTCCTATAGAGCCGCAAAACCCGTGCCTAACGCCCCATTCAGCCCAAGGCCTGCTGCCAATGCCCAAATCTGTTGACCGCCCTCGTCCCCATACGCCATTGATGCCGCGTATCCAGGCGCTTGACCCCCACACTTCGGAGCAAAGTTGGGAAAGCGCTCCGCAGTTGCTGGCCGCCCTTAATGGCGCGCGCCTGGGTGCCTGGTATTGGGACATCGAGCGCGGGCTGATCAGTTGGTCGCGGGGCACCCAGGCATTGTTCGGCTTCGACCCCCGCAAACCCTTGCCGGCCGACCTTGAATACCTCGACCTGCTGCCCGCCGAGGACCGGCCCAAGACCTTGCGTGCGTTCAATGCGGTGATCGCCGGCGCGCCCCTGGAACAAGTGATGCACCACCGCATCCGCTGGCCGGATGGCAGCCTGCACTGGCTGGAAATCAGCGGTAGCCTGCTGCCGGACAAACAGGGCCGGCCACGGATGATCGGGGTGATCCGCGAGATCACCCATCAGCGCCAGCGCGAACAGGCCCTGAGCAGTTCGGAAAAACGCTTCGCCACGCTGTTTCACCTGTGCCCCAACATGGTCTTGCTGACCCGCCAGGAAGACGGCCTGATCACCGAGGCCAACCAGTATTTCGAGAGCCTGTTCGGCTGGCCGGTACAGGACGCCATTGGTCGTACCACTCTGGAACTGGGGTTGTGGGTGCACCCCGAGCAGCGGGCCAAGCTGGTCAAGGCGACCAAGGCCAAGGGCGAGCTGGTAAGCATGGAAGTGCAGTTCCGCGCCAGCAATGGGCAGATCCATGACGGCATCCTCAGCGCGCAGAAGGTCGAACTCGAAGGCCAGCCCTACCTGCTGAGCACCTTTCTCGACACCACCGAACGCAAAATCGCCGAAGACGCGCTCAAGGACAGCCAGGAGCGCCTGGACCTGGCCCTGGATTCCGCCCAACTGGGCACCTGGGACTGGCACATCCCCAGCGGCATGCTCTATGGTTCGGCGCGGGCCGCCCAACTGCACGGGCTGGAACCGATCCCATTTCATGAATCCTTCGAGGAGTTTTTCGAAGGGGTTCCCGGCGAAGAGCGCGACAGCATGCGCGACGCCTACCGCAGCCTGCGTGAAGGTCCGGCCGGCAACTATCAACTGACTTACCGGGTGCAGTTGGCCGATGGCACATCACGCTACCTGGAAAGCCGCGCGCGCCTGTACCGCGACGAAGACGGCCAGCCCTTGCGCATGGCCGGGACCTTGCTCGACATCACCGACCAGGTGGAGCGCGAGCAGCGCCTGGTGGCTTCCGAAGAGAAGTTCGCCACTCTGTTCCAGGTCAGCCCGGACCCGATCTGCGTGACCCGCCAGGACAGCGGCCAGTTCATCGAAATCAACAACAGCTTCACCCAGACCTTCGGATGGACCGCCGCCGACGTGATCGGCCGCAGCGCCGACGACATCGGCCTGTGGGACGCCTCGGCGCAAAGCCTGCGGCGGATCGAACAGGTGATCCGCGAACAGGGCCTGAACAATGTGGCGATCATGGTCCAGCACAAGGACGGCCAGTCCCTGACCTGCGTGATTTCCAGCCGGCAGATCAGCGTCGGCGAACAACCGTGCATCGTCACCACCCTGCGCGACATAACCCAGCAACAGCGCTCGGAGGCCGCGCTCAAGGCCAGTGAAGAGAAATTCGCCAAGGCGTTTCACTCCAGCCCCGACGCCATCACCATCACTGAACGCGACACTGGGCGTTACCTGGAGGTCAACGACGGCTTCTGCCGCCTGACCGGCTACCGTGCCGAGGAAGTGGTCGGCAAAACCGTGTACCAGGTCGGAATCTGGGCCGAAGAAAAGCAGCGCTCGATGCTGCTGGCGGAGCTGCAACTCAAGGGCCGGGTGCACCACCTGGAAATGCTCGGGCGCAACAAGAGCGGGCAGTTGCTCACCGTCGAGGTTTCGGTGGAACCGATCACCCTCAATGAAACCGACTGCCTGCTACTGACCGCGCGGGACGTCAGCCTGCTGAAGAATGCCGAAGCGCAGATCCGTCACCTGGCCTACCACGACTCCCTGACCAACCTGCCCAACCGCGCCCTCCTGATGGACCGCCTGAGCCAGCAGATCGCCCTGCTCAAGCGCCACAACCTGCGTGGCGCGCTGCTGTTCCTCGACCTCGACCACTTCAAGCACATCAATGACTCCCTGGGCCACCCGGTGGGCGATACGGTGCTGAAGATCATCACCGCACGCCTGGAAGCCAGCGTTCGCATGGAAGACACCGTGGCCCGCCTGGGCGGTGACGAGTTCGTGGTCCTGCTCAGTGGCCTGGAAGGCTCGCGCAATGAAGTCAGCGATCAGGTGCGGGACCTGGCCGACACCCTGCGCGAGCTGCTGTCGGAGCCGATGTTCCTCGACGGTCACCGCCTGCAGGTCACGCCCAGTATCGGCGTGGCCTTGATTCCCGACCACGGCTCCACCCCGACCGACCTGCTCAAGCGCGCGGATATTGCCCTGTATCGGGCCAAGGACTCGGGGCGCAACACCACGCAGATGTACCACAACACCATGCAGAAGGCCGCCAGCGAGCGCTTGCGCATGGAAACCGACCTGCGCCTGGCCCTGTCACGGGGTGAGTTCCGGGTGCACTACCAACCCCAGGTCGATGCCCGCGGCGAGCGCATCGTCGGCGCCGAAGCGCTGGTGCGCTGGAACCACCCGCAATTGGGCGCCCAGTCGCCCAACGAGTTCATCAAGGTACTGGAAGACAGCGGTCTGATCCTCGAAGTCGGCACCTGGATCCTCGATGAAGCCTGCCAGGCCTTCAAGCAACTGATCGCCAGGGGCAAGGTCGATCCGCTGAACTTCAGCCTGTGCGTGAACATCAGCCCGCGACAGTTCCGCCAGGCCGATTTCGTCGAGCGCATCGAGCGCAGCCTCAGCAGCCACGGCCTGCCCTGCTCGCTGCTGAAACTGGAAATCACCGAAGGCATCGTGATCCAGAACCTGGAGGACACCATCAACAAAATGCGCCGCCTGAAAAAACTCGGCGTCAGCTTTGCCATGGACGACTTCGGCACCGGCTACTCATCGCTGACCTACCTCAAGCGCCTGCCGGTGGACACCTTGAAAATCGACCAGTCGTTCATCCGCGACGCTACCAGCGACCCCAACGACGCCGAAATCATCCGCGCCATCGTCGCCATGGCCCGCAGCCTGGGACTGGAAGTCATCGCCGAGGGCGTGGAAACCCCGGAACAGCTTGAGTTTTTGCAGGGCCTGGGCTGTCACTTGTACCAGGGCTACCTGCATAGCCGGCCGTTGCCGGTGGAGGAGTTTCAGTTGCTGTTGCAATAACCGGTGGCCAGGTCGCACTCGCCGGGTAACGTGGCCCGCGCGGCCAGAAGCCAGAAGCCATCTACACTCACACCTCATATTTCCCGGCATTGCCTTGCCGCACGCTCCCTCGCCGAGACTCCTTGCCGTGCCCAGCATCTATCAGCTCAAACCTGCGTTTCAGAACTGCTTGCGACCGCTGGTCCGGCGCTTGTTCGCCAACGGCACCACGGCCAATCAGATCACCCTGCTGGCAGGCCTCGGTTCGGTGTTGGTGGGGGTCGCGATCAGCGCGTTTGCCCAGCACGCCTGGATGTTCGCCCTGATTCCCCTGTGGATGCTGCTGCGCATGGCCCTCAACGCCATCGACGGCATGCTCGCCCGCGAGTTCAACCAGCAATCACCGCTGGGGGCCTATCTCAATGAGCTGTGCGACGTGGTCGCCGACTGCGCACTGATCCTGCCCTTCGCCCTGATCGCCGACGTCAGCCTGCTGCTGGTAATGCTGGTCACCCTGCTTGCGGTGTTCAGCGAATACAGCGGCGTATTGGGCCCGATGATCGGTGCTTCGCGGCGTTATGACGGGCCGATGGGCAAGAGCGACCGGGCGTTGGTGCTGGGGCTCCTGGCCATGGCTATCGCCCTGGGTTGGGCCAGCGCCCCGTGGATCAACGGGGTGTTCGCGCTGATCGCGGTCCTGCTGGCCTACACCCTGTTCAACCGGGTCCGCCAGGGTCTCAAGGAAGTCCAGGAAAACGCCCCCTCAGTCTAAGGAAGCTGTCATGCGCCAAGCCCAGCACCAGACATTCACCACCCACGACGGTGTGCAACTGTTCTATCGCTACTGGCCAGGCACCCCGGCCCCCGGCGAACCGCGCAAAGCCGTGCTGCTGTTCCACCGCGGCCATGAACATTCCGCGCGCATCGCCCATCTGGCAGACGAACTGGACCTGCCTGAAGTGGATTTTTTTGCCTGGGATTCACGCGGCCATGGGCTGTCCCCGGGCGAACGCGGCGACAGCCCGAGCTTCGCCACCAGCGTGCGTGACGTGCAGACGTTCTGCGATCACCTGCAGGCGACCTACCAGATCGCCGAGTCGGACATGGCCGTGATTGCCCAGAGCGTTGGCGCGGTGATAGTCGCCACTTGGGTCCACGACTACGCCCCACGCATCCGCGCACTGGTGCTGGCGTCGCCGGCGTTCAAAGTAAAGCTCTACGTACCCTTCGCCCGCCAGGGGCTGGCCCTGATGCGGCGGTTTCGCGGTAACTTCTTCGTCAACAGCTACGTCAAGGCACGCTTTCTCAGCCATGACCCAGAACGGGTGGCCTCCTACGACAGCGACCCGCTGATCACCAAAGCCATTTCAGTGAATGTACTGCTCGGCCTGTATGACGCCGCCGAGCGCGTGGTGGCCGATGCCCAGGCGATTCAGGTGCCCACCCAGCTCCTGATCTCTGGTGCCGACTTCGTGGTGCATCGCCAACCACAGGAGCAGTTCTTCGAGCGCCTGGGCAGCCTGCACAAGGAAAAACACATCCTGCCGGGCTTCTTCCACGACACCCTCGGCGAAAAGCGTCGCGCTATCGCCGTCGCCAGTGCCCGGCGCTTCATAGTGCAGAACTTCCAGCAACCGCTCGCACGCCCTTCGCTGCTGGCCGCCGACCGCCTGGGCCTGACGTGCGCCGAATCGGAAGCCCTGGCCGCGCCCTTGCCGCACAACTCCCTGCGCGACCGCTACTGGCGCATGACCCGCGCCAGTATGCGTTTGGGCAGTCGACTGTCGAGCGGGGTCAAGCTGGGTTTCGACACCGGTTTCGACTCCGGCAGCACCCTGGACTACGTCTACCGCAACACCCCCACTGGCACCTCTGCGATCGGGCGGATGATCGACCGCAGTTACCTGGACTCGATCGGCTGGCGCGGCATTCGCCAGCGCAAACTGCATGTCGAGGAACTGCTGCGCCTGGCGATCGCCCAATTGCGCGAGCAAGGCAGCGCGGTGCGGATCGTCGACATCGCCGCCGGTCACGGACGCTACATTCTCGAAGCCTTGCAGGGGGTTACCCCGCTGCCCGAATCAATACTGTTGCGTGACTACAGCGACATCAACGTGCGCGACGGCAGTGCGTTGATCCGCGAGAAGGGCCTGGAAAACATCGCCCGTTTCATCAAGGCCGATGCCTTCGACCGCTCCGACCTGGCGGCCCTCGACCCGCAACCGACCCTCGCCGTGGTGTCCGGCCTGTATGAACTGTTCGCCGACAACCAGATGGTCGGCGGCTCCCTTGCGGGTCTGGCGGACGCGGTGCCCGTCGGCGGTTACCTGGTCTACACCGGCCAACCCTGGCACCCGCAACTGGAACTGATTGCCCGCGCCCTGACCAGCCACCGCGAAGGCCAGGCCTGGGTCATGCGCCGCCGCAGCCAGGCAGAAATGGACCAGTTGGTGGAAGCCGCAGGTTTTCGCAAAATCACCCAGCGGGTCGATGAGTGGGGCATCTTCAGCGTCGCCCTGGCCCAGCGCGTGCAGGCATGAGCAACGCCATCACCGGGCAGCGTGAACCCGGCTTGTTGAAGCCCGCGGTGCTCTGGCTGCTGGTGTTGGCACCGTTGTTTTTTGCCACCTACGGCTTTGCCACCTGGGCCACTACCCAGCGCGGCGAAGTCGGCAGCCTGGTATTTGGTTGGGAAAACCACATGCCGTTCTGGGCGTGGACCATCGTGCCCTATTGGTCGATCGACCTACTGTATGGCCTGTCGTTGCTGCTACCCGACACTCGCCAGGAGCTCAAGCGCCATGCGTTGCGCCTGCTGACCGCGCAACTGATCGCGGTCAGTTGTTTTCTGCTGTGGCCATTACGCTTCACCTTCGAACGGCCCGAACTCGATGGGGTTTTCGGCTGGCTGTTCGAGGTCCTGGCCGGCTTCGACAAACCGTTCAATCAGGCTCCCTCCCTGCACATTGCCCTGCTGGTGGTGTTATGGACCTGCTACCAGCGACATTTATCGGGCCTCTGGCGCGGGTTGATGCATGTCTGGTTTGGCCTGATCGGGGTGTCGGTGCTGACCACCTACCAGCATCACTTCATCGATTTGCCCACGGGCGCCTTGCTCGGCTGGCTGTGTGTCTGGCTGTGGCCGCTGGATCGCCCGAGTCCGCTGTGCAGTGCCCGGCTGGCCCGCGACAGCCAACGCTGGAAACTCAGCCTGTGCTACCTGGCAGGTGCCGGGATCTTGGGTCTCCTGGCCTGGCGCATCGGTGGCGGCGGGTTGTGGTTGCTCTGGCCGGCGCTGGCCTTGCTGTTGGTCGCGCTGAATTACGCGGTGCTGGACGCCAATGGTTTTCAAAAGCGCGCCGACGGGCGCCTGAGCTGGGCCGCACGCTGGTTGTTGGCGCCCTACCTGGCCGCGGCCTGGCTCAACTCACGCGGGTGGACGCGCCACCATCCGCAGCCCGACCTAGTGCTCGATGGCGTGTGGCTGGGACGGATGCCGACCCACCGGGAACTGCAGGACAGCCCGTTCAAGGCGGTGCTCGACCTGTGTGCCGAGTTGTCGCTGGACCCGGGAAACCTGGCCTACCGCTCGCTGCCCGTGCTCGACCTGACCGCCCCCACCACCGCGCAATGCCTGGAAGCCGCGCAGGCCATCGAAGACCTGCGCCAGCACGGTCCGCTGCTGGTCTGTTGCGCCCTCGGTTATTCACGCAGTGCCACTGCGGTGGCCGCCTGGCTGTTGCGCAGCGGCAGGGCTGCCAACCTCGATCAAGCGCTCCTGCAACTGCAACGAGCCCGCCCGGGCATCGTCCTGCGCCAGGCCCACCGAGTCGCCCTGACACCCTTGTGCTTGAGCACGGAGCCTGCCCATGACCACTGACATGGAACTGCATACGACCGCCAGCCTGCTGCGCCGCGGGGCCTCCCTGGATCAACTGTCCACCGGCCTCGCGCTGGTCGGCGCCTTGCTGGGCTTGAGCCAGTATCTGTTGGCCAGCCCCGGTGTCTGGGCGGTGCTGTGCAGTGCCGCCCTGCTGGTACTGGGCGTGCTGCAAAAATACTGGGCCGTGCGGGTCGCGCTCGACGCGGAACTGTTCCAGCGCATAGCCGACGGCAATCAACCCCTGCCCCTGCGTACCGAGGCCCTGGATCACGCCCTCGCCGCCCTCGGCCTGCAACCTGCCGCGCGGGGTGGTCGCCTGTGGAGCGAACGTACCGGCGGCGCCCTCAACCTGCTTCGGCGCCAGGCCCTGCTGGTGGCGGTGCAGGTGCTGCTGACACTGGGCTTCATCCTGGCCGGCCCCTGGCTGGCCTTCGCTGAATAAGGAACTTTCATGCTCGAACCCTTGGTCGCCACCCTCATCACCTCCGCGGCACGCACCATTACCGGCGCCCGTAGCCTGTGGCTCGGTTGCGCGCCGCAAGCGGTGCAGCGCATCTACTTCGCCAACCACAGCAGCCATGGCGACTTCGTGCTGCTCTGGGCCTCGCTGCCCCCGGCCCTGCGCAAAATGACCCGGCCGGTGGCGGGCGCCGATTACTGGCAAACCACCCCGCTGCGCCGCTACATCATCAATCGTGTGTTCAATGGCGTGCTGGTCGACCGTGAGCGCAAGGAACCGACTGACAACCCCTTGCTGCCGATGCTCGAGGCCTTGGCCAACGGCGACTCACTGATCATCTTCCCCGAGGGCACACGTAACCTCGCGGACGGCCTGCTGCCGTTCAAAAGCGGGATCTATCACTTGGCCAAAGCACACCCCGAGGTCGAGCTGGTGCCGGTGTGGATCGCCAACCTCAACCGCGTCATGCCCAAGGGCCGGTTCCTGCCGCTGCCCTTGCTATGCACCACCCGTTTTGGCGCGGCGCTAACCCTCGATATTGATGAAAGCAAAGAACAGTTTCTCCAGCGCAGCCGTGCAGCGCTGCTGGACCTGGCTGAGGAGCCGGCCTGACATGGACAGACAAACCCTGATGCTGTTTGGCGGGATTGGTGCTTTCCTGCTGCTCGCCTCGCTGATCGGCTGGATCCTCAAGCTGCGCAAGCGCGGTACACCGGACCCGGTGATCGATAATCTCAACGCGCGGATCAACGCCTGGTGGGTGATGGTGGCGGTGATCGGCATCGCTTTCTGGCTCGGCACCAGCGCGGTCATCCTGCTGTTCTACGCCGTATCCTTCTACGCCCTGCGCGAGTTCATGACCCTCACCCCGACCCGGCGCAGCGACTACCCGGCCCTGGTGGCGGCCTTCTACCTGGCGCTGCCGCTGCAGTACCTGCTGATTTATTTCGACTGGTACGGGCTGTTCTCGATCTTCATTCCGGTCTACGTATTCCTGTTGCTGCCGATCCTCGCGTCATTGGGCGGGGACAGCACGCACTTTCTCGAGCGCGCCTCCAAGGTCCAATGGGGGCTGATGATTGCGGTGTTCTGCGTGTCCCACGTACCCGCCCTGCTGACCCTGGACATTGCTGGATACGAGGGCCGCAACCTGCTGCTGATCGCCTACCTGGTGATCGTGGTGCAAATGTCGGACGTGTTGCAGTACGTCTGCGGCAAACTGTTTGGCAAACACAAGATCGCGCCCAACCTGTCCCCGTCCAAAACCGTCGAAGGTTTTATCGGCGGTATCCTCCTGGCTTCCGTGATCGGGGCCGCGTTGTGCTGGATTACCCCGTTCAATGCCTGGCAGTCGTTCCTGATCGCCCTGCTGATCAACCTACTGGGGTTTGCCGGTGGCATCGTGATGTCGGCGATCAAGCGCGACCGTGGCGTCAAGGACTGGGGGCACATGATCGAAGGCCACGGCGGCATGCTCGACCGTCTGGACTCGGTGTGTTTCGCCGCGCCGATCTTCTTTCACCTGGTGCGGTATGGATGGACGTGAGTCTGGCGGCTCCTACAGACAGCCGATAAAAAAGGGCGCCATCGGCGCCCTTCTTCATTGCGGTGACTCAGTGCTGCAGTGCTGGTTTTTGCTCGCCGTTGATCGGGATGCGTTTGGCTTTCGCCTCTTCCGGCACGATGCGCAGCAGGTCAATACTCAACAGGCCATTGCGCAGGTCCGCGGCCTTGATTTCGATGTGATCGGCCAGGCGGAACGACAGTTTGAAAGCGCGCTGGGCGATGCCCTGGTGCAGGAAGGTCACGCTGTCGTTGCTGTCGCGTTTGCCGCCACTGATGGTCAACACGCCTTTTTCGACTTGCAGTTCCAGGTCTTCTTCCTGGAAGCCGGCTGCCGCCACGACGATGCGGTACTGGTCATCACCGTGTTTTTCAACGTTGTAGGGTGGGTAGCTGCTGCCGGGCTCGTTGCGCAGCGCAGACTCGAACAGATCGTTGAAACGATCGAAACCAACCGAAGAACGGAACAGTGGAGCCAGGGAAAATGCGGTACTCATGGTTCAAATCTCCTGAAAACAATCAGCAAGGTTTTTTGTCTCCGCGACCCGAGTTCGGCATCGCGTAACCCTTAGATAGGGACCGCTGATTGCATTTCAAGAGGTTTTCTGCAGTTTTTTTCAGGCCGCCTCCGCGACCTGCAAACCCAGCAAACGCGAGACCTGGTCCAGTTCCGTCTCCCGGCGCATGAGGGTAAACAGCTCCACCGCCTCGGGATAATTGCGGGTCAACATCGCCAGCCATTGCTTCAAGCGACCCGGCGATTGGCGCGCGGTCATCTGCGCCTTGGCCTGCAGCCAGAATTCCTGGATCAACGGCAACAGCTCGGCCCAGGTCATCTCCACCACCTCTTCACCCGCCCGCGCGGCAGCGATCTGTCGCGCCAGGTCCGGGCGCGACACCAGGCCGCGACCCAGCATGATGTCTTCCACTCCACTGATCTCGCGGCAGCGGCGCCAGTCGTCGACGCTCCAGATATCGCCATTGGCGAACACCGGCACCTTGACCACCTCCTGCACCCGCGGGATCCACTCCCAATGCGCCGGCGGCTTGTAGCCATCCATCTTGGTCCGCGCGTGCACCACGATATGCTCGGCGCCGCCTTCGGCCAGCGCCGTGGCACACACCAGCGAACCGTCCGGGCTATCGAAGCCCAGGCGCATCTTGGCGGTCACCGGAATGTGCGCCGGAACCGCACGCCGCACATGCTCGACGATCTGGTTGAGCAGCTCGGGCTCCTTGAGCAATACCGCACCGCCACGGGATTTGTTGACGGTCTTGGCCGGGCAACCGAAGTTCAGGTCGATCACCTGCGAGCCCAGCTCACAGGCCAGCGCCGCGTTTTCCGCCAGGCACACCGGATCGGAACCGAGCAATTGCACACGCAGCGGCACGCCGGCTGCGGTCTTGGCACCGGTGAGCAATTCAGGACCGAACTTGTGGAAATAGGCAGGCGTGAGCAGTTGATCGTTGATCCGGATGAACTCGGTCACGCACCAATCGATACCGCCAACCCGGGTCAGCACGTCCCGCAGGATGTTGTCGACCAACCCCTCCATGGGCGCCAAGGCAATTTGCATGGAAAACACTCAACAAAAATCGTGCGGCAGTTTAGCCGGTTTCGCCGACCAGGGCATGCCGTACCGGTGGACGGTTTCGCGTCGTTTCGACGAAAAAGCCGAGTTAAACCGTCGACACGCCGCAAAGAAAGTCGGGCTGGCAAAGTAAAAGCACTTTCATATGCATTTACTCCGACGCCCAGTTAGTGGATGAACATGTTTGAGTGACTCTTTCGAGACATAACGATCTACTTACGTGACGGCAGTTACGGCTCGGTTCGCGAACTGGATAATTTTCTAGAAACAAAAATGATGTACAGCATCAGAAGTCACCTGGAGGGGGAGTCTAAATCAAGCATTGTGGCGTGCTTACGCTGCAGGCCTAAAAAGCCGAATCGACCAAACACATTGTAGGACTCATCCCTCACAACAAGAGGAAAGTAGAGCGATAACACAGGATAAAGCCGACTCCACAAACTCTCGACAATCGTGAATAGTCAAACTTGCATTATGAACAAATCAAAACCTCAACGTATCCACCTTAAAAACACAGAACGAGACATCATAGAAAACCATCCAAGACTAATGACTCACGAAAGCAAAACAACTGAATTTCATCGACCACGCACCTTAAAACAGAAAACAACATCACCACATCAAGCCAACTTTAACCCACCAAAAACGCAAACTTACGGAGCCACCTCCAACACCTGAAACAACATAAATACACATAAATACACATAAATACACATAAAACCTCACATACAGGATAGACAACATGACAAAAACCAATAGAGACATTATTGTCATCGGAGGCGAATCACCTGAAGAACGAAAGTACATGGCGCCTATTGATGAATACATACGATCACTATCAGAAAAAGCCAACCCTACGATTCTTTTTATTTCAACAGCCAATGGTGACGATCCGATCAAGGCCCGCGAGTTCTTTAACAAATATGAAAGTTCAGGCTGCATTGTCATTCAACTGACATTTTTCATACCGCCGTTCACGCACGCAGCACATATTTCATCATTGATAGACCAAGCTGACATTATCTACGTCGCTGGTGGCAACACGAGAGCAATGCTCGCCATTTGGCGGGAATTCGGTGTAACCGACTGTCTGAGAAAAGCGTGGGTAAACGGTAAAATTCTCTGTGGTGTCAGCGCCGGAGCAATTTGTTGGTTCGACTACGGACACTCGGACTCTGGAGGAGAATACGCACTGATCAACGGCCTAGGGTTACTCTCCGGAGCACTATGTCCGCACTTCAGCTCAGAGGCCGAACGACATGCATCCTTCGTCGAGTTAGTGCGTTCAAAAAACATTCACCCTGCCTATGCAGTAGATGATGGCATTGCGCTCCACTTCAAAAATGGCAAATACCATAAAACAATCCGCAACGAGATGTTACGCAACAGCTATTACATCAATACGGCATACCCACATGTCCGTTCACTGTGAACCCAGAATGCCCACGATATTGTCGCGCCGACACTCAGACTTAACATCACCCTCATCAATTACCTTGCAACGGCCAATAAAACTACCGTCTGCGTAAACGCTTCTGGATTTACAGTGCGCCCCTTTACCCAGCGCGCAGGTGTTTTTCACTTCCGAGTGGAAGCGCTATCCTGGCGCACAAAAAAACGGCACCGTTGCGGCGCCGTTCGTTTATCAAGCCAAATTACTTACGCGCCGCCTCCCACGACTTCAGCAGTTCGGCATAACTCACGGTCTCGCCCTTGGGTTTCTCGTTGGCCAGTTTCGGTTTTGGTGCGCCCGGCTGGTCGAACCAGTATTGCGCGTCGCGTTCCGGGTTCATTTTCGGGCCGCAAACCGGTTGGACCTTGGAGCGTTCGAGGCGGGCCATGATGGCGTCCTGGTCCTTGGCCAGGCCGTCGAGGGCCTGTTGCGGGGTTTTCTCGCCACTGGCGGCTTCGGCAATGTGGCTCCACCACAGCTGGGCCAAGCGCGGGTAGTCCGGCACGTTGGTCCCGGTCGGGGTCCATTGCACGCGGGCCGGGCTGCGGTAGAACTCCACCAGGCCACCGAGCTTGGGTGCCAGGTCGGTCATGGCCTGGGAGTTGATGTCCGACTCACGAATCGGCGTCAGGCCGACGATGGTCTTTTTCAGCGACACGGTTTTTGAAGTGACGAACTGGGCATAGAGCCAGGCCGCCAGTTTCTGTTTCTCCGGCGTCGACTTCATGAACGTCCAAGACCCCACGTCCTGATAGCCCAGCTTCATGCCCTCCTCCCAATACGGTCCGCGCGGCGATGGCGCCATCCGCCATTTCGGCGTGCCGTCGGCGTTCATCACCGCCAACCCTGGCTTGGTCATGTCGGCCGTAAAGGCGGTGTACCAGAAGATCTGCTGGGCGATGTTGCCCTGGGAGGGCACCGGCCCGGATTCGGAGAAGGTCATGCCGGCCGCTTCCGGTGGCGCGTAGGCCTTCATCCAGTCGACATACTTCTGTGTCGCGAACACCGCCGCCGGGCCGTTGGTATCGCCACCACGGGTCACGCTGGAGCCGACCGGGTGGCAATCCTCGACGCGAATGCCCCACTCATCCACCGGCAAGCCATTGGGCAGGCCCTTGTCGCCCCCACCGGCCATGGAGAACCAGGCATCGGTGAACCGCCAGCCCAGGGACGGGTCTTTCTTGCCGTAGTCCATGTGCCCATACACCCGCTTGCCGTCGATTTCCTTGACGTCTTCGGTGAAGAACTTGGCGATGTCCTCATAGGCCGACCAGTTCACCGGCACGCCCAGCTCATAGCCGTACTTTTCCTTGAACTTGGCCTTCAGGTCCGCCCGCTCGAACCAGTCGGCGCGAAACCAGTAGAGGTTGGCGAATTGCTGGTCGGGCAGTTGATAGATCTTGCCGTCTGGCGCGGTGGTGAAGGAAAGACCGATGAAATCCTTGAGATCGAGGGTCGGCGAGGTGTAGTCCTTGCCTTCATTGGCCATCAGGTCGGTGATTGATTCGGTTTTGCCATAGCGAAAGTGCGTGCCGATCAGGTCCGAGTCGTTGACCCAACCGTCATAGATGTTTTTGTCCGACTGCATCTGGGTCTGCAGTTTTTCCACCACGTCGCCTTCTTGCAACAGGTCGTGGGTCAGCTTGATCCCGGTGATTTCGTTGAAGGCCTTGGCCAGCACCTTGGACTCGTATTCGTGGGTGGCGATGGTTTCCGAGACCACGTTGATCTTCATTCCACGAAACGGCTCGGCGGCCTTGATGAACCACTTCAGCTCTTCCAGCTGTTGCTCGGCCGTGAGAGTCGAGGGTTTGAATTCGCTGCCAATCCATTTTTTCGCGGCGTCTTCATAGGCATCGGCCCAGGCTGCAACGCTCAACCCGCTGAGTGCCAGCATGGCTGCCACTGAAATGCTATGTCGCAGCTTATTGTTTTTCTCGAACATAGAGACCTCCTGTATTAGGTTTCGGAGCACGATTGCCGGGTGTCGGCTAGCCCCAACGCATCACGACCAACAGCCACACCAGGGACAGGCCGGTGGCCACCCAGATGCTCCAGCCGGTAGCGCCAATCACCAGCAAATGCAGGTAGGCGCTGCCGAGAAGACCGATAAACAACCGATCACCACGGGTGGTGCTGATCGGTAAAAAGCCGCGCCGGGCGATGCTCGGCGAACGCAGTTCCCAGGTGGTCATGCCCACCAGCAGCAAGGCGATGGCGCCGAAGAACAGCGCGGTCGGCTGGGTCCAGTTCATCCACTCCATCATCAGCTCCTCACACTCGTCCCAGGGCAAAGCCCTTGGCCACATGGTTGCGTACGAACCAGATCACCAGCATGCCCGGCAGGATCGTCAGCACCCCGGCCGCCGCCAACACCCCCCAATCGATCCCCGAGGCCGATACGGTGCGGGTCATCACCGCGGCGATCGGCTTGGCATTGACCGAGGTCAGGGTGCGCGCCAGCAGCAGCTCGACCCAGGAAAACATGAAGCAGAAGAACGCCGTCACACCGATGCCCGAGCCGATCAGCGGGATGAAAATCTTGACGAAGAACTTGGGAAAACTGTAGCCGTCGATGTAGGCGGTTTCGTCGATTTCCTTCGGCACTCCGGACATGAACCCTTCGAGGATCCACACTGCCAGCGGCACGTTGAACAGGCAGTGGGCCAGGGCCACCGCGATGTGGGTGTCGAACAGGCCGATCGACGAATACAGCTGGAAGAACGGCAACAGGAAGACCGCTGGCGGCGCCATGCGGTTGGTCAGCAGCCAGAAGAACAAGTGCTTGTCGCCGAGGAACCGATAACGGGAGAACGCGTAGGCCGCTGGCAGCGCCACGCTCAGGGAAATCACCGTGTTCAGGCTCACGTAGTACAACGAGTTGAGGTAGCCGGTGTACCAGCTCGGGTCGGTGAAGATCACTTTGTAGTTGGCCAGGGTGAAGTCCTGGGGAAACAGGGTCAGGCCACCGAGGATTTCCGTGTTGCTCTTGAACGACATGTTCAGCAACCAGTAGATCGGCACCAGCAGGAACAGGATGTAGAGCAACAGAGGCAGCAGCTTGGTCTTGCTCATGTCGGGCCTCAGCGGTTGGCGTCGGAGTGGGTCATGGCGGTGTAGAACAGCCAGGACACCAGCAGGATGATCAGGAAGTACACCAGCGAGAAGGCCGCCGCCGGCCCCAGGTCAAACTGGCCGATCGCCATCTGGGTCAAGGTCTGGCTGAGGAAGGTGGTGGCGTTGCCCGGCCCACCACCGGTGAGCACGAACGGCTCGGTGTAGATCATGAAGCTGTCCATGAAACGCAGCATCACCGCGATCAGCAGCACACTCTTGAGCTTGGGCAACTGGATGTGGCGAAACACCGCCCAACTCGATGCCCGGTCGATCCGGGCGGCCTGGTAGTAGACATCCGGGATCGCCCGCAGACCGGAGAAACACAACAGGGCCACCAGCGAGGTCCAGTGCCAGACATCCATCACCAACACCGTGACCCAGGCATCCATGGTGTTGGCCGCGTAGTTGTAGCTGATGCCCATGGCGTTGAGGGTCGAGCCCAGCAGGCCGATGTCGGCGCGGCCGAAAATCTGCCAGATGGTGCCGACCACGTTCCATGGAATCAGCAGCGGGATTGCCAGGATGATCAGCACCAGCGACGACCAGCGGCCCTTGGTCGGCATGGTCAGGGCGATGCCGATGCCCAGCGGGATCTCGATCAGCAGCACGCAGGTGGAATAGATGAACTGGCGCAGCAGCGAGTCGTGCAGCCGTGGGTCCAGCAGCACCTGTTTGTACCAGTCGGCCCCGACGAAGTAGCGGCTGGACTGGTCGAAGATGTCCTGCACCGAATAGTTGACCACGGTCATCATCGGGATCACCGCACTGAACGCCACCAGCAGGAACACCGGCAGCACCAGCCACCAGGCCTTGTTGTTCTGCACCTTGTTCATGGCTGCCCCTCGTTGCTGGCGTGCATGGGCAGCAGATAGTCATCGGCGTAGACCATCAGCCACTGCGCCGGAAAGCTGATATAGGCGGTGCCCTGGGGCACCGGCTTGTCTTCGGCCAGGCGCACTTTGAGCGGCACGCCGCCCAGGTTCAGGGTCATGATCTTGTAGGTGCCCAGGTCCTCGACATGCACCACCGTCGCTTGCATTGCCTCATCGAAGGGCTCGTCCCAGACATGCACGAACTCCGGGCGGATGCCAACCTTCAGCGATTTGCCGGCGGCCTCGGCGATGCGCTGCTGCAGACCTTCGGACAACGGCAAGTCGATGTCAGCGAAACCCACGCCCCCGGGACGTGGGCTGACCTCGATCAGGTTCATCCCCGGGCTGCCGATGAAATAACCGACGAAGGTATGGCTCGGCCGCTCGAACAGCTCGCGCGGGGTACCGAACTGGACGATCTGCCCGCCGTACATCACCGCGATCTTGTCGGCGAAAGTCGAGGCCTCGAGTTGATCGTGAGTGACGTAGACCATGGTGATGTTGAATTGCTCGTGGATCTGCTTGAGCTTGCGCCGCAGCTTCCACTTAAGGTGCGGGTCGATCACCGTCAGCGGCTCGTCGAACAGGATCGCCGACACGTCGTCACGCACCAACCCGCGGCCCATCGAGACTTTCTGTTTTTCGTCGGCGCTGAGGTTGCGCGCCTTTTTCCCCAGCAGCGCCTGCAGGTCGAGGACCTCGGCGATTTCCTGGACCTTGCTGTGTACCCGGGCCTCGGCCATGCCTTGATTGCGCAGGGGAAAAGCCAGGTTATCGAACACCGTCATGGTGTCGTAGACCACCGGAAACTGGAAAACCTGAGCGATGTTGCGCTTCTCCGGGGTCAGTTGGTTGACCACCTTGTTGTCGAACAGCACCTGCCCTTCGGAGGGGCTGAGCAGGCCGGAAATGATGTTGAGCAAGGTCGACTTGCCGCATCCGGAAGGCCCGAGCAAGGCGTAGGCCCCGCCCTGCTCCCAGACATGGTTCATCTCACGGATCGCGTAGTCTTCAGGCCCCGCCGGGGTGCGGGTGTAGCTGTGGGCGAGGTTGTGCAAGTGAATTTCGGCCATCAGGCAACCCTCGCGACACGCCGGCCGGGCGCCTGCAGCAGGCGTCCCTGGCCGTCGAAGACAAACAGTTTGTGGGTCGGGATGTAGATGCGGATCGGCGCATCGACGTCGTACTCGTGCACCCCGGGCAAGTGCAGCACCAGCAGGAAGTGTTCGTTGCGCACATGCAGGAAGGTTTCCGAACCGCTGATTTCCGCCACTTCGACGGTCACCGCCAGTTCCAGGTCGTCGTCGTTGCTCGGCACCAGGGAAATATGGCTGGGGCGCACGCCAAAGCGGAACTCACCTTCACCCACCGGACGCAAGTCGACGTTCAGCGGGAAGTGCACAAAATTGGCGAAGCTGACTTCGTTGCCGGCGATGCGCCCCGGCATCAAGTTGATCGGTGGCTCGGAGAACAGTTCGGCGGCCAGCACGGTCTGCGGCTGATGATAGACCTCGGCGGTCTTGCCGCTCTGGATCACCCGGCCCTCGTGCAGGATGGTGGTGGTGCCGCCCAGGGCCAGCGCCTCGTTGGGTTCGGTGGTGGCGTAGATGGCGATGGTATGGCGCGCCTGGAACAACTCGCGCATTTCCTGGCGCAGCTCTTCGCGCAGCTTGTAGTCGAGGTTGACCAGGGGTTCGTCGAACAGGATCAGTTCGGCATCCTTGACCAGCGCCCGGGCCATGGCGGTGCGCTGCTGCTGGCCGCCCGACAACTCCAGCGGATAACGCTTGAGGAACTTGTCGATGCGCAGCATCTGCGCGGTCTCGTGCACCTTGCTCTGGATCAGCTCGGCCGAGACCCCGGCTTGGCGCAAGGGCGAGGCGATGTTCTCGAACACGGTCATGGTCGGGTAGTTGATGAACTGTTGATAGACCATCGACACGTTGCGCAGACGCACCGGGCGCTGGGTGACATCGACCCCGTTCATCAGGAGACGCCCGCTGTCCGGCTTGTCGAGACCGGCCATCAAGCGCATCAGGCTGGTCTTGCCCGACAGCGTGCGGCCCAGCAGGACGTTGAACGACCCGGGCTCGAAGTGCAGGTTGGCATCATCGATCCAGACTTGGCCCTCGACGGTGCGGCTGACATGCTCCAGCGTTAATGACATGGCTCGGCCTTTTTCTTATTGGAGTCAAGCGACCGAGGTGACAGAGCGACATTCGTGCCAGAAATTCCAAAGGCTTGATCTGCCTGGGCTTTGACGAAAAAGAACAGGATGATGGGTTCGCGCCTGAACAGAAATGAACAACTTCACCTGCGCAATTGAACAGTTGCCGAGTTGACTTTGAACAATTGTGAACAACACTCAATCGATTACGTCGTTGCGTTCGTCCATAACAAAAACAATAAATGTTTGCCCAGGGACTGCCTGCCATGTCCGCGCCTGCCTCGCCCTTGCCTCACGATGCCATCATCCAGAACTCCTGGTCTCGCTGCCGCGCGTTCGGGCTCGATCATCAAAGTCCCCCGGCGTTCGACCAACTCCCCGCCGCCGGTATCGCGCGCCTGCTGGAAAGCCAGCACGCACTGGTGCAGACCACCCACCAAGAGGTGCTGCCTTATTACGAGAACATCCTGAGCAACTCCAACTGCCTGATCATGCTGGCCGACAACCAGGGCCAAGTGCTGACCTCATGGGGTACCCAACGTTTTATCGAGCCGAGCCTGAGCCGTGGCTTCAACGCCGGTGCCAGTTGGCGTGAGCAATCCAGCGGCACCAACGCCATCGGTACCGCCCTGGCCTGCGAACAGGCCGTGCATATCGCCCACGATGAGCACTTTCTCAAGGCCAACCGCTTCATGACCGGCTCCGCCGCACCGATTTTCGATGCCGAGCGGCGGCTGATCGCCGTGCTCGATGTATCCAGCGACAGCTACCTGCCCCCGGACCACACCCTGGGCATGGTCAAGATGATGAGCCAGACCGTGGAAAACCGGCTGATCCTCAATCTGTTCAAGGGTGAACACTTCCAGTTGGTGTTCAACACCGGGCTGAACAACCTCGACAGCCAATGGGCCGGCCTGCTGATTTTTGATGAAAGCGGTCAGGTGCTCTCGGCCAATCGGCGCGCGGACAATCTGCTGGGCATCAGCTTGTCGCGGGTCAGCATCGACAGTCTGTTCAAGGTCTCGTTGCTGGAGTTGCTCAACCAGCCCGACGGCCTGCCCTTCGCCCTGCAGGCGGCAGGGCGCAATCGTTTCCATTGCCTGCTCAAGCGGCCGTTGCAGCGCCCGGTGCAGGCCCGGGTGTTTGCCCAAGCCCCCCTCCCCGCGCCACAGCCCATCAGCCTCGGCACCCTGCACTTTGGTGACAGTCGCGTGGAAAAGGCCGTGCGCCAGGCCGAGCGCCTGTTGGAAAAAGACATTCCCCTATTGATTCACGGCGAAACCGGGGTGGGCAAGGAAGTCTTCGTCAAGGCCCTGCACCAGGCGAGCTCACGCAGCAAACTGGCGTTTATCGCCGTCAACTGCGCAGCGATCCCCGCCGAACTGGTGGAGTCCGAGCTGTTTGGCTATGAAAAAGGTGCCTTCACCGGCGCCAATCAGAAAGGCAGCATCGGCCTGATCCGCAAGGCCGACAAAGGCACCCTGTTTCTCGACGAAATCGGCGACATGCCACTGCCGACCCAGGCCCGGCTGCTGCGAGTGCTGCAGGAGCGTTGCGTGCAACCGGTGGGCAGCAGTGAACTGTTCGCGGTGGACATCCGCATCATCTCGGCCACCAACCGTTCATTGCGCGAGCAGGTGCAACTGGGGCGCTTTCGCGAGGACCTGTATTACCGCATCGGCGGCCTGACCCTGGAACTGCCACCGCTGCGCGAGCGCAGCGATAAGCAGGCGTTGTTCAAGTGTCTCTGGGAACAGCACCGCGAGGCGCTCCAGTGGGCCGGCTTGAGCCCGGAGGTACTGGCCCTGTTCGAACGCCATCCATGGCCTGGCAATCTGCGCCAGGTCAGCAGCGTGATCCAGGTGGCCCTGGCCATGGCCGAAGACCAACCGGTGCGGCCGGAGCATTTACCGGACGATTTTTTTGTCGACCTGGAGATGGAGCCGCTTGAGACGCCCGAGACTTTGGCGGTGGACTTGAATGATGCCGAGGATTTGAATCGGCAGTTGCAGGCAGTTGGGGGGAATATTTCGCATTTGGCACGGCGGTTGGGGGTTAGTCGCAATACCCTCTATAAAAGGTTGCGCCAGTGCGAGAGCTGACCGCTGCGCGGTCAATCGCGAGCAAGCTCGCACAGTGGTTCTGGGGTGCTCGCGGATTTTGCATGCGCCGAAGCCAATTTGTGGAAGCTGGCTTCGGCGCGATTTAGCAATGAAGCAACCAGGTGATTCTCAACTGTATGCGTTGATAAACCAGGTGATCATCGGGATAGCCACAATGTCGATCAGCACGGCACCGCACAGCGGCACGATGATGAAGGCTTTGTACGAGAACACTTTGTAATGGTCACAAATGGCGCCCATGTTGGCCACTGCATTGGGCGTCGCGCCCAGCCCGTGCCCCATGAAGCCTGCGCACAAGACTGCCGCGTCGTAGTTGCGGCCAAACAGGCGGAACAGGACGAACACGCACAGCAAAATCATGATCACCACCTGCACCACCAGAATCACCAGCAGCGGCAAGCCAAGCTTCTCCAGCTCCCAAAACTTCAGACTCATCATTGCCATGGTCAGGAACATGCCCAGGCACACATCGCCGATAGTGCTGACGGCATGGTCGGGCATCTCGATAACCTGAGCACGGTCATTGAGGTTGCGCAGGATGATCGCGACGAACATGGCGCCCACATAGCTCGGCAACACGATACCCAGATGCTGTTGCAAGCTGGAGCCCAGCCAGAACCCAAGCACCATGATCACCACAATGCAGGTCAACAAGCGCAACAAGGTGGCAGCATCCAGCGCGGGCTGCGGGGTGTGGACCACTTCTTCGAACGCCTTGAGGCTGCCAACGGCTTCGGCCTTGACTACGAGTTTGTTGCGCTCGATCAACCAGCGCGCCAGCGGGCTACCCAACAAGCCGCCTGCCACCATGCCAAAGGTTGCAGCTGCCAGCGCTGCAGTGGTCGCACCGATCGCACCGAGGTTTTCAGCAATCGGCCCGAAAGCTGCCGCCGCACCAAAACCGCCTTCCAGTGACACCGCGCCGGCCATGATCCCCAGCAACGGGTCGATGCCCAGCAGCTTGGCGACACTGACACCCACCACGTTTTGCACCAGCGCCAGGCCCCAGCACGCACCCAGGTAGATAAACAGCAATTTGCCGCCCTTGCGCAGCAAACCCAGGCTCCCACCCAAACCGACAGTGGTGAAAAACGCCACCATCAGCGGGGTTTGCAGGCTGGTGTCGAGGGTCAGGTTGAGCAGTTGCTGATCACGTAACAGCCAGATCACCAAGGCAAAACCAAAACCACCAATCACCGGTGCAGGAACACACAGGTGACGCAGCCAGTAGCTACGTTTTTTCAGTTGGGCACCCAGGCCCAGCAGGAGCAAAGCGAGAGCGAGGGTGCTCAGCGCATCCAGTTCGAATGTCAGCATGGCGAATTTCTCTTTTTCTTATGATTCAACAAGCGGTTTCAGGGATTTACGGAAAAACTTAATCGATCAGGCTGGCGAGCAGACGCGCGCCAATGCGGGCGGTTCGATTGTCGATATCCAGGCCGGGGTTGAGTTCGGCGATGTCGGCCATGCGCAATTTGCCGCTGGCCTTGGCATGACGTATCAGGTGCTCGACGATCTGCATGTCCACGCCATGGGCAGACGGCGCACTGACACCGGGCGCCTGGCTGGCAGGCAGGACATCAAGGCAGATGGTCATGTAGAGGTGATCGACGTCTTGCAAGAACTCATCGATCAGCGCTTCGCAGGCGGGTATGTCCCAGCTGTTCATTTGCCGGTCGAGGCGGTAACGCACATTCAGTCGCTGCGCCTGCTCAAACAGCGCCTGGGTGTTGTTCATCTGGCTGACACCCAGGCAGCAATAGGTGAACGGCATCTGCGCACGCTGGCAGTACTCGGCTATCTGGCGAAAAGGGGTACCCGAACTGCTTTGTTCACCATGGCGCAGATCAAAGTGGGCATCAAAGTTGAGAACGCCGATCCGCGCATGCGGGGTGGCCTGGCGCAGGTGATCGGCCAGGCCGCTAAAGCTGGCAAAGGCGATTTCATGGCCGCCACCCAACCCCAACGGCAAATGCCCCTGGTTGAGCATATAGCTGACGTGGTGAGCGTAAATCTGCTGCGCGCCTTCGAGGTTGCTGTCGGTGCAGCTCACATCGCCCGCGTCATACAGCGGCGCATGGCCGTGCCACGCCAGGTTGGCCAGCGCCTTGCGCAGTGCTGACGGGCCAAGACGGGCGCCGGTGCGTCCTTGATTACGTTTGACGCCTTCATCACAGGCCAGTCCAATCAGTGCTGCACCCGCAGACTGACCCTCGCAGAAGGGCTTGACCCATTGATGCCAGCGCAGCGCAGCCTGCCCTTCGCCAGCGTCGATACGACCTGTCCACAGGGGTATGTCAGAAACAGCAGTCATGCTTGAAACTCCAGTCACATTCAGTCGAGCCGGGCGCTCAGGCGCAGGGCCACGTCCTGGGTCCAGCGGATCAGGCGTTCACTGCGGGTGTGCGCCCGGAAGGCAGGAGCCATGAGGCTGATGGCGCCTTGCAGGCGATTTCGGCTGTCGAGCAACGGCGCACTGATACCCCAAATGCCGTCGTCGATTTCACTCACACTCACGGCATAACCGGCAGCGCGGATATCGGCAAAACTGCGTTGGTACGTGGCGACGTCCTCGCTTTCGACGCCTTGCGCCAAAAGAGCCGACAGGCTTTGCGCCTCATCCATATAGGCCAACAGCACTCTCGCCGACGCACCGACCAACAGCGGCTGGGCCAGCCCTTTTTGGTAGCAGCAACGCAGCGGTTGCGGGCTGTCGACCAGTTCGATGCAAATCGCCTGGCCATTGCTGGGCACCATTAACGCCACGCTTTCCTGGCTTTGCTCGGCCAGGCGCTTGAGTTCCGGCTTGGCGAGGGTCACCAGCACCGCTTCGCGGTCGAATTTCTTGGCCAGTTGCAAACAAGTTGGCCCCGGCAAATAGCGACCCTGACCGTTCTCTTCGGCAAGCCCCCAGCGCAGCAGGGTCTTGAGATGGCGATAAGTGCTGCTGAGCGGCTGTGCCAGTTGCTCGGACAGTTCTTTGGCGGAGATCGCCTCGCGGGATTGCCCCAGGGTGACGAGGATTTGCAGCAAGCGATCAGTGGGCGTGTTGTAGTTCATATCGGCCTCATGCTCTTGCGGGCATGGTGCACCGAGTTTTCCATTAACTGAAACCGGATTCCCACTGAGTGGGAAAAAACCCGCAAATAACGATCAGTGGTCAGCCCTTAGCCTCACGGATGATCTGCCGAATCGATGGCTTGCGATGCCGGTCAAAACAAAACCCGCACTAGGCGGGTTTGGTTTGTAGCAGCGCAGCAGTCAGTCAGCCAGACGCCAGGTCGTACCACCCTTGCCGTCTTCCAGCACCACGCCCATGGCGGTGAGCTGGTCGCGGATGCGGTCGGATTCGGCCCAGTCTTTAGCGGCACGAGCCGCCAGGCGCGCGGCGATCAAGCCATCGACTGCAGCCGCATCCACCCGTCCTTCGGCGCCAGCCTGCAGGAAGTCATCGGCCTCAAGCTGCAACACACCCAGCACGCTGGCCAGTTCTTTCAAGCGCGCTGCCAGGCCGGCCGCCGCATCGAGATCGCTCTCACGCAGGCGGTTGATCTCGCGCACCATCTCGAACAGCACCGCGCAGGCTTCCGGCGTGCCGAAGTCGTCGTTCATCACCTGGGTGAACCGCTCGACAAAGGCTTCGCCACCGGCCGGCGCCACCTTCGGCAGGCCTTTCAATGCGTGGTAGAAACGCTCCAGGGCGCCCTTGGCGTCCTTGAGGTTGTCTTCCGAGTAGTTGATGGCGCTGCGGTAGTGGCTCGACACCAGCAGGTAACGCACGACTTCCGGGTGGTACTTTTCCAGCACATCGCGGATGGTGAAGAAGTTGTTCAAGGACTTGGACATCTTCTCGCCATTGATGCGAATCATCCCGCAATGCATCCACGCGTTAGCGTAGGTCTTGCCGGTGGCCGCTTCGCTCTGGGCGATTTCGTTCTCGTGGTGCGGGAACTCCAGGTCGCTGCCGCCACCATGAATGTCGAAGGTCTCGCCCAGGCAGCAGGTGGACATCACCGAGCACTCGATGTGCCAGCCCGGACGCCCAGCGCCCCACGGCGACTCCCAACTCGGCTCGCCCGGCTTGACGCCCTTCCACAGCACGAAATCCAGGGGATCGTCCTTGGCTTCGTCGACCTCGATCCGCGCACCGATGCGCAGGTCTTCGATCTTCTTGCGCGACAGCTTACCGTAGCCCATGAACTTGCCGACGCGGTAGTACACGTCGCCATTGCCCGGGGCGTAGGCGTAACCCTTGTCGATCAGGGTCTGGATCATCGCGTGCATGCCCGGAATGTGATCCGTGGCGCGCGGCTCCATGTCCGGCTTCTGGATGTTCAGGCGCGCTTCGTCTTCGTGCATCGCCGCGATCATGCGCTCGGTCAAGGCTTCGAACGACTCGCCGTTCTCATTGGCCCGATTGATGATCTTGTCGTCGATGTCGGTGATGTTGCGCACGTAGGTCAGGTCGTACCCGCTGAACCGCAACCAGCGGGTCACCAGGTCGAACGCGACCATGCTGCGGCCGTGGCCGAGGTGGCAGTAGTCGTACACGGTCATGCCGCACACGT
This sequence comes from Pseudomonas sp. S04, assembly GCF_009834545.1. NCBI lineage: Bacteria > Pseudomonadati > Pseudomonadota > Gammaproteobacteria > Pseudomonadales > Pseudomonadaceae > Pseudomonas > Pseudomonas sp. S04. The sequence goes on from NZ_CP019427.1 coordinate 4,000,133, forward strand.
ACATGCGCACCTTGTTGCCATCGAGCGGCTTGAAGACTTCTTTGCTCTTGGTGAGCGTGTTGTAGATCGTTAGCACGTTAGTTCCTTGACTGAATCACTGACCCCAGGAGTCGCGCAGGGTCACGGTACGGTTGAATACCGGAGCGCCCGGTTTCGAGTCCTTGATATCCGCGCAGAAGTAACCTTCGCGCTCGAACTGGAAACGGTCTTCCGGCTGTGCATCGCCCAGCGAAGGCTCGGCACGACAACCGGTGAGGACTTGCAGTGAGTCAGGGTTGATGTTGTCCAGGAAACTGGCGCTGTCTTCGGCCTTCTCAGGGTTGGCCGAGCGGAACAGGCGATCGTACAGGCGCACTTCGCACTCGATGCTGGCAGCCGCCGGCACCCAATGCACCACACCCTTGACCTTGCGGCCTTCAGGGTTCTTGCCCAGGGTGTCTGGATCGTAGGAGCAGCGCAGCTCGACGATATTGCCGTCGGCATCCTTGATCGCTTCGTCGGCGCGAATCACGTAGCTGCCGCGCAGGCGCACTTCACCGCCCGGCTCCAGGCGCTTGTAGCCTTTTGGCGGCTCTTCCATGAAGTCATCGCGGTCGATGTAGATTTCACGGGCGAACGGCAGCTTGCGCACGCCCAGCTCTTCTTTCTGCGGATGACGCGGCAGTTCGAGGTTTTCGACCTGGTCTTGCGGATAGTTGGTGATCACCACCTTCAACGGACGCAGCACGCACATGGCGCGCGGAGCGTTCGCGTCGAGATCCTGACGGATGCTGAATTCCAGCATGCCGAAGTCGACCACGCCATCGGAACGGTTGGTGCCAACCATGTCGCAGAAGTTGCGGATCGACGCCGGGGTGTAGCCGCGACGACGGAAGCCCGACAGCGTCGACATACGCGGGTCATCCCAGCCATGTACGTGCTTTTCATCGACCAGTTGCTTGAGCTTGCGCTTGCTGGTGATGGTGTAGTTCAGGTTCAGGCGGCTGAATTCGTACTGGCGCGGCTTGGCCGGCACCGGCAGCGCGTCCAGGAACCACTCGTACAGCGGACGATGGCTTTCGAACTCCAGGGTGCAGATCGAGTGGGTGATGCCTTCGATGGCATCCGACTGACCGTGGGTGAAGTCATAGTTGGGGTAGATGCACCACTTGTCACCGGTCTGGTGGTGGTGGGCATGACGGATGCGGTACATGATCGGGTCGCGCAGGTTCATGTTCGGCGAGGCCATGTCGATCTTGGCCCGCAGCACCCGTGCACCGTCCTGAAACTCACCGGCTTTCATGCGGGCGAACAGGTCGAGGTTTTCTTCCACGCTGCGCTCACGGAACGGGCTGTTCTTGCCCGGCTCGGTCAGGCTGCCGCGGTATTCCTTGGCCTGCTCAGGGGTCAGGTCGTCGACATAGGCCTTGCCCGCCTTGATCAGCTCGACCGCCCAGTCGTGCAACTGGTCGAAATACTGCGAGGCATAGCGCACTTCACCGGACCACTGGAAACCCAGCCACTTGACGTCGCTTTCGATGGCATCGATGTATTCCTGGTCTTCCTTGGCCGGGTTGGTGTCGTCGAAACGCAGGTGCGTGACGCCACCGAACTCCTGGGCCAGGCCGAAGTTCACACAGATCGACTTGGCGTGACCGATGTGCAGGTAACCATTGGGCTCTGGCGGAAAACGGGTGACGATCTGCGTGTGCTTACCCGAGTCCAGGTCCGCCTGGATGATCGGGCGCAGGAAGTTGACCGGCACGGCTGGGCCGTTCTTGGAATTCGAGGCAGGGTCGACAGTGGGCTTGCTCATAGGATCCTTGGGCGTACAAGTGCGTGGCCTACATGCAGGCCGAACAAAACAAAGCCGCTATCATAGCCGATGCGGTCAAGTGCCTGACAGAGCAGGCCGGAAAACTGCTGCTTTTAATCGAACCCAGATGAAAAAACAGCCTCGAAATTCGCGCCCGGCACGCTAAACTGCGCACCTTGGCCGACGCTGGCCAAACCGGTTGGGGGCCGTGCGGCCCCGAAACCCACGAATTCCTTAAAGAGTAGCGATCATGACTCAAGTCAAACTGACCACCAACCACGGCGACATCGTCCTGGACCTGAACGCCGAGAAAGCCCCGATCACCGTGGCCAACTTCATCGAGTACGTTAAGGCCGGTCACTACACCAACACCGTGTTCCACCGTGTAATCGGCAACTTCATGATCCAGGGCGGCGGTTTCGAGCCAGGCATGAAGGAAAAGAAAGACAAGCGTCCAAGCATCCAGAACGAAGCGGACAACGGTCTTTCCAACGACAAGTACACCGTGGCCATGGCTCGCACCATGGAGCCGCATTCGGCTTCCGCGCAGTTCTTCATCAACGTGGCGGACAACAGCTTCCTCAACCACAGCGGCAAGAACGTGCAGGGCTGGGGCTACGCGGTGTTCGCCAAAGTGACTGCCGGCACTGACGTTGTCGACAAGATCAAGGGTGTTTCCACCACCATGAAGTCCGGCCACCAGGACGTTCCAGCAGAAGACGTGATCATCGAGAAAGCCGAGATCATTGAGTGATACTGCTGATTTCAGACTTACATCTGGAAGAGGAACGCCCGGACATCACCCGGGCGTTTCTGGATTTGCTCGCCACCCGTGCCCGCACGGCCAGTGCGCTGTACATACTGGGCGACTTTTTCGAGGCCTGGATCGGCGACGACGCCATGAGCCCCTTCCAACGCTCCATCTGCCAAGCCCTGCGCAACTTGAGCGACAGCGGCACGGCCATCTTTCTGATGCACGGCAATCGCGACTTCCTGTTGGGCAAGGCCTTCTGCAAAGCAGCCGGCTGTACCCTGCTAAAAGACCCGAGTGTGGTGCAACTCGCCGGTGAACCGGTGCTGCTGATGCACGGCGACAGCCTGTGTACCCGCGACATCGGCTACATGAAACTGCGACGTTACCTGCGCAACCCGCTGACGCTGTTCATCCTGCGCCACCTGCCCCTGCGCACCCGCCACGCGCTGGCGCGCAAGTTGCGAAGCGAAAGCCGCGCGCAGACCCGCATGAAAGCCAACGACATCGTCGACGTGACCCCCGAGGAAATCCCGCGGATCATGCAGCAATACGGGGTAAAAACCCTGATCCACGGCCACACGCACCGTCCCGCCATCCACAAGCTGCAAATTGGCGACCTGGCAGCCAAGCGCATTGTGCTGGGTGACTGGGATCGTCAAGGCTGGGCGTTGCAGGTGGACGACCAAGGATTCCAACTGGCCGCGTTCGACTTCCCGGTGGCTGCCTTGCCACAGCTGTAGGAGCGAGCTTGCTCGCGATAGCAGTGGCTCAGGCCCCATCGCGAGCAAGCTCACTGCCACATCTATGGATAACCCCCTACAAGCAGGTCGCCAAAGCCGCCAACCGACGCGTGGCAACCCAGCTATCTTGCACCACGTAATACTTCAACACCCCGCCCTGCACATCGATAAACGACTCAGCCGACCGGGTATAAACAGTAAACCCACCACCGTCCCCCGGCTCCAGGTAACCGCTGGCATCCACCCCAAACACCGCCTCATCCTGCCAGGCAAACTGCACACACTGGGCAACCACCAGATCAGCCTTGTTCGAAGCGAGCGTCTTGTAGGGGCTCTGGGTGCGGGCCTGGTTCATCGTCGATCCCGCACACCCGGCCAGTAACAGCCCCGCCAGTGCCACCAGACAAATACGCATCGTGCTTCCTTAAATGGGTAAAACGGCGACTCTATCACTCCACACCGCCGTCTCGAAGTGCAAAGGCTCTGCTTTACTTCGAGATAAGGCGCGACAGGCCACGGTTATTCACGCACCCTGTCGCGCCATTATGGGCGCCCTGCGCCACGTACTCTTTCTGGAAAGCCAATGACCCCGAACGCCGAGCTGTACAAACCGTCCACCGACTACGCCGACAAACTGATCAGCCAGATCGGCCAGACCCCCTCCTGGATTGCCAAGCGCATTGGCGTGACCGACAAACGCATCCGCTACATTCTCGACGGCGAACGCACGGTAAAGGGCGAGACCACGCCGATCCAGATGACCTACACCGAACAATTTGCCCTCGAGTGCCTGGCAGCCGAGGCCAAGGCCAACCGCAAGAAGACTTCCTGACCCGGATCAAGGCCCGGCCCGGTACCGCGCGCATACTTTCATTTTGACCAGGATGATTCATGGCCTCGATCGAATCGCAACACGAACTGGCGCTGCAACGTTTTCTCAATGCCCATCCGGCACTGCGCGAAGAACTGGACCACCTCAATCCACTGGCCGCCCAGGCCAAAGGCGAGAGCATGGAGCAGTTTCGCAGCGAACACCTGCACCAAGCCTACGAAGCCGAGGCCGAGCGCCTGGGCCTGTTTGCCTGGGAACTGACCTTGCAGTTGACCGCCGCTACCCCCGAGGACTTCGCCGCCCAACGGCTGGAAGTGCACAAGGAGGTGGCGCAGATGGCCGGCATGGACTGGCAGGAGTACTGCGAACTGCACGGCCTCGAGCGTTAGCCGATGCTGCCTTCCCCACCCCATCGCGCACCCACCAGCGGGCTGTTGCACGTGCAGAAATGGCGCGGCCGGGTCGGCCTGTGCCTGGTGGCGAGCCTGTCGGTCCTGGCAGGCATGACCGACGCCATCGGTTTCATGGCCACCGGCGACTTTGTTTCCTTCATGAGCGGCAACACCACCCGCCTGGCGGTGGCGATCAGCGCCAGTGACTGGCAACTGACCCTGCACCTGTCAGTGCTGGTGCTGATGTTTATCGTCGGCAACGCCTTGGGCGTGATCGTCAGTCGCATCGGTCGGCGCCGCGCCCTGCCCTTGATGCTGAGTATCGCCGCCCTGCTGTGCGCCGCTGCGGCCTGGCCATTCGAAACGCAATTCCCGGCATTGCTGGCGGCCATTCTGGCCATGGGCATGCTCAATGCCGCCGTGGAGCAGGTCAACGGCCTGCCGATTGGCCTGACTTACGTGACCGGCGCCCTGTCACGCTTCGGCCGTGGCCTGGGGCGCTGGATGCTGGGCGAGCGGCGCACGGGCTGGCGCGTGCAGTTGATCCCCTGGGCCGGGATGTTTGCCGGTGCCGTGCTGGGGGCGATCCTGGAGCAACGGTTCGGCCTGCAAGCGCTGTACGCCAGCGGCTTGTTGGCGGCCGTGCTGGGCATTGTCTCGCTGAAGATTCCGCGCCGCTGGCAACTGGGCTACATGCCACGCTGAATCGCCCTTCGCCGCACCGCCGATAAAGCATTATCATGGCCGCAGATTTATCGTCAGAGTTCGCCATGAAGTTCGCCATCGCGCTGTTTTCTGCCCCTCACGCGCCCTCCTCGCGCCGCGCCCTGCTGTTCGCCCAGGCTGCGCTGTCCGGCGGGCACCAGATCGTACGGCTGTTTTTCTATCAGGACGGCGTCTACAACGCTTCGAGCAGCGTCGTCACCCCGCAGGATGAGCAGGACGTCGCCCAGCAGTGGCGCACCTTCGTCAGTGCGCACCAGCTCGATGGCGTGGTGTGCATCGCCGCCGCCCTGAGACGCGGTGTGCTGGACGAGACCGAGGCCAAGCGCTATCAGCGCAGCGCGATCGATGTCGACGCGCCGTGGCAGTTGTCCGGCCTCGGTCAACTGCACGACGCGGTGCAAGACGCCGATCGCCTGATTTGCTTTGGAGGGCCATGAGCCGTGCCTAAATCCCTGTTGATTATCAGCCGCCAGGCCCCCTGGTCCGGCCCCGGTGCCCGTGAAGCACTGGACATCGTGCTGGCCGGCGGCGCCTTCGACCTGCCCATCGGCCTGCTGTTTCTCGATGATGGCGTGTTCCAGCTGGCCAGCCAGCAGAATGCCAAGGCGGTCCAGCAGAAAGACCTCAGTGCCAACCTGCAAGCCCTTGACCTGTTCGGTGTCGAAGACCTCTACGTCTGCGCCGACAGTGCCCACGCACGTGGCTTGCAGGCGCAGGACTTGAGCCTCGATGAACTGCAGCTATTGGCCGCCGGGCAGATCTCGGCCGTTATTGACCGCTATGACCAGGTTATTACCCTCTGATGTCGACTTTGCATGTGTTGTCTCATTCACCCTTCTCCGACAACCGGCTGGACAGTTGCCTGCGCTTGCTCGGCGGCAACGATGGCCTGCTGCTCACAGGGGACGCGGTCTATGCCCTACAACCCGGCACCACACCGTGCAATCAGTTACAGCAACGGGCTGACAGCCTGCAGCTGTTTGTCCTGGAAGAAGACGTCCAGGCTCGAGGCTTGCCGGTGCCGCAGTGGATCAAGTCCCTTGACTACCCGGCCTTCGTCGAACTGTCGATAACCTACGACAAGGTCAACAGCTGGTTATGAACACGCTGACCGTGGGTACACGCCAGATCGAACTGGACAAAGACGGCTATCTGCTCGACCTGGCGGACTGGTCGGCGCAAGTCGCCGACGCGCTGGCGGCCACCGAAGAGCTGCAACTGAGCGCCGAACACTGGGAAATCCTCGAGCTGCTGCGCGGTTTCTACCAGGAGTTCCAGCTATCACCGGCAACTCGCCCGCTGATCAAGTACACCGCGCTCAAGCTGGGGCCGGACAAGGGCAACAGCCTGCACCTGAACCGCCTGTTCAAAGGCACTCCCGCCAAACTCGCCGCCAAGCTGGCGGGCCTGCCCAAACCGACGAATTGTCTATGACCGATTTCGCTCCACTGCTTACCGAAACGCCCGCCGAACACCCGTTTGCCCCCTTCGTGCGCATCCTCGGCAAAGGCAAGCGCGGCGCGCGCAACCTGACCCGCGAGGAAGCCCGCGAAGCCATGGGCATGCTGCTCGACGACAAGGTCGAGGACACCCAGCTCGGCGCCTTCCTCATGCTGTTGCGGCACAAGGAAGAGAGCCCGCAAGAACTGGCGGGCTTCACCGAAGCCCTGCGCGAGCGCCTGCACGCCCCGCCCTTGGCGGTCGATCTCGACTGGCCGACCTACGCCGGCAAGAAGCGGCACCTGCCGTGGTACCTGCTGGCAGCCAAGTGCCTGGCCCAGAACGGCGTGCGCATCTTCATGCATGGCGGTGGCGCGCACACTGCCGGGCGCCTGTACAGCGAGCAACTGCTCGGCGAATTGAACATTGCGTTGTGCCGCAACTGGCAGCAAGTCGGTACGGCACTGGACAACGCTGGCCTGGCGTTCATGCCGCTGATGGACTGGGCGCCGCAACTGCAGAAGATGATCGACCTGCGCAACACGCTCGGCCTGCGCTCACCGATTCATTCGCTGGCGCGGATCCTTAACCCCCTGGGCGCGCGCTGCGGCCTGCAAAGCATTTTCCATCCGGGCTATCAGGCTGTGCATCGCGATGCCAGCGGCTTGCTCGGTGACACGGCGATTGTGGTCAAGGGCGATGGCGGTGAAATCGAGATCAACCCGGATGCCGACAGCCATCTGTACGGCACTGCCGGCGGCGAGAGCTGGGACGAAGAATGGCCACAGCTGTCGGCGCAACGTCACGTCAAGCCGGCCTCGCTGGATATCGAGCATCTGAAAGCGGTGTGGCGCGGCGATGTAGTCGACAGCTATCCGCAAATGGCCCTGATTTCGACCATGGCCCTGGCCCTGCGCGGTCTTGGCCAGCCCCGTGAGCAAGCATTTGAAACCGCCGAAAAATACTGGGCTGCTCGCGACAAATCGATTTAACCGATCATTGGCGCCCGATCTTTGCGCTTTTTGTTCGAACTCATCGGAATAGACTCGGCTCCAACGATTATTGGTTTGCGGAGTCTTGATCATGGGTTTACTCGTTGATGGCCACTGGCAGGACCAGTGGTACGAAAGCAGCAAAGACGGCGCGTTCCAGCGCGAACAGGCGAAACGCCGCAACTGGGTCACGGCTGACGGCCAGCCCGGCCCCAGCGGCGAAGGTGGCTTTAGCGCTGAAGCCGGGCGTTATCACCTTTACGTTTCGCTCGCCTGTCCGTGGGCACATCGCACGCTGATCTTGCGCAAACTCAAAGGCCTGGAAGGCCTGATCGACGTTTCGGTGGTCAGTTGGCTGATGCTGGAAAACGGCTGGACCTTCGACACTGCGCTCGGATCAACCGGCGACAAACTCGATCACTTCGACTTCATGCACCAGCGCTATACAGCCGACACGCCCGACTACACCGGCCGCGTCACCGTGCCGCTACTGTGGGACAAAAAGCTCAAACGCATCGTCAGCAATGAATCGGCCGAGATCATCCGCATGTTCAACAGCGCGTTCGATGACTTGACCGGCAATGACCTGGACTTCTACCCGGCACCGCTGCACGGCGAGATCGATGCGCTGAATGAGCGGATCTATCCGGCCGTGAACAATGGCGTGTATCGCGCAGGGTTTGCCACCTCGCAACAGGCATATGCAGAGGCGTTTGATGAGGTGTTTGCCGAGCTCGATCACCTGGAGCGTGTCTTGGGCGCAAACCGCTATCTGGCGGGGGAGTACCTGACTGAAGCGGATGTGCGCTTGTTCACTACGATGATCCGGTTCGATGCGGTGTATCACGGCCACTTCAAGTGCAACCTGCGTCGGATAGCCGATTACCCGAACCTGTCGAACTGGCTACACGAACTGTATCAATGGCCGGGGATTGCCGAGACGGTGGACTTTACCCACATCAAGAATCACTACTACGCCAGCCACAAGACCATCAATCCGACGGGGGTGGTACCAAAAGGACCGCAACAGGATTTCAACGCGGCCCATGATCGGCAGCGCTTGAGTGGCCAGGGGGTTTGGCGTAAGGCCTGATGTTGCGGGGCTTTTGAAGGCCCTATCTCGGTATAGGTATCTACACAACGTTGTAGCGGCCTCTGGGGGGTTGGATTAGGCGGAGTACATATCCATTTCTTCGGTAACGGCCTCCTATGGTTCCGCCTGACGGCGGCTCACTTTTGAACAGCGCAAAAGTAAGCAAAACGCTCTTTCCGGTATGACTCACCCACATGGGTTACAAATCAGTTCACGCACATAGGTAACAGTTATTAACTGGCATGGTCGATTTCGCGAGGATCTGACCATGCCCTGGAGAGAGCTGAAACCTATGGATCGAAAAGTGATGTTCATCGCTGCCTATCTGGCGGACAAACACACCTTCAGCAAGCTGTGCAGTGACTACGAGATCAGTCGAAAGACTGGCTATAAATGGGTCGAGCGATACAAAGCTGAAGGGCCTAGTGGGCTTGAGGAACGCAGCCGTTGCCGGCACAACCAGAGCTACGTGGTGCCTGTCGCTGTTAGGCAGGCAATCATCGAGCTTCGGTCTATCGGAGAAACAACTCCAGGGCCTAAGAAGATCCAAAATGACTTGCTCAAGCGCTTTCCCGATCAGGATCCGCCGTCAAAAACGACCATCTACAACATCCTTAAAGCAGCCGACTTAATTACGCCGCAGCGTGTACGACGGCGTGTCGCGGTCTATCCCAAACCTTTGAGCAAGGCAGAAAAACCTAATCAGCTCTTTAGCGCGGACTACAAGGGCCAGTTTCTGACGGGCGCCGGAGTTTGGTGCTATCCACTGACGATCATGGATCACGCCAGCCGTTTTCTACTGGCCTGCCAGAGTATGTCCAGTACCAATCTGAAGGAGACCCAACAGACCTTTGAGCGAGTTTTCCGCGAGTACGGGTTGCCGGAGCGTATTCGAACTGACAATGGTGTGCCATTTGCCAGTACCGGCCGTGCCGGGCTGTCGCAGCTGTCGATATGGTGGCTGCGACTAGGGATTATTCCTGAGCGAATTGAGCCTGGCCGTCCGGACCAGAATGGGCGTCACGAACGCATGCACCGAACGCTGAAAAGCACCTTGCCTCAACCGCCCGCCATTCCTTGGGAGGCTCAGCAGAGACAGTTTGACCGCTTTATGCAGCACTACAATTATGAGCGGGGGCACGAGGCGCTTGACCAGAAAACGCCTGCTTCCTGCTATTCACCCTCGACTCGGACTTACCCGGAAAAGTTGCCTGAAATGGGGTATGCGAGCCACGTGGAGTGTTACCTGGCTGATAGTAATGGAATCATTAATCGAGCAGGTCTGCGGATTTATATAGCCAATGTGCTTAAGCATCAGACCATTGGAATGGAGATGATCAGTGATGATGTGTGGGAGGTGATATTCGGTCCGGTAATCCTAGGCCGGGTCTATGCTAGAGAGGCAAAGAACGGGTACGTGTCGATAAAAGTGTTACCTATGTAAAGGTACTTTTTTGTAACCCATGTGGTTGTCCCGTACATTCCCCACCACTCGGTACCTCGCTTAGGCTCGGCATGCCCGTACTCCGACATTGATTTGGGGGGCCGCCGCAATGGGCCCTCCCTGGCCCAGTGCGGCTAAACCGGCGTCCTGCCGGTTTACCCCCCAAATCAATATCGGACTCCGGCCAGCGTGGTTAACGGGGCGCCCAGGATCAAAAACAAAGCGAGGCGGCCTAAAAGCCGACCTGATCGCTAGGGCATGCGCGGTGTAGCTTCTACTTCCTAAGACGCTGACGAAGTCAGCAATCTTTTGATCTGGCTCTGGCTCTTGATCCTGGGCGCCCCGTTAACCACGCTGGCCGAACGCAGGCTTGAAGCCGTGGGTAACCCGGCAGGACGCCGGGTTAGCCGCCCCGCGCCATGGATGGCGCGTGGCGGCGGCCCACGGATTCAAGCCGGAGTGAGGGCACACCGAGCCTAAGCGAGGTGCCGAGTGGTGGGGCAAGAGCCTTTTGCTTACTTTTGGGCTCCTCCAAAAGTGAGCCGCTGTAAAAGCGGAACCATAGGAGGCCGTTACCGCAAGAATGGATATGTACTCGGTCTAATCCAACACCCCGCCCGGCCCAGAGACCGCTAAAACGTTGTGTAGATAGCTATGCCCATCGCGGGCAAGCCCGCTCCCACAGGGGATTTGTGTCCAGCACAAGTCATCTGTGGGCGCGGATGCCCGCGATATTGGCAACGCGGACTTCAGACCTGCGCCTGCGCCCCTTCAAACCATGCCAGTTTCTCACGCAGTTGCACCACCTCTCCCACGATCACCAGGGTCGGCGCATGCACTTCATGCTCCGCCACCAGGCGTGGCAGGTCGGCCAGGGTGCCGGTGAAGACTCGCTGGTTAGCGGTAGTGCCCTGCTGGATCAACGCCGCTGGCGTGTCCGCGCCCCGGCCGTGCTTGATCAACTGCTCGCAGATGATCGGCAAGCCCACCAGGCCCATGTAGAACACCAGGGTCTGGGCCGGTGCGACCAGGTCGCTCCACGGCAGGTCGCTGGTGCCGTCCTTAAGGTGACCGGTGACAAACCGCACGGATTGCGCGTAATCACGGTGGGTCAAGGGAATCCCGGCGTAGGCTGCGCAACCGCTGGCAGCGGTAATGCCCGGCACCACCTGGAACGGGATGCCCTGGGCCGCCAGCTCTTCGATTTCTTCGCCGCCGCGCCCAAAGATGAAGGGATCGCCACCCTTGAGTCGCACCACACGCTTGCCTTGCCGAGCCAGGTCCACCAGTTGCTGGTTGATCTGGTCCTGGGGCACTGCGTGATCGGCGCGACGCTTGCCGACGTAGACACGCTCGGCGTCGCGCCGACAGAGTTCGAGAATCGCTGGCGCCACCAGGCGGTCGTACAGCACCACGTCTGCTTGTTGCATCAGACGCAGGGCGCGGAAGGTCAACAGGTCCGGATCACCCGGGCCCGCGCCCACCAGATACACCTCGCCGGTAGTCACGCTGGCTTCACCCGCCAGCTTGGCTTGCAGCAAGCGTTCGGCCTCGGCGCCCTGCCCGGCCAGTTGCCGATCGGCGATCGGTCCCTGGAACACGTCTTCCCAGAAGCCACGGCGTTGCTGCACGTCCGGGAACAGGCCTTTGACCTGGTCACGGAAACGCGCCGCCAAGCCCGCCAACTGGCCGTAGGTCGACGGAATCCAGGTTTCGATCTTGGCCCGGATCAGCCGCGCCAGCACCGGTGCATCACCGCCGCTGGACACCGCAATGATCAGCGGCGAACGGTCGACAATCGCTGGGAAGATCACGCTGCACAGGGCAGGCGCGTCCACCACATTGACCGGCAGGCAACGCCGGTGGGCATCGGCGGAGACTTGCGCGTTCAAGGTTTCGTCATCGGTAGCGGCAATGATCAGCCCGCAGCCATCCAAGTCCGATTCCTGGTAGCCGCGCACCAGCAGTTCGCCGCCACTGTTTTGCACCAGCTCACGCAGCTGGACTTCGATCTCGGGTGCAACGACCCGCAGCAGCGCACCGGCATCGGCCAGCAGGCGGGATTTGCGCAAGGCAATCTCCCCTCCACCGACCACCAGCACACGGCTACCGCGCAGGTTGTGAAACAGTGGCAGATATTTCATTTAGCCGATGACCTCAAGGCCACCCATGTAGGGTTTCAGCACGTCTGGCACGCGGATCGAACCGTCAGCCTGCTGGTAGTTTTCCAGCACCGCCACCAGGGTCCGACCGACTGCCAGGCCAGAACCGTTCAAGGTGTGCACCAGCTCAGGCTTGCCGGTTTCCGGGTTACGGAAACGCGCTTGCATGCGTCGGGCCTGGAAATCACCGCAGTTGGAGCACGAGGAAATCTCGCGGTATTTGTCCTGGCTCGGAATCCACACTTCCAGGTCGTAAGTCTTGACGGCGCTGAAGCCCATGTCGCCGGTGCACAGCGCCAGGGTGCGGTAAGGCAGTTCCAGCAATTGCAGGACCTTCTCGGCGTTGGCGGTGAGGCCTTCGAGGGCTTCCATCGAGGTCGACGGCTCGACGATCTGGACCATTTCAACCTTGTCGAACTGGTGCTGGCGAATCATCCCGCGGGTATCACGACCCGAGGCACCGGCTTCACTGCGAAAGCACGGGGTGTGCGCGACGAACTTGATCGGCAGCAGCTTGGCATCGACGATTTCGCCGGCGACGATGTTGGTCAGCGACACTTCGGCAGTCGGGATCAGGTACAGATCGGCCTCGCCTTCGCGGCTGATCTTGAACAGGTCTTCCTCGAACTTCGGCAGTTGGCCAGTGCCTTGCAGGGCCGGCGCTTGCACCAGATAAGGGGTGTAGGCCTCTTCGTAACCGTGTTCGGTGGTATGCAGGTTGACCATGAACTGCGCCAGGGCGCGGTGCAGACGGGCAATCGGCCCGCGCAGCAGGGCAAAACGGGCACCGGACAGCTTGGCGGCGGTTTCAAAGTCGAGCCAGCCGAACTTCTCGCCCAGGGCGACGTGGTCCTTGACCTCGAAATCGAAAGTGGCCGGGGTGCCCCAGCGACGCACTTCAACGTTGCCGTCTTCGTCTGCGCCTACCGGCACCGACTCATGCGGCAGGTTCGGCAGGCCCAGCAGGATGGCATCCAGCTCGGTCTGGATCGCTTCCAGCTCGACCTTGCCGGCCCCCAGTTCGTTGGCCATGCGCTCGACGTCGGCCATCAACGGTGCGATGTCTTCGCCGCGCTGTTTGGCCTGACCGATGGATTTGGAACGCGCGTTACGTTCAGCCTGCAGTGCTTCGGTGCGGGTCTGGACGGTCTTGCGCTGTTCTTCCAGCGCTTCGATGCGCGCGACATCCAGCACAAAACCACGGGATGCCAGGCGGTCCGCTACGTCCTGAAGGTTGCTACGTAACAGTTTGGAATCGAGCATGTCGGTCTCTCGTTTATCAAAGTTTGGTCAGGGACAGGCCAGCCCAGGTCGCGAGCAGCCCGCCGAATACGCTGATGGCCGCGTAGCCCAGGGCCAGCGGCACTTGCCCGCTTTCCAGCAAGCGCACCGTATCCAGTGAAAAGGATGAAAAAGTCGTCAGGCCGCCAAGAAAGCCAACCATCAACCCGGCGCGCACCTCCAGGGGTACTTCCGGGCGAGTCAAAAACAGGCCGTACAAAATGCCAATCAGCAGACAGCCCACGATATTAACGGCCAGCGTCGCGCTATAGAAGTGCCGCGGCCAATTGGCGTTGATCCAGTTGCCGGTGGCAAAGCGCAATAACGTGCCGGCCACCCCGCCGACGGAAACCGCAACAATCAGTGCAAGCACTATTTTCTCCGCTGCCTAGGGCTTAAACGGTCGAGTTTTGCCAAGTGATTGAGCTTCTCGCCGATTTTCAACTCCAGGCCACGGGGCACCGGTTGATAGAACGGGATCGGCTCGAGCTCTTCCGGGAAATAGTCTTCCCCGGCGGCATAAGCATCCGGTTCGTCGTGGGCATAGCGGTATTCGTCACCATAGCCCAATTGCTTCATCAGCTTGGTCGGCGCATTGCGCAGGTGCAGAGGCACTTCCAGCGAACCGTGCTCGGCAGCGGCACGCAGGGCAGTCTTGAAGCCCATGTACACCGCGTTGCTTTTCGGTGCGCAAGCCAGGTAGGTGATGGCCTGGGCCACCGCCAGTTCGCCTTCGGGGCTGCCCAGGCGCTCCTGCACTTCCCACGCCGCCAGGCACAGGCTGAGGGCGCGCGGGTCGGCATTGCCGATGTCTTCGCTGGCCATGCGCACCACGCGCCGGGCCAGGTACAGCGGGTCGCAACCGCCGTCGATCATGCGCGCGAACCAGTACAGCGCGCCGTCGGGGTTGGAGCCACGCACCGATTTGTGTAAAGCGGAAATCTGGTCGTAGAAGGCTTCACCGCCCTTGTCGAAACGACGACGAGTGTCACCGAGCAAGCTTTGCAGGAGATCGGTGCCGATTTCGCTGTTGTCTTCAGCCAGGTCCGAGGCGTTTTCCAGCAGGTTGAGCAGACGCCGACCATCGCCGTCGGCGGCCGACAGCAGCATCTGGAAGCCTTCGTCGCTGAGGCTCAGGTTGCGCTTGCCCAGGCCCCGCTCTTCGGTCAGCGCGCGCTGCACCAGCTTGCGCAGGGCCGTCTCGTCGAGGCTTTTAAGCACGTACACGCGTGCCCGCGACAGCAAAGCGTTATTGAGTTCGAACGAAGGGTTTTCCGTGGTCGCGCCGATGAAAATCAGCGTGCCGTCCTCGACATAGGGCAGGAACGCATCCTGTTGGGACTTGTTGAAGCGATGCACTTCGTCGACGAACAAGATGGTGCGGCGGCCGTATTGCCCAGCCTGCTGCTTGGCCACTTCCACTGCCTGGCGGATCTCCTTGACCCCGGCCAGCACCGCCGAAACCGTTTCGAAGTGCGCATCCGAAACTTCCGCGAGCAAACGCGCCAGGGTGGTCTTGCCCACACCCGGCGGTCCCCAGAAGATCATCGAATGCAGGGCACCCTGCTCCAGCGCCTCGCGCAAGGGCTTGCCGCGGGCCAGCAGGTGTTCCTGGCCGACGTACTCATCCAGGTTCGCCGCGCGCAAGCGAGCGGCCAGTGGCTGAGCGATCGGGGCACTTCGAAACAGATCCATGACTACGTTTGAAACCTCACTGGGGCCTGACGTCGATGTGCTTGACAACACAATCCCTGTGGGAGCGGGCTCGCCCGCGAAAGCGGCGCATCAGTCACATCAATGCTGGATGTACCGGCGCCATCGCGGGCAAGCCCGCTCCCACAGGCGTTTTGCGGCTGGTTATTCCTGGATCACATCGGCACCCTTGGGGATGTCGAACTTGAACTTGGACGCCGGGATCGGCTCGTTGGCTTTTACACCGGTGAACAGGATATTGGTGCGCTGGCCGACGCTGTCGATCAGTTGCATGTCGTTGACCAGGCCATTACGGAACGACAGGCGCAGGTTGTCGAACAGGGTGTCCTTGGTTTTCGGCTTGAGGGTGAAATCGATCACGCCGCCGGCTTCCTTGGCACTGATATCAAAACTCTGGCTGATCTTCGACACATCACCGGAGAGCAGCAGCGCCGGGGTCTGGGTCAGGCGCTGGTCGAGGGTCTTGATGGTGACCTGCTCCAGGTCCGGGTCCCACAGGGAGACCTTCTTGCCATCGGAAACCATCAACTGTTCCTGCGGCGCATCGGTGTGCCAGTAGAACAGGCCCGGGCGCTGCAGCGACATCTGGCCGGTGGTTTCCTGCAACTGGGTACCGCTGCCGTCGAGGGTCAGCTGGGAGAAACGCGCACTCAGGGTCTGGGACTTTTCCAGCAGTTGAGTCAGACGCGCCACGTCCTTGTCATCGGCATGGGCCGAGAGGGTGGTGAAAGCCAGTACCGGCAACAGCAACATGCGGATAAGACGCATGGGAGTCCTCATAGAGATTCGTTTGAATGACGCGCCGCGTGAGGTCACGCGGCACTGATCAGTCGCGCACCGGGCCAGGGGCCAGGACTTCACGCGAGCCGTTGGTATTCATGGAGGTCACGACCCCGGCCATTTCCATGGCTTCGATCATGCGCGCCGCGCGGTTGTAGCCGATCTTGAGCTTGCGCTGCACCGCCGAGATGGACGCGCGGCGGCTTTCGAGCACGAACTGCACGGCTTCGTCGTAGAGCGCATCGGTTTCGGCGTCATCGTCACCACCGCCGCCGCCATTTTCAAAGCCGCTGCCGGCTTCTTCGACACCGGCGAGGATGTCGTCGTTGTATTCCGGAGCGCCGCGCAATTTCCAGGCCTCCACCACGCGGTGAACCTCGTCATCGGAAACGAACGCACCGTGCACCCGGATTGGCAGGCTGGTGCCAGGTGGCATGTAGAGCATGTCACCGTGGCCCAGCAGTTGCTCGGCGCCGCCCTGGTCGATGATGGTCCGCGAGTCGATCTTGCTCGACACCTGGAACGCCATGCGCGTCGGGATGTTGGCCTTGATCAGACCGGTGATCACGTCCACCGATGGACGCTGGGTCGCGAGAATCAGGTGGATACCGGCCGCACGGGCTTTCTGCGCGATACGAGCGATGAGTTCTTCAACTTTTTTGCCGACGATCATCATCATGTCGGCGAATTCGTCGACGACCACGACGATGGTCGGCAGCTTGGTCAGCAGCGGCGCTTCGTCGTGAATGCTATCGCGGTTGTACAGTGGGTCGGTCAACGGCGTGCCGGCTTCTTGCGCCTCGCGCACCTTCTGGTTGAAACCGGACAGGTTACGCACCCCCATCTTGGCCATCAGCTTGTAGCGCCGCTCCATCTCGGCCACGCTCCAGCGCAGGGCGTTGGCGGCGTCCTTCATGTCGGTGACCACCGGGCAGAGCAGGTGCGGAATGCCTTCGTAGATCGACAATTCAAGCATTTTCGGGTCGATCATGATCAGCTTGGCGTCTTCCGGGCCGGACTTGAACAGGATCGACAGGATCATTGCGTTGACCCCCACCGACTTACCGGAACCGGTGGTACCAGCCACCAGCAGGTGCGGCATTTTGGCCAGGTCGGTGATGATCGGCTTGCCGCCGATGTCGTGGCCCAGGGCCAGGGTCACCGGCGACTTGAAGTTGTCGTATTCCGGGGTCGACAGCACTTCGGAGAAGCGCACGATCTGCCGGTCTTCGTTGGGAATCTCGATACCGACCGTGGTCTTGCCCGGAATCACTTCCACCACCCGCACACTGGTCACAGCCAGCGAGCGCGCGAGGTCTTTCGCCAGGTTGGAAATACGGCTGACCTTGACCCCCGCCGCCGGCTGGATTTCGTAGCGGGTAATCACCGGACCCGGGTGAATCGAGTCCACCGAGACCTCGACCCCGAACTCCTTGAGTTTGATTTCCAGCAGATGCCCGACCGCCGCCAGCGACTCAGGCGAATAGTTGAGTTGTTTCTTTTCCGCCGGGTCGAGAATAGAGATCGGCGGCAAGGTGCCTTCCACGGCGCTGTCGACGAACAACGGCGCCTGCTTCTCTTTCTCCACGCGCTTGCTTGGGGCGGCGGGTTTCGGTGGCGCCGGGGCGATCACCGGCGGGACCTGTTTCTCGCGTTCGGACATGTGCTTGCTCAGGGCCTGCTCGCGCTCGATCAAGCGTTCCTTGACCTTGGCCTGCTCGCGTTTGTCGGTCACGGTCGGTGCGACGACGCTATGCACCCGATCATCCACTTCACGCAATTGCGCGACCAGTTGCTTGCGCTCGGTACGCGCGGCCCACCAGCGATTGGCGGCACCCTGGAACAGTTCGAACAGGTCGAGGGTGATCTTGCCGGTGACGTCCATTACCTTGAACCACGACAGGTCGGTAAACACGGTCAGGCCGAACAGGAACAGCGCAATGAACATCAGGGTGCTGCCCTGGATGTTCAGCGCATTCTTGGCCAACTCACCCAGGCTTTCGCCCAGCGCACCACCGGCGCCGGCCGGCAAGCCGGTGGGGGCATGGAAATGGATGTGGGCCAAGGCTGCGCCCGACAACACCAGGAACACCAGGCCAATCAGGCGCCAGGAGAACAGCCAGCCGCTCCACTCCCACGGATCGTGGCGCTGGCGGAAGATCTGATAGGTCTTGATCGCCAGCAACAGCGGGAAGATATAGGCGAAATACCCCAGCACCATGAACAGGATGTCGGCGCTGTAGGAGCCCGCCGGGCCGCCGAAGTTCTGCACGTCATCGATCTTGCTGTTGTGGCTCCAGCCCGGATCGTCCTTGCCATAGGTCAGCAAGGCCATCATCAGGAACAGGCACAAGGCCCCGATGGCGATCAACGCACCTTCCTTGAGTCGGTAGTGCAGGTGTTGACGCCAAAGCGGAACGACTGGTTTAGGTGCTGCGGTGGATTTCTTCAAAACGCTACTTTTCCTGCGCCAGGGGCGCGTCCATCTGTTGAATGACTATAAAAAACTGCCCAATCCAGGCAGGTAAAAAAGTGTAGAGGCGCAACTGGGACTACTTTTAACACTGCGCTTGGGTTTTTATAAACACGGCACGCTGTGCTTTTTTCCGTAAAGCATTGTTACAGC
Organism: Pseudomonas sp. S04; assembly: GCF_009834545.1. Lineage (NCBI taxonomy): Bacteria > Pseudomonadati > Pseudomonadota > Gammaproteobacteria > Pseudomonadales > Pseudomonadaceae > Pseudomonas > Pseudomonas sp. S04. Next base: position 4,018,903 of record NZ_CP019427.1, read on the forward strand.
CTTGCATTGTACGGGTTTGTACGGCCGATGCCATGCTTCAAGTCCATGGCTACAGCATAGCCAGAAGTCTCTGGCACGCGATTCAATTTGAGCATGCATTGTCTTTTGTGACAAAGGCTTATGAGGTGTTTTTATGAGCGATGCGAAGCATTCACGCCTGATCATTCTGGGTTCCGGTCCTGCCGGTTACAGCGCTGCCGTTTATGCCGCCCGCGCCAACCTCAAACCGGTGGTCATCACCGGCATGCAGGCTGGTGGCCAGCTCACCACTACGGTCGAAGTCGACAACTGGCCCGGCGACGTCGAAGGCCTGACCGGCCCGGCACTCATGGAACGCATGCAAAAACACGCCGAGCGTTTTGACACACAGATCGTCTACGACCACATCCATACCGCCAAGTTGCAGCAACGCCCGTTCCAGCTGATTGGCGACAGCGCCACCTACACCTGCGATGCCTTGATCATCGCCACTGGCGCCTCGGCGCAGTACCTGGGACTGCCGTCGGAAGAGGCCTTTGCCGGCAAGGGGGTCTCGGCCTGCGCGACCTGCGACGGGTTCTTCTATCGCAACCAAGTGGTCGCCGTCGTGGGTGGCGGCAATACCGCGGTCGAGGAGGCTTTGTATCTGTCCAACATTGCCCGGGAAGTGCACCTGATTCACCGTCGCGACAAGTTGCGTTCGGAAAAAATCCTCCAGGACAAATTGTTCGAAAAAGCCGCCAACGGCAATATCCGCCTGCACTGGAACCAGAACCTGGACGAAGTCCTCGGCGATGCCAGCGGCGTGACCGGCGCCCGCCTGCGGGACAGCCTGAGCGGGCAAACCCGTGAGCTGCCCCTGGCCGGAGTCTTCATTGCTATTGGCCACAAACCCAATACCGAGCTGTTCCAGGGCCAGTTACCGATGCATGATGGCTACTTGCGGGTCCAGGGCGGCAGTGAGGGCAATGCCACCGCCACCGCGATTGCCGGGGTGTTTGCCGCAGGCGACGTAGCCGACCATGTGTACCGCCAGGCAGTGACATCTGCCGGCGCGGGTTGCATGGCGGCGCTGGACGCTGAAAAATACCTCGACGACAACTGACCCGGATGATGAGCGGCAGCCCGGCGCTGCCGCTGCCCTCCCCTACTGCAAGCTGGATACCATGCTGACCTGGTTACAACGCGACTCCCTGAATTTCCCACCGCTGGAAAAAGCCATGCGCGAGCCCAACGGCTTGCTCGCCGCCGGTGGCGACCTGTCTGCCGATCGCCTGGTCCAAGCCTATCGCCACGGCTGCTTCCCCTGGTTTTCCGAAGGCCAGCCGATCCTGTGGTGGTCTCCCGATCCGCGCACGGTGTTGTTTCCCGACGAACTGCATATCTCGCGCAGCCTCGGCAAACTGCTGCGCCAGCAACGCTACCGAGTGACGTTCGACCAGGACTTCGCCGCCGTGATCAGCGCCTGCGCAGCGCCCCGGGACTATGCCGACGGTACCTGGATCACCGACGCCATGCAGGACGCCTACCGAGAGCTACACGCCCGCGGCCACGCCCACAGCGTGGAAGTCTGGGACCAGGACGTGCTGGTGGGCGGCCTGTACGGCCTAGCCATGGGCCAGTTGTTTTTCGGCGAGTCGATGTTCAGCCGCGCCGACAACGCCTCCAAGGTTGGCTTTGCCAGCCTGGTGCAGCACCTGCGGGAGGCCGGTTTTGTCCTCATCGACTGCCAGATGCCCACCGACCACCTGCACAGCCTGGGCGCCCGCTCGATTGCGCGCCGGGAGTTCGCCGATTATCTGGCCCGCCACCTCGATCAGCCCAACCGCGCCACATGGGTTTATCAGGCGACTTTGACGCCTGTGGCTTACACTTAATTGAACGGCTTACCCCCGAGGGTTGATCCATGACCGAGTTGGCGCGTCTCAAGTTTTATGCCACTCAGCCCCATTCTTGCAGCTATCTGCCAGAGGAGCAGGCGACCACGCTGTTCCTCGACCCTAGCCAGCCCATGGATGTGCATGTCTACGCAGACCTGTCGGAAATGGGTTTTCGGCGCAGCGGCGATCACCTGTACCGGCCCCATTGCCAGAACTGCAACGCGTGCGTGCCTGCGCGCATCCCCGTGGCGCAATTTACCCCCAACCGGCAGCAGAAACGCATTTTCAAGCGCAACGCCGACTTGCAGGTACGCCCGGCCAAACCAGGCTTCAGCGAAGAATACTTCGACCTTTACCAGCGCTACATCGAACAGCGGCATGCCGATGGCGACATGTACCCGCCCAGTCGCGATCAGTTTTCCACCTTCCTGGTGCGCGACCTGCCCTTTTCCCGGTTCTACGAGTTCCGCCTGGAAGGCCGGCTGCTGGCCATCGCCGTGACGGATCTGCTGCCCAATGGTTTATCCGCGGTCTACACCTTCTACGAGCCCGCAGAAGAGCGCCGCAGCCTGGGACGCTACGCGATCCTCTGGCAAATCGGCGAGGCCAGCCGCCTGGGGCTGGATGCGGTGTACCTGGGGTACTGGATCAAGAACTGCAAAAAAATGAACTACAAGACCCAATATCGCCCCATAGAGCTGCTGATTAACCAGCGCTGGGTGGTTCTGAACTAGGGTCAACCCTAAAGCCCTTGGCTTAAACCCCATTTTTCGGGCACAATGCACGCCGCTTTTGCCTGGCGCAGTTGCACCGGGCCATTCATTGGACACCGAGGGCTTTACTGCATGTCGAAAGAAGACAGCTTCGAAATGGAAGGCACTGTCGTCGACACCCTGCCCAACACCATGTTTCGTGTGGAGTTGGAAAATGGGCACGTCGTAACCGCGCATATTTCCGGCAAGATGCGCAAGAACTACATTCGTATTCTTACCGGTGACAAAGTGCGCGTCGAGCTGACGCCCTATGACTTGAGCAAAGGGCGCATCACTTACCGCGCTCGCTAATCAAGTCAATACAAAACGCCCGGTTTATGCCGGGCGTTTTTGTTTGTCTGTTGTTTGTGTAGATTGAGTACATATCCGTTTCTGCGGTTACGGCCGCCGGCGGGTTCGCTCTTACAGCCAGCCCTTTCAAGGTCTTTGATAAAATCCCCCAAAACTCCAGTCAGGGTGACGAAAGCGATGTGGGCAGAAGTTCTAGCGCGGTTTGAGAAAAAAACACCGGCCAGTGTCATGACCAGAGTGATACTGGAGCAGGCTGTTCCTGCCACATGGGTCGATCAGGTGTTCGAAGAACATCGTCAGCGGCAATACCCGCGTGAGCTTCTGTTCTCAACCATCGTTGAACTGATGTCCCTTGTTTCATTGGGCTTGCGACCATCGCTACATGCTGCTGCACGGCAGATGGAGGATCTTCCCGTCAGCTTGGCGGCGCTGTATGACAAGGTCAGCCGCACAGAACCTGCGCTGCTGCGCGCCCTGGTCACCGGCAGCGCAGAGCGCTTGGCCCCGACGATAAAAGAGCTGGGGCACTCAGCCATTTTGCCTGGCTGGCAACTGCGGGTCGTCGACGGCAATCACCTGCCTTCCAGCGAAAAACGCCTGGGCGCTTTGCGCCGTGAACGAGGGGCCGCCCGGCCTGGTTTTTCAGTAGTGGTTTACGACCCCGATCTGGATCAGGTCGTCGATCTTCAGCCCTGTGAAGATGCCTATGCCAGTGAGCGCGTCAGCGTTCTGCCGTTGCTGGAAAAAGCCTGTGCGGGGCAGCTGTGGATGGCTGATCGACTCTATTGCACGCTCCCCGTCATGGACGCCTGCGAAGAGTCCGGAGCCTCGTTCATCATTCGCGAACCGAGCAAGCATCCACGTCTACTTAAGGAAAGCGACTGGCAGGAGTCTGTCGCGGTCGGGGTAGGCAGCGTGCGCGAGCAAATCATCGAGGTCAAAGGTGGTCGCCAGTGGCGGCGTGTCGAACTGAATCTGCAAAACCCCACCGAATCTGGCGACACCACGCTGTTGTTCTGGAGCAACTTGCCCGACTCCATCAGTGCCGAGCAAATCGCCGATTTGTACCGCCGTCGCTGGAGCATCGAAGGGATGTTCCAGCGTCTGGAATCGGTGCTGGACAGCGAAATCGAAACCTTGGGCAACCCTAAGGCCGCCCTGCTGGGATTTGCGTCGGCCGTGTTGGCTTACAACGTCTTGGCCGTGCTCAAGCACAGCGTTGAACAGGCTCATCGCCAGACCCTGCCCGACGATTGGGAAGCATCGATTTTCCACCTGACGGTACAGGTACGCAGCGGTTACGAGGGTATGCAAATAGCCCTGCCAGCAGAACACTCATCCATTCCGATCCCCGCAGGAGGGCTGGCTCAGTATCTGCTTGCACTCGCTCGAAACATCCAGCCCAAAGCGGTCGTCAAGAGTAAACGAGGTCCGAAGGTGCCCAAACCAAAGGAGTGGCTTGAAGGCAAAGCCGCGAATGCCCACGTGTCGACGGATCGGGTGCTCAAGGCCGCTAAAGTCAAAAGACCTTGAAAGGGCTGGCTCTTACAGCGACTCACTTTTCCAAACGCCGAAAAGTAAGCAAAAGGCTTCGCCCCAGCGTACGGCACTTCGCCAAGGCTCAGTGTTCCCTCGCTACGGTATCCATCAGGGGGCATCGCCTACGGTTTGCTTCGCTGCACCTCCTCTCGATGTGTGCGGCTTCGCCGCACGGCGCTACGCGCCTATCCCCCTGATGGACACCTTCGCTCGGCCTGCCGAAGGGGCGAAAGATCAAGAGCCAAAGCAAAGCAAAGCAAAGCAAAGCAAAGCAAAGCAAACGCCAATGCCAATGCCAATGCCAATGCCAACGGTGTGGCGCGGATCGCCATCGCGAGCAAGCTCGCTCCCACAAGGGGGATTTGTACGCAGGGCAAACAGGCCGGCCGGTAGGCCGCCTCGTTCGCTCTTACCACTCAGGCCGACTGTCAGGTCGCCGTGCTTTTGCTCTTGATCTTGATCCACCCGCCCCTTCGGCAGGCTGAGCGAAGGTGTCCATCAGGGGGGAGGCGCGTAGCGCCGTGCGGCGAAGCCGCATGCATCGAGAGGAGGTGCAGCGAAGCAAACCGTAGGCGATGCCCCCTGATGGGCACCGTAGCGAAGGGACCCCGAGCCTTGGCGAGGGGCCGAACGCTGGGGCAAGACTTTTTGGGTACTTTTGTGTCGTTTGACAAAAGTGCCTCGCCGTAAGGGCGAAACCCTAAGCCGCCGTTACCGCAGCAACGGATATGCCCCCAAACCCCCAAACCCCAAGCAGCAAACCCCACACAGCAAAAAGGCGCCTCCCGGCGCCTTCTGCTCTAACACAACCAACCGTCAGGCCATTTCCGCCGTGGTCTCGAAATCGAAGGTCAGCTCGCCGTCCTTGATATCGATATGCACCACGCCACCATGATCGGCCAACTCGCCAAACAGGATCTCCTCCGCCAGCGGACGCTTGATCTTGTCCTGGATCAAACGGGCCATTGGACGAGCGCCCATTGCCGAATCGTAGCCACCCGCCGCCAGCCAGCTGCGTGCGGCATCGGTCACTTCCAGCTGCACGCGCTTGTCTTCCAACTGCGCTTGAAGCTCGGTAAGGAACTTGTCCACCACACTTTTGATGACCTCATGACTGAGGCGACCAAACTGGATAATGGTGTCCAGACGGTTACGGAACTCCGGCGTGAAGCTCTTCTTGATCACTTCCATCGCATCGGACGAGTGGTCCTGATGGGTGAAGCCGATCGACGCACGGGCCGCAGTTTCGGCGCCGGCGTTGGTCGTCATGATCACGATCACGTTGCGGAAGTCCGCCTTGCGTCCGTTGTTATCGGTCAGCGTACCGTGATCCATGACCTGCAGCAGCAGGTTGAAGACTTCCGGATGCGCCTTCTCGATCTCATCGAGCAACAACACGCAATGCGGCTGCTTGGTGATGGCTTCGGTCAACAGACCGCCCTGGTCGAACCCGACGTAACCCGGCGGCGCACCGATCAGGCGCGATACGGTGTGACGCTCCATGTACTCGGACATGTCGAACCGCACCAGCTCGATCCCCAGCGCCTTCGCCAGTTGGCGAGCCGCCTCGGTCTTGCCGACACCGGTCGGACCGGCGAACAGGAATGAGCCCACTGGCTTGTCCGGCGACTTGAGACCGGCACGGGACAGTTTGATCGCAGTCGACAGCGAGTCGATCGCGGCATCCTGGCCAAATACCGTCAGCTTGAGGTCACGCTCAAGGTTGCGCAGCAGCTCCTTGTCGGAACTGGTGACATGCTTAGGCGGAATCCGCGCGATTTTCGCCACGATGTCCTCGACCTGAGGCACCTCGATGCGTTTCACGCGTTTCTCGACCGGCTGCAGACGCTGGTAGGCGCCCGCCTCGTCGATCACGTCGATGGCCTTGTCCGGCATGTGCCGGTCGTTGATGTAGCGCGAGGCCAGTTCGGCAGCGGCGCGCAAGGCCTCATCACTGTATTCGATGTTGTGGTGCGCTTCGAAACGACCCTTGAGGCCGCGCAGGATGCCAATGGTGTCTTCCACCGAAGGCTCCGACACATCGACCTTCTGGAAACGTCGTGCCAGGGCGCGGTCTTTTTCGAAGATCCCGCGAAATTCCTGGAACGTGGTCGAACCGATGCAGCGGATATCACCCGACGACAGCAGCGGCTTGAGCAGGTTCGAAGCGTCCATGACGCCACCAGAGGCGGCACCCGCACCAATGATGGTGTGGATTTCGTCGATGAACAGAATGGCCTGCGGACGTTTTTTCAGCTCATTGAGCAGCGCCTTGAAGCGCTTCTCGAAATCGCCACGGTACTTGGTACCTGCCAGCAGCGCACCGAGATCCAGGGAGTAGACCACGGCATTGGCCAACAGATCAGGCACCTGGTTGTCGACAATGCGCTTGGCCAGGCCTTCGGCAATCGCGGTTTTACCCACGCCTGCCTCGCCCACCAGCAACGGGTTGTTCTTGCGCCGGCGCGCGAGAATCTGCGCCACTCGCTCAACTTCCATTTCACGCCCGACCAGCGGGTCGATACGACCCTGGCGGGCCAGTTCGTTGAGGTTGCTGGCATAAGCGTCCAGCGGATTGCTTGAAGAAGAAGATTCACCACCTTCCTCGTCCTGCATATCTTGCTCACCTTCAGAGTGATCGCCATGCCCCGGCACTTTGGAAATGCCGTGGGCGATGTAGTTGACGACATCAATGCGGGCAACGCTCTGCTGTTTCAGCAGGAACACCGCCTGACTCTCTTGCTCACTGAAGATCGCGACCAGCACGTTGGCGCCGGTCACTTCACGCTTGCCCGAGCTCTGCACATGGAAGACAGCACGTTGCAGTACACGCTGGAAGCCCAGGGTTGGCTGGGTTTCACGATCCTCGTCATGGACGGGAATCAAAGGCGTGGTGGAGTCGATGAACTCCTGCAGGTCGTGCTTGAGTTTGTCGAGGTTTGCGCCGCAGGCACGCAAAACGGTGGCGGCTGCCTCATTATCCAATAGTGCCAACAGGAGGTGTTCGACGGTCATGAACTCATGACGTTTCGAACGCGCCTCCTTGAAGGCGAGATTGAGGGTGACTTCGAGCTCGCGGTTTAACATAGCTTCACCTCATACCCAAGTGGTCGGCGTTAACCGTCCTTCTCGATTTCACAGAGTAGCGGATGCTGGCTTTCCCTGGCGTACTGGTTGACCTGCATGGCCTTGGTCTCGGCGATGTCACGGGTAAACAATCCGCATACTGCCCGTCCTTCTGTGTGGACGGCCAGCATTACCTTGGTCGCCAGCTCACGATTCAGGTTAAAAAACACCTCGAGCACTTCGACGACGAAATCCATCGGTGTGTAGTCATCATTGAACAAAACCACCTTGTACATCGGCGGCGCCTGTAAAGCAGGCTTTGCCTCCTGTACAGCAATGCCTGCGGAATCGTCGTCGTGTGAATCCGGGCGATCCTGATTGAATGTTAGTCGAATCTGGCTGATTGCATGCATGGAAAGAAAGGTTCGTCTGTTGAGCTGAATACAGTGGTGGGGGCGGTCCCAGAGCTTTTCAACTCTGACTGTCCGGTCGCCTTGACTATCGGCAAATCAGTGTTACAACCAATAGAGCCCACAGTGGGTAAAAAAGGTCCGTGCCGTCAAACCCTATTTGCAGGATTTGAGCAGGATCAACTGGATGATACTCCAGTGATGGAGTCTGTTGCAGAGGGAGTTGGGTATGTCAGGCGTCAAGATCAATGGCAAGGTCAAGTGGTTCAACAATGCCAAGGGTTACGGTTTCATCAATGAAGACGGCAAAACGGACGATCTGTTCGCCCACTACTCGGCGATCCAGATGGAGGGATACAAAACCTTGAAGGCCGGCCAGGCGGTGGTCTTCGAGATCATCCAGGGCCCCAAGGGCCTGCACGCCGTGAACATCGGTGCCGCCATTGACGCCAGCGCAATCGACACCACCCCGCAAGAACACTCCGTTACCGCCTGAGACCCTCACCGACCGCAGGTTTTGCATAAAAAAACCGGCCGACTCAATCACTTGAGCCGGCCGGTTTTTGTTTAATGCCGCTCAGCTCACATGTGCGAGATCAGGGCATCGCCAAACGCCGAAGAAGACAGCAACTTGGCGCCTTCCATCAGGCGTTCGAAGTCATAGGTCACGGTCTTGGCCGAGATGGCGCCATTGGTGCCCTTGATGATCAGGTCGGCCGCTTCGGTCCAGCCCATGTGGCGCAGCATCATTTCCGCGGACAGGATCAGCGAGCCCGGGTTGACCTGGTCCTTGCCGGCGTACTTCGGCGCAGTGCCGTGAGTGGCTTCGAACATGGCCACGGTGTCGGACAGGTTGGCACCTGGCGCGATACCGATACCGCCGACTTCAGCCGCCAGGGCGTCGGACAGGTAGTCGCCGTTCAGGTTCAGGGTCGCAATCACGTCGTATTCTGCCGGGCGCAGCAGGATCTGCTGGAGCATGGCATCGGCGATAGCATCCTTGACGATGACGTTCTTGCCAGTTTTCGGGTTCTTGAACTGCATCCACGGACCGCCGTCGAGCAGGGTCGCGCCGAACTCTTCGGCCGCCACTTCGTAGGCCCATTCCTTGAAGGCACCTTCGGTGAACTTCATGATGTTGCCTTTGTGGACGATGGTCAGCGAGTCGCGATCATTGTCGACCACATATTGCAGGGCTTTGCGCGCCAGACGCTTGGTGCCTTCCAGGGAAACCGGCTTGACGCCGATGCCGCAGTTTTCGTCGAAACGGATCTTGGTGACACCCATTTCCTCTTTCAGGAACTTGATGACCTTGGTCGCTTCCGGCGAGCCGGCTTTCCACTCGATACCGGCATAGATGTCTTCCGAGTTCTCACGGAAGATGGTCATGTCGACGTCGCCTGGCTTCTTCACCGGGCTTGGTACACCTTCGAACCAGCGCACCGGGCGCAGGCAGACGTAAAGGTCGAGTTGCTGACGCAGGGCCACGTTCAACGAACGGATACCGCCACCGACCGGGGTGGTCAGCGGGCCCTTGATGGAAACCACGTAATCCTTGACTGCGTCCAGGGTTTCCTGAGGCAGCCAGGTGTCCTGATCGTAAACCTGAGTCGCTTTTTCCCCGGCATACACTTCCATCCAGGAAATCTTGCGTTCGCCGCCGTAAGCCTTCTTAACAGCAGCATCGACAACCTTGATCATGACCGGGCTGATATCAACACCAATACCATCACCTTCAATGAAAGGGATGATCGGGTTGTTAGGAACATTGAGAGAATGGTCTGCATTGACGGTGATTTTGTCGCCGACTGCTGGAACCTGAATCTTCTTGTATCCCATGCTGAACTCCGTTGTGTGGATTGAACATCTGGCTGCGTTCGAGCGTACCCCAGTTGAATCTGCACGGGAACCTCATGTTCCACTCATCTGCCGCCAAGCTAACCAGTTCGCGGCCTACAAGCCTGAAAGCAAAGGGGAAACTGCCAAACTCAAGCACATGGAGCGACTCTACGCCGCAGCACCGGGTGCGACCTTTAGACCAATGGACGAGACCGGAGGTGTATGAACCATCGGCGTTTTGCCAGCTACCTATGTATAATGCCGCCGCTGACCACAGAGTCACGACGGCCGAGCCCTCTACTACAAGAGTTTCGGCCCGAAAAGCCGGGTTGTTACCGCAACCCGAGCGCTTGACGCTCGACTGATGCACCCAACATCACCGCGACGAAATCTCGACATTCGGCTCATGGATGACTTTGAACGAACGCGCTTACCCGGCGCCCCTCGAATTTCCGCGCACGCTTTTAGCAAAGAAGAGAGTTAATCCGAATATGCCCACCCGCTCGAAGATCATCTACACCTTCACCGACGAAGCTCCCGCCCTCGCCACCTATTCCCTGCTCCCGATCGTAGAAGCCTTTACCGCTTCCGCCGATATTGCCGTGGAAACCCGCGATATCTCCCTTGCAGGGCGCATCCTGGCAAGCTTCCCCGAGCAACTGGGTGACAAAGCCGTAGCCGACCACCTCGCCGAACTGGGCGCCCTGGCCGTTACGCCTGAAGCCAACATCATCAAGCTGCCGAACATCAGTGCTTCGGTACCGCAACTGCAGGCCGCGATCAAAGAGTTGCAAGCCCAGGGCTATGCACTGCCGGACTACCCGGAAACCGTGACCAGCGATGCCGACAAAGACGCCAAGGCTCGTTACGACAAGATCAAGGGCAGCGCGGTAAACCCGGTTCTGCGTGAAGGCAACTCCGACCGTCGCGCACCGCTGTCGGTCAAGAACTACGCACGCAAGCACCCGCACAAAATGGGCGCATGGGCCAAGGACTCCAAGTCCCACATTGCGCACATGAGCACCGGCGATTTCTACGGCAGCGAAAAGGCCGCCCTGATCGACGCCGCTGACGCCGTGAAAATCGAACTGATCGCCCAGGACGGCACCGCCACCGTCCTGAAGGCCAAGACCACCGTGCAAGCCGGTGAGATCCTCGATTGCGCAGTCATGAGCAAAAACGCCCTGCGCAGCTTCATCGCCGCCGAGATCGAAGACGCCAAGGCCAAGGGTGTACTGCTGTCGGTCCACCTCAAAGCCACCATGATGAAGGTCTCCGACCCGATCATGTTCGGCCAGATCGTTGCCGAGTTCTATAAAGACGCCCTGGCCAAGCACGCAGACGTGCTGGCCCAGATCGGCTTCAACCTGAACAACGGTATCGGCGACCTGTACGCTCGCATCAAGGCCCTGCCGGCCGACCAGCAAGCGCAGATCGAAGCTGACATCCAGGCGGTCTACGCCGCTCGCCCTTCCCTGGCGATGGTCAACTCCGACAAAGGCATCACCAACCTGCACGTGCCAAGCGACGTGATCGTCGACGCATCGATGCCGGCCATGATCCGTGACTCCGGCAAAATGTGGGGCACCGACGGCCAACTGCACGACACCAAGGCCGTGATCCCGGATCGCTGCTACGCCACCATCTACCAGGCCGTGATCGAAGACTGCAAGGTCAATGGCGCCTTCGACCCAACCACCATGGGCAGCGTGCCAAACGTTGGCCTGATGGCGAAAAAAGCCGAAGAATACGGTTCCCACGACAAGACCTTCCAAATCAAGGCTGACGGTGTGGTTCGTGTTTCCGACAGCGCTGGCCGCACCCTGCTGGAGCAACCGGTTGAGGCCGGCGACATCTTCCGCATGTGCCAGACCAAGGACGCGCCGATCCAGGATTGGGTCAAACTGGCCGTCAACCGCGCTCGCGCCAGCGCCACCCCAGCGATTTTCTGGCTGGACCCAATGCGCGCCCACGATGGCGTGGTGATCGAGAAGGTCCAGGCTTACCTGAAGGACCACGACACCGCCGGCCTGGATATCCAGATCATGGCACCGGTCGACGCCATGAAGTTCACCCTGCAGCGCACCCGCGAAGGCAAGGACACCATCTCGGTGACCGGCAACGTGTTGCGCGACTACCTGACTGACCTGTTCCCGATCATGGAACTGGGCACCAGCGCCAAGATGCTGTCGATCGTGCCGCTGATGAACGGTGGCGGCCTGTTCGAAACCGGCGCTGGCGGTTCGGCACCCAAGCACGTGCAACAACTGCTGGAAGAAAACTTCCTGCGTTGGGATTCGCTGGGCGAGTTCCTGGCCCTGGCCGCTTCCCTGGAACACCTGGGCGTGACCTACAACAACCCTAAAGCGTTGGTGTTGGCCAAGACCCTGGACCAGGCTACTGGCCAGTTCCTCGACAACAACAAGTCGCCATCGCGCAAAGTCGGCAACATCGACAACCGCGGCAGCCACTTCTACCTGGCGCTGTACTGGGCACAAGCCCTGGCCGCCCAGAGCGAAGACACTGCACTGCAGGCGCAGTTCAGCCAACTGGCCAGCACCCTGACCGAGAACGAGGCAACCATCGTTGCCGAGCTCAACGCCGTCCAGGGCAAGCCAGTGGACATCGGCGGTTACTACCACGCCAATGCCGAGCTGATCAGCCAGGCCATGCGCCCGAGCAACACCTTCAACGCGGCGATTGCTGCGCTGGTGTAAGGTTGTAAGGGAACACCACAAACCCCGGCCATGTGCCGGGGTTTGTGTTTATGACTTTTATTGATCGACACAGGCCCCTGTGGGAGCTGGCTTGCCAGCGATGGCGGCTTATCATTCAACATTGATGATGACTGCCCCGTTGCTATCGCTGGCAAGCCAGCTCCCACAGGGTTTCATTGCTCACGACCGAGGACACTTCATGGACTGGAAACCCCACATCACCGTTGCCACCATCGTCGAGGACAACGGCCGCTTTCTGATGGTTGAAGAGCACAAGGCTGGTCGCAACGTACTCAACCAGCCCGCCGGCCATCTGGATCCGGATGAGACCTTGACCGAAGCCGCCGTGCGCGAAACCCTCGAAGAGACCGGCTGGGACGTTGAACCGACCGGCGTGGTCGGCATTTACCTGTACACCGCCCCCAGCAACGGCGTGACTTACCAACGGGTCTGCTTCATCGCCAAAGCGATCAAACACCACCCCGATTACCCACTGGACGACGGTATCGTCGGCGCCAAGTGGCTGACCCGGGACGAGTTGCTGGCCCAGCGCGACAACTGGCGCAGCGAGCTGATCATCCGTTGCATCGACGATTATCTGCAGGGAAATTGCTTCAGTCTCGAACTGATCCGTCCTTCTCTTTAGCCTTGCGGGCGCCAGCCTGTTAGAATCGCGTCCTTTTTCAAGACACTCATTAAATTCCCATGCGTGATCCAGCCCCTTCTGACACCCAATCGAAGCGCGTCATTGTCGGCATGTCCGGCGGCGTGGACTCTTCCGTTTCCGCCCTACTGCTGATCGAGCAGGGTTACCAGGTGGAAGGCCTGTTCATGAAGAACTGGGAAGAGGACGACGGTACGGACTACTGCACCGCCATGGATGACCTGGCCGACGCCCAGGCCGTGTGCGACAAGATCGGCATCAAGCTGCACACCGCCAACTTCGCCGCCGAGTACTGGGACAACGTGTTCGAGCACTTCCTGGCCGAATACAAGGCCGGACGTACGCCAAACCCGGACATCCTGTGCAACCGTGAAATCAAGTTCAAGGCGTTCCTCGATTACGCCATGATGCTCGGCGCCGACCTGATCGCCACCGGTCACTACGTGCGCCGCCGTGACATTGATGGCCGCACCGAACTGCTCAAGGGCCTGGACCCGAACAAGGACCAGAGCTATTTCCTGCACGCAGTCGGCGGTGAACAGATCGCCAAGACCCTGTTTCCGGTCGGCGAACTGGAAAAGCCGGAAGTCCGCGCGATTGCCGAGAAACACGACCTGGCCACGGCCAAGAAGAAAGACTCGACCGGCATCTGCTTTATCGGTGAGCGGCGTTTCAGCGACTTCCTCAAGCAATACCTGCCGGCCCAGCCAGGCGAAATCAAGACCACTGAAGGTGAAGTGATCGGTCGCCACCATGGCTTGATGTACCACACCATCGGCCAACGCCAGGGCCTGGGCATCGGCGGCTTGAAAGACGCCGGCGACGAGCCCTGGTACGTGCTGGTCAAGGACCTGGAGCACAACGAGCTGATCGTGGGCCAGGGCAACAACCACCCATGGCTGTTCTCCGGCGCCCTGCTCGCCTCCGAGATCTACTGGGTCAACCCGGTCGACCTGAGCCAGCCGCGCCGCCTGACCGCCAAGGTCCGCTATCGCCAGGGCGACCAGCTCTGCACCCTGGAACAAACGGCGACCGGCTATCGCGCCACCTTCGATGAACCGCAACGCGCGGTCACGCCCGGCCAGTCCGTGGTGTTCTACGACGGTGAGATCTGCCTCGGTGGCGGTGTCATCGAAGTCGCAGAGCCCTGGAGCAGCAAGGCATGAGCCCCACTCAGGAGCAATTGACCGCGCTGGGCGGTGTCTTCCTGGCCGCTGTGCTGGTGGACAAGATCGCCAAGACCGGCCAGGTCAGCGAAGCCGGCCTGACCTGCATGCTCGGCAGCCTGCTGATCCGCGACCCCAAGGACACCCTGGAAGTCTACGGCGGCGACGACCTCAACCTGCGCGAAGGCTATCGCGCGTTGATTGGCGCCCTGGAGCGCGACCCCAGCACCCTGCAGCGCGAACCACTGCGCTACGCCCTGTCGATGCTCGGTCTTGAGCGGCAACTGGCCAAGCGCGAGGACATGCTCGCGGAAATCGGCAAGCGCCTGCCCCAGATCCAGTCCCAGGTTGAACACTTCGGCCCGGCGCACGAGAACGTGATTGCCGCCTGTGGCGCCCTGTACCAGGACACCCTGAGCACCTTGCGCCAGCGCATCCAGGTGCACGGCGACATGCGCAACCTGCAACAACCCAGCAATGCCTCGAAAATCCGCGCCCTGCTGCTGGCCGGCATCCGCTCGGCACGCCTGTGGCGGCAACTGGGTGGGCACCGCTGGCAGTTGGTGATCAGCCGTCGCAAATTGCTCAAAGAACTTTACCCATTGATGCGCAACGAATAAGTCGCATCAAGGGTCATGTACACCGTGTTAGGCGTAATACGCTGGTCAGTTGGCAACGGACCGGCGGATTTTTTCATGTATGATACGCGCCCCATTTCGTTGCCCGACTGTCCGAGAACACCCCATGCAGCTCTCTTCGCTCACTGCGGTTTCCCCTGTTGACGGCCGCTACGCCGGCAAAACCCAGGCCCTGCGGCCAATTTTCAGCGAATACGGCCTGATCCGTGCTCGCGTCCTGGTGGAAGTGCGCTGGCTTCAACGCCTGGCCGCCCACGCTGCCATCCCTGAAGTGCCAGCCTTCTCCGCGCAAGCCAACGCCGTTCTCAACGAACTGGCCGAGAACTTCTCGCTGGAGCACGCCGAGCGCGTCAAAGAGATCGAGCGCACCACCAACCACGACGTCAAGGCCATCGAATACTTGCTCAAAGAGCAAGCGGCCAAGCTGCCGGAACTGGCCAACGTCAGTGAGTTCATCCACTTTGCCTGCACCAGCGAGGACATCAACAACCTGTCCCACGCGCTGATGCTGCGCGAAGGCCGTGATGACGTGATGCTGCCGCTGATGCGCCAGACCGCCGAAGCCATCCGTGAACTGGCGATCCGCTTCGCCGACGTACCGATGCTGTCGCGCACCCACGGGCAACCGGCTTCGCCGACCACCCTGGGCAAAGAGCTGGCGAACGTGGTGTACCGCCTGGAGCGCCAGATCGCCCAGGTCGCTGCCGTGCCACTGCTGGGCAAGATCAACGGCGCCGTAGGCAACTACAACGCCCACCTGTCGGCTTACCCGCAGATTGACTGGGAAGCCAACGCCCGCGCCTTCATCGAAGACGAACTGGGCCTGGGTTTCAACCCGTACACCACGCAGATCGAGCCGCACGACTACATCGCCGAGCTGTTCGACGCGATCGCGCGTTTCAACACCATCCTGATCGACTTCGACCGTGACATCTGGGGCTACATCTCCCTGGGTTATTTCAAGCAGCGCACCATCGCTGGCGAAATCGGTTCCTCGACCATGCCGCACAAGGTCAACCCGATCGACTTCGAAAACTCCGAAGGCAACCTGGGTATCGCCAACGCACTGTTCCAGCACCTGGCGAGCAAACTGCCGATTTCCCGCTGGCAGCGCGACCTGACCGACTCCACCGTACTGCGTAACCTCGGCGTGGGTTTTGCCCACAGCGTGATCGCGTACGAAGCCAGCCTCAAAGGCATCAGCAAGCTGGAGCTCAACGCGCAGAAAATCGCCGCTGACCTGGACGCCTGCTGGGAAGTGCTGGCCGAGCCGATCCAGACCGTGATGCGCCGCTACAACATCGAAAACCCGTACGAAAAGCTCAAAGAATTGACCCGCGGCAAGGGCATCAGCCCTGAAGCGCTGCAGACTTTCATCGATGCACTGGACATGCCTGCCGAGGCAAAGGCCGAGCTGAAACTGCTCACCCCGGCCAACTACATCGGTAACGCAGTCGAGCAAGCTCGACGCATCTGATCGACCGCTTGACCCGTTTGAGACGCCCGGCAGCGCCGGGCGTTTTTATTCCCGTCTGAAAAGTGCTTTTTTTCAATAGGTTACACATGAATCCTGATATTCCTCTGCAACTTCTGGGCGGCATCACTGCACGCGAGTTCCTGCGCGACTACTGGCAGAAAAAACCGCTGCTGATCCGCCAGGCAATCCCTGACTTCGAAAGCCCGATCGACGCCGACGAACTGGCCGGCCTGGCCCTGGAAGAAGAAGTCGAATCACGCCTGGTCATCGAGCACGGCGAGCGCCCTTGGGAATTGCGTCGCGGCCCGTTCGCCGAAGACGAATTCAGCAAGCTGCCGGAGCGTGACTGGACCCTGCTGGTGCAGGCTGTCGACCAGTTCGTGCCGGAAGTCAGCGAACTGCTGGAAAACTTCCGCTTCCTGCCGAGCTGGCGCATCGACGACGTGATGATCAGCTTCGCCGCCCCAGGTGGCAGTGTTGGCCCGCACTTCGACAACTACGATGTGTTCCTGCTGCAAGGCCATGGCCAGCGCAACTGGAAAATCGGTCAGATGTGCGACTCCGAGAGCCCGCTGCTGCAACACGCCGACCTGCGCATCCTGGCCGACTTCGAAGCTACCGACGAGTGGGTCCTGGAGCCGGGCGACATGCTCTACCTGCCGCCACGCCTGGCCCATTGTGGCGTCGCCGTGGATGACTGCCTGACCTATTCGGTAGGCTTCCGCGCGCCGAGCGCCGCTGAAGTGCTGACCCACTTCACCGACTTCCTCAGCCAGTTCCTGCCGGACGAAGAACGCTACACCGACGCCGACGCACAACCGGCTGCCGACCCACACCAGATCCAGCATGACGCTCTCGACCGCTTGAAAGGCCTGCTGGCCGAGCACATGAGCGACGAGCGCCTGTTGCTGACCTGGTTCGGCCAGTTCATGACCGAGCCGCGCTACCCGGAGCTGGTAGCAGGCCCGGAAGATGTGACCGAGGACGACTTCCTTGGCGCCCTGGAACAAGGCGCAGTGCTGATTCGCAACCCGAGCGCGCGCCTGGCCTGGTCCGAAGTCGACGACGACCTGCTGCTGTTTGCCAGCGGCCAGAGCCGTTACCTGCCAGGCAAGCTGCGCGAGTTGCTGAAAATGATTTGCGCCGCCGATGCGCTGCATGTCGACAACCTCGGCCCATGGCTCAGCGACGAAGACGGCCGCGGCCTGCTGTGCGAACTGGTCAAGCAAGGTAGCCTGGGGTTTGCCGATGAATAAGATTCGCGTACGTGTCGCAGACTGGCAAAAGGATAACGCCGAGATCCGGCGCATTCGTGAAGCGGTATTCATCGCCGAGCAATCGGTTCCACCCGAGCTGGAATGGGATGCCGACGACGCAAGCGCCGTGCACTTCCTCGCATTTGAAGGCGACTTTCCAATTGGTACTGCCCGCCTGCTGTCCGACGGCCACATCGGCCGGGTCTCGGTGCTCAAGGACTGGCGCGGCCTGAAAGTCGGCGACGCCTTGATGCAAGCAGTGATCGGCGAAGCCGAGGAGCGCGGGCTCAAGCAGCAGATGCTCAGCGCCCAGGTGCAGGCCACAGCGTTCTATGAGCGCCTGGGCTTCAAGATTGTCAGTGAAGAGTTCCTCGAAGCCGGGATTCCTCATGTCGACATGGTGCGTGACTCGGCTTGAAACCGGGTTGCGGCCATCGCGGGCAAGCCCGCTCCCACAGGGCTTGCCCATGACCTTGTGGGAGCGGGCCGGGCGGCGCTCCGCTTGCCCGCGATAGCACTATCAGAACCACCCAGAACGCCCCGCCATCCAACGATGCCGGGGCGTTTTGCTGTCGACGATTCAACTTGCTCCACCGCAGGCCGACAAACTGGCACTATCAAGACACTTGAATGCGGAGATAACGGATATGTCCCTACGCGCCCTGCTCACCACCCTGCTGCTCGGCTGCAGCTTTGCGGCCATGGCGGCGACCGAAGTGGTGCCGCTCAACCACCGCACCAGCGCCGACCTGCTCCCCGTGGCACAGAATTTCATCGGCAAGGACGGCACCGTCAGCGCCTATGGCAATCAACTGATTGTCAACGCAGATCCCGCCAGGATCGACGAACTTAAGGCCCTGCTTAGCCAGCTCGACACCGCGCCAAAACGCCTGCTGATCACCGTCGACACCAACCAGAACAACCAGCAGGACAGCAGCGACCAGCAAACGCAGATCATCAGCTACAGCACCGCCAGTCGCGAAGGCGGCATCCAGCAGATCCAGGCCAGCGAAGGCGTGCCGGCACTGATCCAGACCGGCCAGAGCGTCCCGCTCACCAGCACCGGGACCGACACTTACGGCCGCCTGCAAAGCCAGACCGAATACCGCAATGTCACCCAGGGTTTTTACGTGACCGCCAGCGTCACCGGCGAAACCGTGCACCTGGCCATCAGCACCAACCGTGACCGCATGAGCCAGGAACGTCCCGATGTAGTGAATGTGCAAAGCACCGACACAAGTGTCAGCGGCCGCCTGGGCCAATGGATCACCCTGGCCGGGATCAACCGCCAGACCCAGGCCGATAAACAGGGCATGACCCGTACCTATGGGACCCAGGGCCGGGATGACCTGAGCTTGCGGGTGAAAGTCGACACCTTGGACTAACTCACCGAAAACTGACTGATTAGTCGTATTAGACCAAAGATGTAGTGCTTGAAAAAAAGCACTACAAAACGTTTGACGAGGCAAAAAAGCAAAGGCATGATGGCCTCGCTCCCGCTAATCAGAGGCCCTGGCAAGGGCCTTCGAAGCGTTGCTTGCAACCACCCTGCGAGCCGTTTCGTGTCTGTACCGCCCACAAGGTGTGTTTGACGAGGTTGCCGACTGGAACGAAGTTGTCCCGAGGGACGGAAGCGTAAATAGGTAACCCGGCACACCACTGATGTTCGCACCAGGCCCACGACGCCCGAATGCGCCCGACAGCTCGCCCTTACCTGCTCAGCCTCCATCCTCGAGCCCATCGTTCATCCCGTCGCCACCCCCGCCAAACCCGCCTTGACCGGCCAAGCTTCTGGTCAGCGAGCAGCCTGTTACGCCTTTTGACACGCGTACCCGGCAAACGGAATTTTCCACCAAGACCTATGCGACGAGGTTTATCTCCATGGCACTGACACGCGAACAGCAAATTGCAGCCCTCGAAAAAGACTGGGCTGAAAACCCACGCTGGAAAGGCGTGACACGCGCTTACTCCGCTGCTGACGTCGTCCGCCTGCGCGGCTCGGTTCAACCTGAGCACACCTTTGCAAAACTGGGCGCCGAGAAGCTGTGGAACCTGGTGACCCAGGGCGCCAAGCCGTCCTTCCGCCCTGAGAAAGATTTCGTCAACTGCATGGGCGCCCTGACCGGCGGCCAGGCTGTACAACAAGTCAAAGCCGGTATCCAGGCGATCTACCTGTCTGGCTGGCAAGTGGCCGCGGACAACAACTCCGCCGAATCGATGTACCCAGACCAGTCGCTGTACCCGGTTGACTCGGTACCGACCGTGGTCAAGCGCATCAACAACTCGTTCCGTCGTGCTGACCAGATCCAGTGGAAAGCCGGCAAAGGCCCGGGCGACGAAGGCTACATCGACTACTTCGCACCCATCGTGGCTGACGCTGAAGCCGGTTTCGGCGGCGTCCTGAACGCCTACGAGCTGATGAAGAGCATGATCGAGGCAGGCGCTGCCGGCGTCCACTTCGAAGACCAACTGGCCTCCGTCAAAAAATGCGGGCACATGGGCGGCAAGGTACTGGTTCCTACCCAGGAAGCTGTACAGAAGCTGACCGCTGCTCGTCTGGCAGCTGACGTCGCCGGTACTCCGACCATCATCCTGGCCCGTACTGACGCTAACGCCGCTGACCTGCTGACTTCCGACTGCGACCCGTACGACCAGCCATTCGTGACTGGCGAACGCACCCAGGAAGGCTTCTACAAAGTGCGCGCCGGCCTGGACCAGGCCATCGCTCGCGGCCTGGCTTACGCTCCGTACGCCGACCTGATCTGGTGCGAAACCGCCAAGCCGGACCTGGACGAAGCTCGTCGCTTCGCTGAAGCGATCAAGAAGGAATACCCGGACCAACTGCTGTCGTACAACTGCTCGCCTTCCTTCAACTGGAAGAAGAACCTGGACGACGCGACCATCGCCAAGTTCCAGCGCGAACTGTCCGCCATGGGCTACAAGCACCAGTTCATCACCCTGGCTGGCATTCACAACATGTGGCACAGCATGTTCAACCTGGCGCACGACTACGCCCGCAACGACATGACTGCCTACGTGAAGCTGCAAGAGCAGGAATTCGCTGACGCTGCCAAAGGCTACACCTTCGTGGCGCACCAGCAGGAAGTGGGCACTGGCTACTTCGACGACATGACCACCGTGATCCAGGGCGGCTCGTCTTCGGTGACCGCACTGACCGGCTCCACCGAAGAAGAACAGTTCCACTGATCGACTTCGCCTTGAGCACACGGCCATCGCAGACCTGGTAGAAAGCTAACTGCAATGCCGAAAATCTGACGCCCCGACTGGTTCGGGGCGTTTTTTTTGCGTGGGATCCCACGAACACCGTGCGCGCCCCTCCCACAGGACGCATGAAGCAAAACATTGATCCAGAGCGGTGTCGGCAATGGTCAAAACGGTTAAAACCTGCCCCCGGGCAACTTGCTGTAGCAGGCAAGTAACCGTAACTTTGCGCTTACCCGGCCGTGGAATAGTTTAAAAACCGCTACAAATAATATTGATTATCATTCAGCTCAAACTATATTCATTGCAACAGCCACAAAACATAATTAACAAAACCCCGGCTAATGCCCGTACCGCACGGGCTGCAGGGCCTCGCAGGTGCGCTATGTCCTTATTCCTATAAATAATTTCGCTATAGGAATTTTACTTGCACGGTGTTTAGCCATAAAATCACCGCGATTGATTGCGCTGCGACATATCGTCACTGCTTTATTTCTTTATCAAGCTCAGAGACCCTTGCTCTCTGTTAAGGATTACCAGCATGCCCGAAGCGACAGGACTCATGGCCCACAACTGGGGCTTTGCCATTTTCCTTCTGGGTGTCGGCGGCCTTTGTGCCTTCATGCTCGGCGTCTCCAGCCTCCTCGGGTCAAAAGCCTGGGGCCGCAGCAAAAACGAACCGTTCGAGTCCGGCATGCTACCTACAGGTGGCGCCCGCTTGCGGCTCTCAGCCAAATTCTATCTGGTCGCGATGTTGTTCGTGATCTTCGATATCGAAGCCCTCTTTCTCTTTGCATGGTCTGTGTCCGTCCGCGAAAGCGGCTGGACCGGATTCGTCGAAGCTCTCGTTTTCATAGCAATTCTGTTGGCAGGTCTTGTCTACCTATTTCGAGTGGGCGCCCTTGACTGGGCTCCGGAAGCTCGTCGTAAGCGGCAGGCGAAGCTGAAACAATGAGGCTTTGGCAATGCAATACAATCTCACCAGGATCGACCCGGATGCTCCTAACGAGCAGTACCCGATCGGCGAGCGGGAAACCGTTTCCGATCCGTTAGAAGATCAAGTCCACAAAAACATCTACATGGGCAAGCTCGAAGACGTGCTGAACGGCGCGGTCAACTGGGGACGTAAGAACTCCCTGTGGCCGTACAACTTCGGCCTTTCGTGCTGCTACGTGGAAATGACCACTGCCTTCACGGCGCCCCACGACATCGCGCGCTTTGGCGCCGAGGTTATCCGGGCATCGCCGCGCCAGGCGGATTTCATGGTTATCGCCGGTACCTGCTTCATCAAGATGGCGCCGATCATTCAGCGTCTCTACGAGCAAATGCTCGAGCCGAAGTGGGTAATCTCCATGGGCTCGTGCGCCAACTCCGGTGGCATGTACGACATCTACTCCGTGGTTCAGGGAGTGGACAAGTTCCTGCCCGTGGACGTCTACGTGCCTGGCTGCCCGCCCCGCCCTGAAGCTTTCCTGCAAGGCCTGATGCTGCTGCAGGAGTCGATTGGCCAAGAGCGTCGCCCGCTTTCCTGGGTCGTCGGCGATCAAGGCGTGTACCGCGCCGAGATGCCTTCGCAAAAGGAACAGCGCCGCGAACAGCGAATCGCAGTCACCAACCTGCGCAGCCCCGACGAAGTCTGATCCAGATCTGTTCCTGCAAAGAAACCGAAAACTGGCTTCATTCTTTACGTTGACCGAAAGCGATAAATAACCATGACTACAGGCAGTGCTCTGTACATCCCGCCTTACAAGGCAGACGACCAGGATGTGGTCGTCGAACTGAACAACCGCTTTGGCCCTGAGGCATTCACTGCCCAGCCTACCCGCACCGGCATGCCGGTGCTTTGGGTTGCCCGTGCCAAACTCGTCGAAGTCCTGACCTTCCTGCGCAACCTCCCCAAGCCGTACGTCATGCTCTATGACCTGCATGGCGTGGACGAGCGTCTGCGCACCAAGCGTCAAGGGCTGCCTGGCGGCGTCGACTTCACCGTGTTCTACCACCTGATGTCGATCGAACGTAATAGTGACGTAATGATCAAGGTCGCTTTGTCCGAGAGCGACCTCAGCGTGCCGTCCGTCACCAGCATCTGGCCTAACGCCAACTGGTACGAACGTGAAGTCTGGGACATGTACGGCATCGACTTCAAAGGTCACCCGCACCTGTCGCGCATCATGATGCCGCCGACCTGGGAAGGTCACCCGCTGCGCAAGGACTTCCCGGCCCGTGCCACCGAGTTCGACCCGTTCAGCCTGACCCTGGCCAAGCAACAGCTTGAGGAAGAAGCCGCGCGCTTCAAGCCTGAAGACTGGGGCATGAAACGTTCCGGGGCGAATGAGGACTACATGTTCCTCAACCTGGGTCCCAACCACCCTTCGGCTCACGGTGCGTTCCGCATCATCCTGCAGCTGGACGGCGAAGAGATCGTCGACTGCGTACCGGACATCGGCTACCACCACCGTGGTGCCGAGAAAATGGCCGAGCGTCAGTCCTGGCACAGCTTCATCCCGTACACCGACCGTATCGACTACCTCGGCGGCGTGATGAACAACCTGCCGTACGTGCTCTCGGTCGAGAAGCTGGCCGGCATCAAGGTGCCCGAGAAGGTCGACGTCATCCGCATCATGATGGCCGAGTTCTTCCGGATCACCAGCCACCTGCTGTTCCTGGGTACCTACATCCAGGACGTCGGCGCCATGACCCCGGTGTTCTTCACCTTCACCGACCGCCAGAAGGCGTACACGGTGATCGAGGCCATTACCGGCTTTCGCCTGCACCCGGCCTGGTACCGCATCGGCGGTGTCGCCCACGACCTGCCACGCGGCTGGGAAAAACTGGTCAAGGACTTCGTTGAATGGCTGCCAAAGCGCCTCGACGAGTACACCAAGGCCGCCCTGCAGAACAGCATCCTCAAGGGTCGGACCATTGGCGTCGCTGCCTACAACACCAAAGAGGCCCTGGAATGGGGCGTCACCGGTGCCGGCCTGCGTTCCACCGGTTGCGATTTCGACCTGCGCAAGGCGCGCCCGTACTCGGGCTACGAGAACTTCGAGTTCGAAGTCCCGCTGGCAGCCAATGGCGATGCCTACGACCGCTGCATGGTGCGCGTCGAAGAAATGCGCCAGAGCATCAAGATCATCGACCAGTGCATGCGCAACATGCCGGAAGGCCCGTACAAGGCGGATCACCCGCTGACCACGCCGCCGCCTAAAGAGCGCACGCTGCAGCACATCGAGACCCTGATCACGCACTTCCTGCAAGTTTCGTGGGGCCCGGTGATGCCGGCCAACGAATCCTTCCAGATGATCGAAGCGACCAAGGGCATCAACAGTTACTACCTGACGAGCGATGGCGGCACCATGAGCTACCGCACCCGGATTCGTACTCCAAGCTTCCCGCACCTGCAGCAGATCCCTTCGGTGATCAAAGGCAGCATGGTCGCGGACTTGATTGCGTACCTGGGTAGTATCGACTTCGTTATGGCCGACGTGGACCGCTAAGCATGAACAGCACGCTTATCCAGACAGACCGTTTCACCTTGAGTGAAACCGAGCGCTCGGCCATCGAGCACGAGTTGCATCACTACGAAGACCCGCGCGCGGCGTCGATCGAAGCCCTGAAGATCGTCCAGAAGGAACGTGGCTGGGTGCCCGATGGCGCCCTGTACGCCATCGGCGAGATCCTCGGCATCCCGGCCAGCGACGTTGAAGGCGTGGCGACGTTCTACAGCCAGATCTTCCGCCAGCCAGTGGGCCGCCACATCATTCGCGTCTGCGACAGCATGGTCTGCTACATCGGCGGCCATGAGTCGGTGGTCAGTGAAATCCAGAGCAAACTGGGGATCGGCCTCGGCCAGACCACTGCCGACGGTCGTTTCACCCTGCTGCCTGTCTGCTGCCTCGGCAACTGCGACAAGGCGCCGGCGTTGATGATCGACGACGACACTTTCGGTGACGTACAGCCTGCTGGCGTTGCCAAACTGTTGGAGGGCTACGTATGACCCTGACTTCCTTCGGCCCGGCCAACCGCATCAAGCGCTCGGCAGAGACCCATCCGCTGACCTGGCGCCTGCGTGACGACGGCGAGGCCGTATGGCTCGACGAGTACCAGGCCAAGAACGGTTACGCCGCGGCACGCAAGGCCTTCGCCGACATGGCCCAGGACGACATCGTCCAGACCGTGAAAGACGCCGGCCTCAAGGGTCGCGGTGGCGCGGGCTTCCCCACGGGTGTGAAGTGGGGCCTGATGCCCAAAGACGAATCCATCAACATCCGCTACCTGCTGTGCAACGCGGATGAAATGGAGCCCAACACCTGGAAAGACCGCATGCTGATGGAGCAACTGCCCCATCTGCTGATCGAAGGCATGCTGATCAGCGCCCGCGCGCTGAAAACCTACCGTGGCTACATCTTCCTGCGTGGCGAATACACCACCGCCGCCAAGCACCTCAACCGTGCCGTGGAAGAAGCCAAGGCCGCTGGCCTGCTGGGTAAAAACATCCTCGGTTCGGGTTTTGATTTCGAGCTGTTCGTGCACACCGGCGCCGGGCGTTACATCTGCGGTGAAGAAACCGCACTGATCAACTCCCTCGAAGGCCGTCGCGCCAACCCGCGCTCCAAGCCACCCTTCCCTGCCGCCGTAGGCGTGTGGGGCAAGCCGACCTGCGTGAACAACGTTGAAACCCTGTGCAACGTGCCGGCGATCATTGCCGACGGCGTGGACTGGTACAAATCGTTGTCCCGCGAAGGCAGCGAAGACATGGGCACCAAGCTCATGGGCTTCTCCGGCAAGGTCAAGAACCCGGGCCTGTGGGAGCTGCCATTCGGCGTTACCGGCCGCGAACTGTTCGAAGACTACGCTGGCGGCATGCGCGATGGCTTCAAGCTCAAGGCCTGGCAGCCAGGCGGCGCCGGTACCGGCTTCTTGCTGCCGGAACACCTGGACGCACAAATGTACGCCGGCGGCATCGCCAAGGTGGGCACCCGTATGGGTACCGGCCTGGCCATGGCGGTGGACGACAGCGTCAACATGGTGTCCCTGCTGCGCAATATGGAACAGTTCTTCGCCCGTGAGTCGTGCGGTTTCTGCACCCCTTGCCGCGATGGCTTGCCATGGAGCGTCAAGCTGCTGATGGCTATCGAGAAAGGCGAAGGCCAACCCGGTGACATCGAGACCCTGCTGGGTCTGGTCGGCTTCCTCGGCCCAGGCAAGACCTTCTGTGCTCACGCACCGGGTGCCGTGGAGCCATTGGGCAGCGCTATCAAATACTTCCGTCCAGAGTTCGAAGCCGGCATCGCGCCTATCAGCGCCGCCGTCCCGCCCCTGGCAAGGCCGATCGTAATCGGCGCGTAACGCTTAACAAGGCGAAGGGTCCGTGCCCTTCGCCTTCTCGTGTGATGACGCCGCCCGCGGCTGTTTTGACTCACGCGAATGACAAGATTCCATTAGCCACGCCCGCTGACACCGGGCCAACGAAGAACTTTGAACCATGGCCACTATCCACGTAGACGGCAAAGCGCTCGAAGTCGACGGGGCAGACAACCTGTTACAGGCATGTCTGTCGCTAGGCCTCGATATTCCTTACTTCTGCTGGCACCCCGCCCTTGGCAGCGTTGGCGCTTGCCGCCAGTGCGCGGTCAAGCAGTACACCGACGAGAACGACACCCGCGGTCGTATCGTCATGTCCTGCATGACCCCTGCCACCGATGGCACCTGGATCTCCATCGACGATGAAGAGTCCAAGGCCTTTCGCGCCAGCGTTGTTGAATGGCTGATGACCAACCACCCTCACGACTGCCCGGTCTGTGAGGAAGGCGGTCACTGCCACCTGCAAGACATGACGGTAATGACCGGCCACAACGAGCGCCGTTACCGCTTCACCAAGCGTACCCACCAGAACCAGCAACTGGGCCCGTTCATTTCCCACGAGATGAACCGCTGCATCGCCTGCTACCGCTGCGTGCGCTTCTATAAAGACTACGCCGGCGGCACCGACCTGGGCGTGTTCGGCGCCCACGACAACGTGTACTTCGGTCGCGTTGAAGACGGCACCCTGGAAAGCGAGTTCTCCGGCAACCTCACCGAGGTCTGCCCGACCGGTGTGTTCACCGACAAGACTCACTCCGAGCGCTACAACCGCAAGTGGGACATGCAGTTCTCGCCGAGCATCTGCCATGGCTGCTCCAGCGGTTGCAACATCTCCCCAGGTGAGCGCTACGGCGAACTGCGGCGCATCGAGAACCGTTTCAACGGTTCGGTGAACCAGTACTTCCTGTGCGACCGTGGCCGTTTCGGTTATGGCTACGTCAACCGCGAAGATCGCCCGCGCCAGCCTCTGCTGGCCAATGGTGCCAAGCTGAGCCTCGACGAAGCGCTGGATAAAGCCGCCGACCTGCTGCGCGGTCGCAACATCGTCGGTATCGGTTCGCCGCGGGCCAGCCTCGAAAGCAACTACGCGTTGCGCGAGCTGGTCGGCGCCGAGCACTTCTACAGCGGTATCGAAGCCGCTGAGCTGGAGCGTATTCGCCTGGTCCTGCAAGTGCTGAACGACAGCCCGCTGCCAGTGCCGAACATGCGTGACATCGAAGACCACGACGCGATCTTCGTCCTCGGTGAAGACCTGACCCAGACCGCCGCCCGCATGGCGCTGTCCCTGCGTCAATCGGTCAAGGGCAAGGCTGAAGACATGGCCGACGCCATGCGCGTCCAGCCTTGGCTCGACGCCGCCGTGAAGAACATCGGCCAGCACGCGCTGAACCCGCTGTTCATCGCCAGCATCGCTGAGACCAAGCTCGACGACATCGCCGAAGAGTGCGTACACGCCGCGCCCGACGACCTGGCCCGCATCGGTTTTGCCGTGGCTCACGCCCTCGACGCCAGCGCTCCAGCCGTTGAAGGCCTGGACAGCGAAGCCCTCGAACTGGCCAAGCGCATCGCCGACGCCCTGCTCGCGGCCAAGCGTCCATTAATCATTGCCGGCACCTCGTTGGGCTCCAAGGCGCTGATCGAAGCTGCCGCGAACATCGCCAAGGCGCTGAAGCTGCGCGAGAAGAACGGCTCCATCAGCCTGATCGTGCCAGAGGCCAACAGCCTCGGCCTGGCCATGCTCGGTGGCGAATCGGTCGATGCAGCCCTGCAAGCAGTCATCGACGGCCAGGCCGACGCCATCGTCGTGCTGGAAAACGACCTGTACACCCGCACCACCAAGGCCAAGGTCGATGCAGCCCTGAGCGCCGCGAAAGTAGTAATCGTCGCTGACCATCAGAAGACCGCCACCAGTGATCGCGCGCACCTGGTCCTGCCAGCTGCCAGCTTCGCCGAAGGCGATGGCACCCTGGTCAGCCAGGAAGGTCGCGCCCAGCGCTTCTTCCAGGTGTTCGATCCGAAGTACATGGACGCCAGCATCCTGGTCCACGAAGGCTGGCGCTGGCTGCACGCCCTGCGCGCCACCCTGCTGAACCAGCCAATCGACTGGACCCAGCTCGACCACGTGACCGCTGCCGTCGCTTCCAGCACGCCGCAACTGGCACGCATCGTCGATGCCGCCCCGTCCGCCGCGTTCCGCATCAAGGGCATGAAACTCGCCCGTGAGCCGCTGCGTTACTCCGGCCGGACCGCCATGCGCGCCGACATCAGCGTGCACGAGCCGCGCACCCCGCAAGACAACGACACCGCGTTCGCCTTCTCCATGGAAGGTTACTCGGGTTCGGTCGAGCCGCGTCAGCAAGTGCCATTCGCCTGGTCCCCGGGCTGGAACTCGCCGCAAGCCTGGAACAAATTCCAGGACGAAGTCGGTGGTCACATCCGCGCTGGCGACCCAGGCACCCGCCTGATCGAAAGCACGGGTGATGCGCTGAACTGGTTCGCCAATGTGCCTCGCGCCTTCAACCCGGCCCAGGGTACCTGGCAGGTCGTGCCGTTCTTCCACCTGCTCGGCAGCGAAGAGAACTCTTCCAAGGCCGCTCCGGTACAAGAACGCATTCCCGCGGCCTACGTGGCGCTGGCCAAGTCCGAAGCCGATCGCCTGGGGGTCAACGATGGCGCCCTGCTGAGCCTGAACGTGGCCGGCCAGACCCTGCGTCTGCCACTGCGCATCAATGAGCAGCTGGGTGCTGGCCTGGTGGCCTTGCCTGCCGGCCTGGCTGGCATTCCACCAGCGATCGCAGGCTTTTCCGTTGACGGTCTGCAGGAGGCAGCGCAATGACCTGGTTCACCCCTGAAGTGATCGACACCATCATCGCGGTCGTCAAGGCCCTGGTGGTGATGCTGGCCGTGGTGGTTGCAGGTGCCCTGCTCAGCTTCGTCGAACGTCGCCTGCTGGGCTGGTGGCAGGACCGTTATGGTCCGAACCGCGTTGGCCCGTTCGGCATGTTCCAGATCGCCGCCGACATGCTCAAGATGTTCTTCAAGGAAGACTGGACCCCGCCCTTTGCCGACAAGGTGATTTTCACCCTGGCACCGGTCGTGGCCATGAGCGCCTTGCTGATCGCCTTCGCGATCATCCCGATCACCCCGACCTGGGGTGTGGCGGACCTGAACATCGGCCTGCTGTTCTTCTTCGCCATGGCCGGCCTTTCGGTCTACGCGGTGCTGTTCGCCGGCTGGTCGAGCAACAACAAGTTCGCCCTGCTGGGTGCCTTGCGTGCCTCGGCCCAGACCGTGTCCTACGAAGTGTTCATGGGCCTTGCGCTCATGGGCATCGTGGTCCAGGTCGGCTCGTTCAACATGCGCGACATCGTCGAGTACCAGGCGCAGAACCTGTGGTTCATCATTCCGCAGTTCTTCGGTTTCTGTACCTTCTTCGTCGCTGGCGTCGCTGTGACTCACCGTCACCCGTTCGACCAGCCGGAAGCAGAACAGGAACTGGCCGACGGTTACCACATCGAATATGCCGGCATGAAGTGGGGCATGTTCTTCGTCGGCGAGTACATCGGCATCATCCTGATCTCGGCGCTGCTGGTCACCCTGTTCTTCGGTGGCTGGCACGGTCCGTTCGGCATCCTGCCGCAACTGGCTTTCTTCTGGTTCGCATTGAAGACCGCGTTCTTCATCATGCTGTTCATCCTGCTGCGCGCTTCGATTCCGCGCCCG
This sequence comes from Pseudomonas sp. S04, assembly GCF_009834545.1. NCBI lineage: Bacteria > Pseudomonadati > Pseudomonadota > Gammaproteobacteria > Pseudomonadales > Pseudomonadaceae > Pseudomonas > Pseudomonas sp. S04. The sequence goes on from NZ_CP019427.1 coordinate 4,048,907, forward strand.
CGTTATGACCAGGTGATGGATTTCAGCTGGAAATTCTGCCTGCCGCTGACCCTGATCAATTTGCTGGTGACCGCTGCGGTTGTGTTGTTGAACACGCCTGCGGGCGCGGTTCAGTGAGGATTTGACCCATGTTCAAATATATTGGCGACATCGTTAAGGGTACTGGTACCCAGTTGCGCAGCCTGATCATGGTTTTCGGCCATGGCTTTCGCAAGCGCGACACCCTGCAATACCCGGAAGAGGCGGTGTACCTGCCGCCTCGCTACCGTGGCCGTATCGTCCTGACCCGCGACCCCGATGGTGAAGAGCGTTGTGTAGCCTGCAACCTGTGCGCCGTGGCCTGCCCGGTCGGCTGCATCTCGCTGCAGAAAGCTGAAACCGAAGACGGTCGCTGGTACCCGGACTTCTTCCGTATCAACTTCTCGCGCTGCATTTTCTGCGGCCTGTGCGAAGAAGCCTGCCCGACCACCGCGATCCAGCTCACGCCGGATTTCGAAATGGCCGAGTTCAAGCGTCAGGACCTGGTTTACGAGAAAGAAGATCTGCTGATCGCAGGTCCCGGTAAAAACCCTGACTACAACTTCTATCGTGTTGCAGGTATGGCCATTGCCGGTAAGCCAAAAGGCTCCGCGCAAAATGAAGCCGAGCCGATCAACGTGAAGAGCTTGCTGCCTTAAGGAAGAAAGATGGAATTCGCTTTCTATTTCGCATCGGGTATCGCGGTGGTGTCCACGCTTCGTGTGATCACCAACACCAACCCTGTGCACGCCCTGCTCTACCTGATTATTTCGCTGATCGCCGTGGCGATGACCTTCTTCAGCCTCGGTGCGCCATTTGCCGGGGTCCTGGAAGTGATTGCCTACGCCGGCGCCATCATGGTGCTGTTCGTGTTCGTGGTGATGATGCTGAACCTGGGCCCGGCCGCGGTTCAGCAGGAACGTGTCTGGCTCAAGCCCGGTATCTGGCTGGGCCCGGTCGTGCTCGCTGCGCTGCTGCTGGCTGAACTGCTGTACGTACTGTTCAGCCACTCCAGCGGCGCTGCCATTGGTCTTACCACCGTGGACGCCAAGGCCGTGGGCATCAGCCTGTTCGGTCCTTACCTGCTGGTGGTCGAACTCGCCTCGATGCTGCTGCTCGCTGCAGCCGTCACGGCGTTCCATTTGGGCCGCAACGAGGCGAAGGAGTAATTCATGCCTGCTATCCCTTTAGAGCATGGACTGGCTGTCGCCGGCATCCTGTTCTGCCTCGGCCTGGTCGGCCTGATGGTCCGCCGCAACATTCTTTTCGTGTTGATGAGCCTGGAAGTGATGATGAACGCCGCTGCCCTGGCATTCATCGTTGCCGGTGCACGTTGGGGCCAGCCGGATGGACAAGTCATGTTCATCCTGGTGATCAGCCTGGCAGCCGCCGAGGCCAGTATTGGCCTGGCGATCCTGCTGCAACTGTATCGCCGCTTCCACACGCTCGATATCGACGCTGCCAGTGAGATGCGCGGATGAACCTACTCTTCCTGACTTTCGTATTCCCCCTGATCGGGTTCCTGCTGCTGTCGTTCTCCCGCGGACGCATCTCGGAAAACCTCGCGGCGCTGATCGGTGTCGGCTCCATCGGCCTCTCGGCGATCGTCACTGCCTACGTGATCTGGCAGTTCAACGTCGCACCGCCTGAAGGCGGCCACTACACCCAGGTGTTGTGGCAGTGGATGGCGGTGGAAGGTTTCACCCCCAACTTCGCCCTGTACCTGGATGGCCTGTCGGTCACCATGCTTGGCGTAGTAGTGGGCGTGGGCTTCCTGATCCACCTGTTCGCGTCCTGGTACATGCGCGGTGAAGCCGGCTACTCGCGCTTCTTCGCCTACACCAACCTGTTTATCGCCAGCATGCTGTTCCTGGTGCTGGGCGATAACCTGCTGTTCCTGTACTTCGGCTGGGAAGGCGTGGGCCTGTGCTCCTACCTGTTGATCGGTTTCTACTACAGCAACCGCAACAACGGTAACGCAGCACTCAAGGCGTTCATCGTCACCCGTATCGGCGACGTGTTCATGGCCATCGGCCTGTTCATCCTGTTCCAACAGGTGGGCACGCTGAACATCCAGGAACTGCTGGTGCTGGCACCGCAGAAATTCCAGGCTGGCGACTTCTGGATCGTGTTGGCGACCCTGATGCTGCTGGGTGGCGCAGTCGGTAAATCGGCTCAGTTGCCGCTGCAAACCTGGTTGGCGGACGCAATGGCCGGCCCAACCCCGGTTTCGGCACTGATCCACGCCGCGACCATGGTGACCGCCGGTGTCTACCTGATTGCCCGTACCCACGGTCTGTTTGCCCTGGCACCGGACATCCTGCAACTGGTCGGCATCGTCGGCGGTGTGACCCTGGTGCTGGCGGGTTTCGCAGCCCTGGTGCAGACCGACATCAAGCGTATCCTCGCCTACTCGACCATGAGCCAGATCGGCTACATGTTCCTCGCCCTGGGCGTCGGTGCCTGGGATGGCGCGATCTTCCACCTGATGACCCACGCCTTCTTCAAGGCGCTGCTGTTCCTCGCATCCGGTGCGGTGATCGTGGCCTGCCACCACGAGCAGAACATCTTCAAGATGGGCGGCCTGTGGAAAAAGCTGCCACTGGCGTACGCCAGCTTCATCGTTGGCGGCGCGGCCCTCGCGGCCCTGCCACTGGTTACCGCAGGTTTCTACTCGAAAGACGAAATCCTCTGGGAAGCCTTTGCCAGCGGCAACCACGCCCTGCTGTACGCAGGCCTGGTGGGTGCATTCATGACCTCGCTGTACACCTTCCGCCTGATCTTCATCGCGTTCCACGGTGAAGCGAAGACCGAAGCCCACGCCGGCCACGGCATTGCCCACTGGCTGCCACTGTCGGTGCTGATCGTACTGTCGACCGCCATTGGCGCGATGATCGTGCCGCCACTGCACGGTGTGCTGCCGCAAAGCGTCGGGCATGCCGGTGGCGAAGCCAAGCACAGCCTGGAAATCGCCTCGGGCGCCATCGCCCTGTCCGGTATCCTGCTGGCCGCCCTGCTGTTCCTGGGCAAGCGTCGGTTTGTCACGGCCATCGCCAACAGCGGCATCGGCCGCCTGCTCTCGGCCTGGTGGTTCGCCGCCTGGGGCTTCGACTGGATCTACGACAAGCTGTTCGTCAAGCCGTACCTGGCGATCAGCCATCTGCTGCGCAAAGACCCGTTCGACCAAACCATCGGTTTGATCCCGCGTCTGGCCAAAGGGGGTCACAACTCCCTGAGCCGCACCGAGACGGGTCAACTGCGTTGGTACGCCGCCTCGATGGCTGCTGGTGCCGTGCTGGTAATCGGCGCCATCGTGCTGGTAGCGGTCTGATATGAACCTTGCGAATTTGCGAAAGGAAACGAGCCCGTCATGATTCTGCCTTGGCTAATCCTGATCCCCTTCATCGGCGGCCTGCTGTGCTGGATGGGTGAGCGCTTCGGCGCCACCCTCCCTCGCTGGATTGCGCTGTTGACCATGACCCTGGAACTCGCCCTCGGCCTCTGGCTGTGGGCCCACGGTGACTATTCATTTGCTCCGGCACCTGGTGCCGATCCGACCTGGGCGCTTGAGTTCAAGCACGTCTGGATCGAGCGTTTTGGCATCAACGTGCACCTGGCCCTCGACGGCCTGTCACTGTTGATGATCCTGCTGACCGGCCTGCTGGGTATCCTCTCGGTACTCTGCTCCTGGAAAGAGATTCAGCGTCACGTGGGTTTCTTCCACCTGAACCTGATGTGGATCCTGGGCGGCGTTGTCGGCGTGTTCCTCGCCCTCGACCTGTTCATGTTCTTCTTCTTCTGGGAAATGATGCTGGTGCCGATGTACTTCCTCATCGCGCTCTGGGGTCACAGTTCTTCGGACGGCAAGAAAACCCGGATCTACGCAGCGACCAAGTTCTTCATCTTCACTCAGGCTTCCGGCCTGATCATGCTGGTGGCGATCCTCGGTCTGGTCCTGGTCAACTTCAACAGCACGGGCGTGATTACGTTCAACTACGCCGACCTGCTGAAAACCAAGATGTCGATGACCACCGAGTACATCCTGATGCTCGGCTTCTTCATCGCCTTCGCGGTCAAGCTGCCCGTGGTGCCGTTCCACTCCTGGCTGCCTGACGCTCACGCCCAGGCACCGACCGCAGGTTCCGTCGACCTCGCCGGTATCTTGCTGAAAACCGCGGCCTACGGCCTGCTGCGTTTCGCCCTGCCGCTGTTCCCGAACGCCTCGGCCGAGTTCGCGCCGATCGCCATGGCCCTGGGCCTGGTCGGGATCTTCTACGGTGCGTTCCTGGCATTTGCCCAGACCGACATCAAGCGTCTGATCGCGTTCTCCAGCGTTTCGCACATGGGCTTCGTGCTGATCGGTATCTACTCCGGCAGCCAGTTGGCCCTGCAAGGCGCGGTGATCCAGATGCTTGCCCACGGCCTGTCCGCGGCGGCACTGTTTATCCTCAGCGGCCAGTTGTACGAGCGCACCCACACCCGCGACATGCGTGAAATGGGTGGCCTGTGGTCGAAGATCGCCTACCTGCCGGCCATCAGCCTGTTCTTCGCAGCCGCCTCCCTGGGCCTGCCGGGTACCGGCAACTTCGTCGGTGAGTTCCTGATCCTGATCGGCACCTTCGCCAGTGCGCCATGGATCACCGCGATTGCCACCTCCGGCCTGGTGTTCGGTTCGGTCTACTCGCTGATCATGATCCACCGTGCCTACTTCGGCCCGTCCAAGTCGGACGCGGTGCTGCACGGTATGGATGCTCGCGAACTGATCATGGTGCTCGGCCTTGCGGTACTGCTGATCTACCTCGGCGTCTACCCGCAACCGTTCCTCGATACCTCTGCTGCGACGATGCATGGTGTGCAGCAATGGCTCGGTACCGCCTTCACTCAACTCGCTTCGGCCCGGTAAGAGCGCTATGGAATTCACGATTCAACACTTTATCGCGCTAGCGCCACTGTTGATCACCAGCCTCACCGTGATTGTGGTGATGCTGGCTATCGCATGGCGCCGCAACCACTCACAGACTTTCCTGCTCTCGGTGGCGGGTCTTAACCTGGCCTTGCTGTCTATCCTGCCGGCACTCAAGGTCGCGCCGCTGGTCGTCACCCCGCTGATGCTGGTCGACAACTTCGCGCTGCTGTACATCGCACTGATCCTCGTGGCGACCCTGGCCTGCGTCACCCTCGCCCACGCCTACCTCGGCGAAGGCGGCACTGGCTACCCGGGCAACCGCGAAGAGCTGTACCTGCTGATCCTGCTGGCTGCGGCCGGCGGTATCGTGCTGGTCAGCGCGCAACACCTGGCCGGCTTGTTCATCGGCCTGGAGCTGCTCTCGGTACCGGTCTACGGTCTGGTGGCGTATGCCTTCTTCAACAAGCGCTCGCTGGAAGCCGGCATCAAGTACATGGTGCTGTCGGCCGCCGGTTCCGCGTTCCTGTTGTTCGGCATGGCGCTGCTCTATGCCGATGCTGGCAGCCTGAGCTTCAGCGGTATCGGTCACGCCCTGGCCGCCAGCGGCGCGGCCAGCCCGCTGGCGCAACTGGGCATGGCGATGATGCTGGTGGGCCTGGCGTTCAAACTGTCCCTGGTGCCTTTCCACTTGTGGACGCCGGACGTGTACGAAGGTGCTCCGGCCCCTGTCGCCGCGTTCCTGGCGACTGCCTCGAAAGTCGCAGTGTTTGCGGTCATGGTGCGTCTGTTCCAGATCTCCCCAGCCGCCAACACCGCCGTGCTGAGCAACGTCCTGACCGTGATCGCGATTGCCTCGATCCTGTTCGGTAACCTGTTGGCACTGACCCAGAGCAACCTCAAGCGTCTGCTGGGTTACTCCTCCATTGCCCACTTCGGCTACCTGCTGATCGCCCTGGTGGCGAGCAAGGGCCTGGCCCTGGAAGCCATCGGCGTGTACCTGGTCACCTACGTGATCACCAGCCTCGGCGCGTTCGGCGTGATCACCCTGATGTCCTCGCCGTACAAAGGCCGTGACGCCGACGCCCTGTACGAGTATCGCGGCCTGTTCTGGCGCCGTCCGTACCTGACCGCCGTGCTGACCGTGATGATGCTGTCCCTGGCCGGCATCCCGCTGACCGCAGGCTTCATCGGCAAGTTCTACATCATTGCCACGGGTGTCGAAGCGCACCAATGGTGGCTGGTCGGCTCGCTGGTGCTGGGTAGCGCCATCGGCGTGTTCTACTACCTGCGCGTGATGGTTACCCTGTTCCTGATCGAGCCTAACCTGCGCCGTGTCGACGCTCAGCTGCACTGGGAGCAAAAGGCTGGTGGCGTGATGCTGCTGGCCATCGCCGCCCTGGCGTTCTTCCTGGGCGTCTACCCGCAACCGTTGCTGACCCTGGTCCAGCAAGCCGGCCTGGCGGGCTGATCGCTCAAGCGAATCGCAGCAACAAAAAAACGGCACCCTCGGGTGCCGTTTTTGCATTTCATCAATCCGTTCAGGCGCGAGCGTGCAACGCCGGGCCGTAGCCTTCAATGAACTCGGCGGGCATGCGCTTGGGCTTGCCGCTGGACAGTTCAATACAGACAAAGGTGGTTTGCGCGCGCAGCAGGGTCGCGTTGTCACTGGGGCGAACCAACTGGAAATGCCGGGTCATTTTCAGGCGCTGGTCCCAGTCGACGATCCAGGTCGCCAACTGCAACTCGTCACCTTCATAGGCCGCTGCCAGGTAATCGATCTCGTGGCGCACCACGGCCATGGCCCGGTCCAGCCGCCGATACTCCACCAGGTCCAGCCCCAGACGCTGTGAGTGGCGCCAGGCGCAGCGCTCGAGCCAGGTAACGTACACCGCGTTATTGGCGTGTCCCAGCCCGTCGATGTCCTCCGCGGCCACCTGCAGGTCAATCACAAAGGGTGTTGCCCGATCCCAGCCCATGCCTCACTCCCGGTCCGCTTATTCGACCGGGAGCAGTGTAACGGATGATCAGGCCGATTGCCGCGCCTGCAGGCTGCTACCCGCGAGCAATCCCAGCACCCCTTCGATCACTCGCGGGTCGGCCAGCACCCGTTGGTGACCGCCCTCCTCCAGGCGCAGCAGGCGACTGTCGAACCAGGCTTCATGGATCAGCTGCGACTCGCTCACCGGGACAAAGGTGTCGTCCTCGGCATGCACAATCAATCCGGGCATATCCAATTGATAGTGGGCGACATCGAGCCTTGAAGCCTGCATGCCGACATCCTGCTCGACCTTGCGGATAAACGCCGAGCGCGCACGCGGTGGCAAACCGAAGTAGCGGGCAAAACCACGCAGCACGCCAAGAATCCGCGCCGGTGCCGCGATGCTCACCAGGGTCTGTGTACGCAGCCCCAACTGCACCGCAAGCATTGCACTGGCGCCGCCCATGGAGTGGCCGACGACCCCTTGCAGCGGCGGTAACTCGGCCGCCGCTTCGAGCATGGCGCGGGCAAACAGTACGACGTTGGCCTCGCGTCCCGGCGAACGACCGTGGGCAGGACCGTCCAGGGCAATCACCGTATAACCGGCGTCCACCAGGGCGCTGATCAGGCTGGCGAACTGGGTCGGCCGCCCTTCCCAACCATGCATCAGCAACACTGCCGGGCCCTGGCCCCAGCGCAAGGCCGAGAGCCCAAAGCGCAAGGTAATGCGCTCGGCACTGGCCAGCAGCGGCATCTCCCAGTCACGGGGCGGTAATTCTCGCGGCGTCATGAACACCTGACGCATCTTGTTCGCAATCAACTTCGGCGCCACCCAGCCCAACGTGCCGTTAACGCCGCGAACCCAACTCAAGGTGTTCATCGCTCATCTCCAAAGGCCAACGCTTCAGGTCACAGCACCGCCGACTTGGCGGCACGCAGCAATCGATCAGACAACTCACCGGCTCCCAGCGCCCGCGCCAGGGCCAGGCCTCCCACCATCAGCGCCAGGTCCGCGAGGACCTTATCGGCGTCTTCCGGGCTGCTGGCCAACTGCGCGACCATCAGCTCGACGTGCTCGTTCAAGGCCACCCGGAAGTCATCCGGCAGGCGACCCAACTCCCCCACCGACGCCGGAATCGGACAGGCGTTTTCGGTGGAGTCGCGGTGTTTGCGCGACAGGTAGAACGCCGCGACCAACGCCCGGCGCTCTTCCCCGGTCAGCTCGGCATCCATGTCGGCGATCAACGCCCGACGCTGGCCGAGCAACTGGGTGAAGGCTTCCAGCATCATTGCGTCCTTGCTTTCGAAGTGCGCATAGAAGCCGCCGACGGTCAGGCCGGCCGCCCCCATCACTTCGCCCACGCTCGGTTCCGCCGGGCCACGTTGAATCAGCGCAGAGCTGGCGGCCTGGAGAATGCGTTCACGGGTTTGAGCTTTTTTGTCGTTCATCGTTGCCTCCGAATATTACGATGGAAATATTATTCTCATAATAAATTTACGCAAGGGCTGGATTTGACCGTTGGTCAGAAGAGCAGAGAGGGTATGGGGGAATTGGCCAAACGCCAGACAAACAAAAGGGCCATTCAATAATTGAATGACCCTTATAAAATCCCGCAGAGCGGGTAATCGTGGCGTCCCCTAGGGGACTCGAACCCCTGTTACCGCCGTGAAAGGGCGGTGTCCTAGGCCACTAGACGAAGGGGACGCAAACCCTTCTATACACTGATCAGCGCTGAGTACTGATCGCTTCAAGGCCGGTGTGGCCAGACCTTGAAGTGTAAAATTGGTGGAGCTTAGCGGGATCGAACCGCTGACCTCCTGCATGCCATGCAGGCGCTCTCCCAGCTGAGCTAAAGCCCCGGATTTTTCGCCTCGCGGCGGAGTGACATCTTGCAACATCACTTCTGTAAAACTGGCGTCCCCTAGGGGACTCGAACCCCTGTTACCGCCGTGAAAGGGCGGTGTCCTAGGCCACTAGACGAAGGGGACACAAACCTTCTATACAACTGATCAACGCTGAGTGCTGATCGCTTCAAGGCCGGTGTGGCCAGACCTTGAAGTGTAAATTGGTGGAGCTAGACGGGATCGAACCGTCGACCTCTTGCATGCCATGCAAGCGCTCTCCCAGCTGAGCTATAGCCCCTCATCGTTGATGTCATCGCTGAGGACGGGGCGAATCTTAAGGGCGTATCGAATGTCTGTCAAACTTATTTTTCAAAAAATTTAAAATTTTTTGCCGACATAACAATCACTTACCGCCCTCCCCCCGGAAATCCGGGGGTTTGGCACAGGCCAAGGGCCTGCCAGGAGCTACCGCAGGGAATCAGGCAATCGCGGCCAGCAGCTTTTCCCACTCCTTGTTTTCTTTCTTCGACACGCCACCGAGCAGGTCGATGGCCTGGCGCAGGCGGAAACGGGTCAGGTCCGGGCCGAGGATTTCCATGGCGTCGAGCACCGACACCGAGCTCGCCTGGCCGGTAATCGCGGCGAACATCAACGGCATGGCATCGCGCAGTTTCAGCTCGAGGGATTCGACCACCGCCTGAATCGTCGCGGTGATGTTGTCCTTCTGCCACTGACGCAGGCTCTCCAGCTTCCACAGGATCAACTGCATCAACTGGCGCACCTGGTCGCCCGAGAGCTTCTTGGATTCGAACAGCTTGGCATCCGGGTTGACGCCACCGGCGAAGAAGAACCCGGCGAGCGGTGCCACCTGGCTGAAGGTTTCCACCCGGCCCTGCACGTGGGGGGCGATCTTCATCATGTACTCAGGGTTCAGCGCCCACGTCTGCAGGCGGCTGGCGAACTCTTCCACCGGCAGGTCACGCAGCCACTGGCCGTTGAGCCAGGACAGCTTCTCGATGTCGAAGATCGGCCCGCCCAGGGACACGCGCTTGAGGTCGAAGTTGTCGACCATCTCTTGCAGGGAGAACTTCTCGCGCTCGTCCGGCATCGACCAGCCCATGCGCCCCAGGTAGTTGAGCATCGCTTCCGGCATGAAGCCCATGCGCTCGTAGAAGGTCACCGAGGTCGGGTTCTTGCGCTTGGACAGCTTGCTCTTGTCCGGGTTGCGCAACAGCGGCATGTAGCACAGCTCCGGCTGTTCCCAACCGAAGTATTCGTACAGCAGGATCAGTTTGGGCGCCGATGGCAGCCACTCTTCGCCGCGCAGGACGTGGGTGATGCCCATCAGGTGGTCATCGACCACGTTGGCCAGGAAGTAGGTCGGCAGGCCGTCGGTCTTCATCAGCACTTGCATGTCCATGCGATCCCACGGGATCTCGACGTCGCCACGCAGCATGTCCGGCACCACGCAGACGCCTTCGGTCGGCACCTTCATGCGGATCACGTGAGGTTCGCCAGCGGCCAGGCGGCGAGCCACTTCTTCCTTGGACAGCAGCAGGGCACGACCGTCGTAGCGCGGGGTCTCGCCGCGAGCCATTTGCTCGGCGCGCATCTGGTCCAGCTCCTCGGCGGTGCAGAAGCACGGGAACGCGTGGCCCATCTCCACGAGCTGCTGGCAGTACTTCTGGTAGATCTCGCCACGCTCGCTCTGCCGGTACGGGCCGTGCGGGCCGCCGACGTCCGGGCCTTCGGCCCAGTCGATGCCCAGCCAACGCAAGGCATCGAAAATCTGCTGTTCGGACTCGCGGGTCGAGCGCAACTGGTCGGTGTCTTCAATGCGCAGGATGAACTCACCGCCATGCTGCTTGGCAAAGCAGTAGTTGAACAAAGCGATGTAAGCGGTGCCGACATGGGGATCGCCGGTAGGCGATGGCGCGATGCGAGTGCGGACGGTGGTCATGGCGTGTCTCGAAAGATGATGAAAAGCGGAGATGAAACAAAGGGCGAATGGTAACAGGCGACACCCGCCCGGCTCCAGTGAGCAGGGCATATAAGCCAAGATTGAGGCTACAAAAGGCGCTAACAGCGGCAAATGCCTGATTATCATTTAGTGGCATTTACCACCTGTCGGCTATGTGCCAGATTCACCGCCTGTTAAATTTCCTTACACTTTATCGACTACAAGCTGCCCATGCCTGCCCAACTCAAGCGTCGCCTGTTTATCTTCCTGTTTATCGTCCTGCTGGTCGCCGGCGGATTTTTCGCCGAATGGTTCTTCAAGGGACGGTTTTACGAAAGCACCGATAACGCCTATGTGCAGGGTGAAATCACCCGCGTTTCCAGCCAGTTGAGCGCGCGCATCGACGAGGTGCTGGTGCATGACAACCAGCACGTGGAAAAAGGCCAGTTGCTGATCCGTCTCGAAGGTGAGGACTTCCGCCTTGCCGTCGACCGCGCTGCCGCCGCCCTCGCCACCCGCCAGGCCGAGCGCCTGCAGGCCCAGAGCAAACTGACGCAGCAAGCCAGCCTGATCGCCTCCAGCGAAGCCCAGGTCGCCTCCAGCCAGGCCAGCCTGGGGCGCTCGCAAATTGACCTGTCCCGCGCCGAAACGCTGCGCAAACCCGGCTATGTCTCGGAAGAACGGGTCACCACCCTGTCGGCGGAAAACCATATCGCCCGCTCACAAGTCACCAAGGCCCAGGCCGACGCCCAGGCACAGCGCCAGCAGGTCAACGCCCTGAGCGCCGAAATCAAGCGCCTCGACGCGCAGATCGCCAACGCCCAGGCCGACCTGGCCCAGGCCGAGCTGAACCTGACCCGCAGCGAGATCCGCTCGCCGATCAGCGGCCTGGTTGGCCAGCGCGCGGCGCGCAACGGCCAGGTGGTTCAAGCCGGCGCGTACCTGCTGTCGATCGTCCCGGACCAGGACATCTGGATTCAGGCCAACTTCAAGGAAACCCAGATCGGCCACATGCAGCCCGGGCAAAAGGCCGAGCTGATTTTTGATGCCTACGGCGACACCCCGATCGAAGCTCGGGTCGACAGCCTGTTCGCCGCCTCCGGCGCCCAGTTCAGCCTGCTGCCGCCAGACAATGCCACCGGCAACTTCACCAAGGTGGTGCAACGGATTCCAGTGAAGCTGACGTTTGCCGCGGATAACCCGCTGCACGGCAAGATCCGCCCGGGCATGTCGGTCACCGCCAAAGTGAACATCAAAGACCCTGTCGATGGCCGGTGATCAACTGATCCGCCCGGTCGGCGAACCGACCCGGCGGGACTGGATTGCGGTGATGAGCGTGATGCTCGGCGCCTTCATGGCGGTACTCGACATCCAGATCACCAACTCCTCGCTCAAGGACATCCAGGGCGCGCTGTCGGCGACGCTTGAGGAGGGCTCGTGGATTTCCACCTCCTACCTGGTGGCGGAAATCATCATGATCCCCCTCACCGCCTGGCTGGTGCAGTTGCTCTCGGCACGCCGCCTGGCGGTCTGGGTCTCGGCCGGTTTCCTGTTCGCCTCCCTGCTCTGCTCCATGGCCTGGAGCCTGGAAAGCATGATCGTGTTCCGCGCCTTGCAGGGCTTCACCGGCGGCGCGCTGATCCCCCTGGCATTCACCCTGACCCTGATCAAGCTGCCCGAACACCACCGCGCCAAAGGCATGGCCATGTTCGCCATGACCGCCACCTTCGCCCCCTCCATCGGCCCGACCCTGGGTGGCTGGCTCACGGAAAACTGGGGCTGGGAGTACATCTTCTACATCAACATCCCGCCCGGCCTGATCATGATTGCCGGCCTGATGTATGGCCTGGAGAAGAAAGCAGCGCACTGGGAACTGCTCAAGAGCACCGACTACACCGGCATCCTCACCTTGGGTGTCGGCCTGGGCTGCCTGCAGGTATTCCTCGAGGAAGGCCATCGCAAGGACTGGCTGGAGTCGAGCCTGATCGTGACCCTGGGCAGTATTGCCCTGGTCAGCCTGATCACCTTTGTCATCGTCCAGGTGTCCAAGCCCAACCCGCTGATCAACCTGGGCATCCTGCGCAACCGCAACTTCGGCCTGTCGAGTATCTCCAGCCTGGGCATGGGGGTGGGGCTGTATGGCTCGATCTACCTGTTGCCGCTGTACCTGGCGCAGATCCAGAACTACAACGCGCTGCAGATCGGCGAAGTGATCATGTGGATGGGCGTGCCCCAGTTGTTCCTGATTCCGCTGGTGCCCAAGCTGATGCAGTACATCTCGCCGAAGTGGCTGTGCACCCTGGGTTTTGGCCTGTTCGGCCTGGCGAGTTTTTCTTCGGGAGTGCTCAACCCGGACTTTGCCGGGCCGCAGTTCAATCAGATCCAGATTATCCGCGCGCTGGGGCAGCCGCTGATCATGGTCACCATCTCGCTGATCGCCACCGCCTACATCCTGCCCCAGGATGCCGGCTCGGCGTCGAGCCTGTTCAACATCCTGCGTAACCTCGGTGGCGCCATCGGCATCGCCCTGCTCGCCACTCTGCTGGATGCCCGGACCAAGACCTACTTCGATTACCTGCGCGAGGCCATCGTGCCGACCAATCCGCAAGTGGCCGAACGCCTGGCCAGCCTCACCGACCGTTTTGGCAGCGAGACGGCCGCGCTGGGCAAGCTCAGTGAGATCGCCCACCAACAGGCATCGATCATGGCGTACAACGACGCCTTTCATTTCGTCGGGATTGCGCTGGGGGTGAGCATGTTGGCGATTTTGCTGACCAAGGCATTGCCGGCGGGGCTCAAGGCGGGTGAGGCGCACTAGGTGAATTTGTAGCGCACTGGCGGGCCTCATCGCGGGCAAGCCCGCTCCCACAGTGATTGAAGGACCCTGTGGGAGCGGGCTTGCCCGCGATGTGGCCCTGCCAGGCGCCGAGGATCAGACCGCCAACAACCGCTCGCGCATCTTGGCGATTTCGTCGCGGGTCTGGGCCGCGGCTTCGAATTCCAGGTCGCGGGCGAGCTGGTACATCTTCTCTTCCAGTTGGCGAATGCGCTTGGTGATCTCGCTCGGCGAGCGCAGCTCGTTTTCGTACTTGGCGCTTTCCTCGGCCGCCTTGGCCATGCCCTTGCGCTTCTTGCTGCGCGAACCCGGCACGGTGGCGCCTTCCATGATGTCGGCGACATCCTTGAACACCCCTTTGGGGGTGATGCCGTTGGCCAGGTTGAAGGCGATCTGCTTGTCGCGACGACGCTCGGTCTCGCCGATCGCCCGCTCCATCGAACCCGTAATGCGGTCGGCATACAGAATCGCCCGGCCGTTGAGGTTACGCGCGGCGCGGCCGATGGTCTGGATCAGCGAACGCTCGGAACGCAGGAAGCCTTCCTTGTCGGCATCGAGAATCGCCACCAGCGATACTTCCGGCATGTCCAGGCCTTCACGCAACAGGTTGATCCCCACCAGCACGTCGAAGGTGCCGAGGCGCAAGTCGCGGATGATCTCCACCCGCTCCACGGTGTCGATGTCCGAGTGCAGGTAACGCACGCGCACGCCGTGATCCGCCAGGTAGTCGGTGAGGTCTTCGGACATGCGTTTGGTCAGCGTGGTGACCAGCACCCGCTCCTCCAGCGCCACCCGCTTGGTGATCTCCGACAGCAGGTCGTCGACCTGGGTCAGCGCCGGGCGGATTTCGATCTGCGGGTCCACCAGGCCGGTCGGACGCACCAATTGCTCGACCACACGCCCGGCATGTTCAGCTTCGTAGTTGCCCGGGGTGGCCGAGACAAAAATCGTCTGCGGGCTGATGTTTTCGAACTCGTCGAAGCGCATCGGCCGGTTATCCAGCGCCGACGGCAGGCGGAACCCGTACTCCACCAGGGTCTCCTTGCGCGAACGGTCGCCCTTATACATCGCCCCGACCTGCGGCACGCTGACGTGGGATTCGTCGATCACCAGCAAGGCATCGGCCGGCAAGTAGTCGAACAAGGTCGGCGGCGCCTGGCCAGAATCCCGGCCGGACAGGTAGCGCGAGTAGTTTTCAATGCCGTTGCAGTAGCCCAGTTCGAGGATCATCTCCAGGTCAAACCGGGTGCGTTGCTCCAGGCGCTGGGCTTCCACCAGCTTGTTGTTGGAACGCAGGTAGTCGAGGCGCTCCTGCAACTCGACCTTGATCCCCTCGATGGCACCGAGCAGGGTTTCGCGGGGCGTCACGTAGTGGCTCTTGGGGTAGAAGGTGAAGCGCGGCAGCTTGCGGATCACCTCCCCGGTCAGCGGATCGAAGGCCGAGAGGCTTTCGACCTCATCATCGAACAGCTCGATGCGGATCGCTTCCAGGTCGGATTCCGCCGGGTACACATCGATCACGTCGCCGCGCACGCGGAACGTGGCGCGGGCGAAATCCATGTCATTGCGGGTGTACTGCAGGTCGGCCAGGCGGCGGACCAGGGCACGCTGATCGAGCTTGTCGCCACGATCGATGTGCAAGACCATCTTCAGATAGGTTTCCGGACTGCCCAGGCCGTAGATGCACGACACCGTGGTGACGATGATCGCGTCCTTGCGCTCGAGCAGCGCCTTGGTCGCCGACAGGCGCATCTGTTCGATGTGGTCGTTGATCGAGGCGTCCTTCTCAATGAAGGTATCGGACGACGGCACATACGCTTCCGGCTGGTAGTAGTCGTAGTAGGAAACGAAGTACTCGACCGCGTTGTTCGGGAAAAACGCCTTGAATTCGCCATACAACTGCGCGGCCAGGGTCTTGTTCGGCGCCAGCACCAGGGTCGGACGCTGCACCTGGGCGATCACGTTGGCGATACTGAAGGTCTTGCCGGAGCCTGTCACACCGAGCAGCGTCTGGTGCGCGAGCCCGGCCTCGATGCCCTCGACCATCAGGCGGATGGCTTCCGGCTGATCGCCGGCAGGCTCGAAGCGGGTGACTAGCTGGAATTCGGACATACCTACCTCTGGTTTTGCGCGGCGCGGGTGCCTGCCTGAGCGGGAGGGCCAGGCAGCCACGATAAACAACGCTGACGACGGATGTCGCGGGGAAAAATCATGATAACCGTTGATGTGGTGGCGAATACCTGTAGTTTCAAGGTAATCGTCCTACATGCCCCGTAATAGACCGTCATGACAATAAGACTAACGGTTGGCAAATAATCCGAAAAACTTGCCGGAAAAGGTCAAACGCCTGTCGCCCTGCCCGGTGATGGCCTCTATACTAGCTCCCCGTTTGTGCACCGCTCTAGTGCATTCGGCTGGAGCGCTACACGTCCCTCCATATTCCATTCAGAGCCGCCGCAATAATGAGCCTGTTCTCCGCTGTCGAAATGGCACCACGCGATCCAATCCTGGGCCTCAACGAAGCATTCAACGCTGACACCCGAACCAACAAGGTCAACCTGGGGGTCGGTGTTTACTGCAACGAGGAGGGGCGAATTCCACTCCTGCGCGCCGTAGTCGAAGCCGAGACAACTCGCGCCGCTCAACACGCTTCCCGCGGCTACCTGCCGATCGACGGCATCGCTGCCTACGACCAGGCCGTGCAAAAGCTGCTGTTTGGCGCTGATTCGCCGCTGCTGGCCGCTGGCCGCGTAGTCACTACCCAGTCCGTGGGCGGTACCGGCGCACTGAAAATCGGTGCCGACTTCCTCAAGCAACTGCTGCCGGACGCCGTAGTCGC
Organism: Pseudomonas sp. S04; assembly: GCF_009834545.1. NCBI lineage: Bacteria > Pseudomonadati > Pseudomonadota > Gammaproteobacteria > Pseudomonadales > Pseudomonadaceae > Pseudomonas > Pseudomonas sp. S04. The sequence continues at coordinate 4,065,289 of NZ_CP019427.1, forward strand.
CATCAGCGACCCGAGCTGGGAAAACCACCGCGCGCTGTTCGAAACCGCTGGCTTCCCAGTGCAGAACTACCGCTACTACGACGCCGCCACCCATGACGTCAACCGCGTCGGCCTGCTGGAAGACCTCAACGCCCTGCCTGCCAACTCGATCGTGGTGCTGCACGCCTGCTGCCACAACCCGACTGGCGTTGACCTGAGCCCAGCGGACTGGAAAAACGTCCTGGAAGTGGTCAAGGCGAAAAACCTCGTGCCGTTCCTCGACATGGCCTACCAGGGCTTTGGCGACGGTATCGACGAAGACGCCGCTGCCGTGCGCTTGTTCGCCGAGTCGGGGCTGAATTTCTTCGTTTCCAGCTCGTTCTCCAAATCGTTCTCGTTGTACGGCGAGCGCGTCGGCGCACTGTCGATCGTCAGCGAATCGAAAGAAGAAAGCGCGCGCGTGCTGTCGCAAGTCAAGCGCGTGATCCGCACCAACTACTCCAACCCGCCAACCCATGGCGCAGCAGTGGTTGCCGCCGTGCTCAACAGCCCGGAACTGCGCGCCCAGTGGGAGCAGGAACTGGCCGAGATGCGCCTGCGCATTCGTGGCATGCGCACCCAGATGGTCGACCTGCTGGCACAACACGCCCCGGATCACGATTTCAGCTTTGTTGGCCGCCAGTGCGGGATGTTCTCCTACTCCGGCCTGACCGTTGAACAAGTGACCCGCCTGCGCAACGAGTTCGGCATCTACGCCCTGGACACCGGCCGCATCTGCGTGGCCGCGCTGAACCAGAACAACATCGACGTAGTGACCAAGGCTATCGTTGCGGTGATCTAAGCCACGCCCGCGACAAGCAAAGGGGAAGCCGTCTGGCTTCCCCTTTTCGTTGCTGCGCGGACAATCACTAGACTGAAAGATCCATCCAGTAGCCCGCCCTTTCGAGAGATCCCATGAAAAACGACAATTTACGCGCCGACCGCGATGACGACCTCGATCACTTCACCCCTCGCTCCACCACCAAGCGCGGCAACAGCCTGGTGCTGCAAGTGGCAAGCGGAGTGTTTCTCGGTGGCCTGGCCCTGTGGCTGGTACAACTGGCCGCCACTTCGCTGTATGCCAAGTTCATGCTCGGCACCGTCACCTTCGGCGGCTGACGCTTCAGCCGGCCAGTTGGCTCGAACGCTGGCTGGCAGCATCGTCATAAGCCACATACAAAGCCTCGGCCACCTGGCTCTTGATCGCCTTGGCGCTTTCCAGCCCCAGCACAAACCCTTCGGCCTTGCCTCCGGCACGGTTGAGCTCCTCAGCGGTGCCCGCCTGGGTGATCGCTTCGAACAGTTTTTCGGCCGGCGCACCCACGCCTTTGGGCAGGCTGATCTGGGCAATGCTCATGCAAGCACCCCGTACGCCAGGATTGCGGAGAACTGCGGTTGTTGAGTCATGACGCCTACCTTGTGGACGAATGGCCGGCAGCGCGTGAACCACGCCCGGGAACGCATGGTAGCCCTCTACCGCGCTTCTGGTAACCGCCAATGGCTGTCGACTGCCCGCCCCGCAACAAATCGATACCACTCACCGGAAAAGCCGCCACAGATACAATTTTTTGTTGACTTGTTCTTTTTAATCAGTAACATACGGCGAATTCCGCGATAGCTCAGTTGGTAGAGCAAGTGACTGTTAATCACTGGGTCCCTGGTTCGAGTCCAGGTCGTGGAGCCAGACAGCAAGATCAAAAAGCCCCTGAATCGAAAGATCAGGGGCTTTTTTGTGGCCGGCAAAAAATTGCGCCGGCTAATGCTCGCTGCCCAATAAAAAAGGCCGCCCTGTCTAAACAGCAGGTCGGCCTCTTTTTTACCAGTGTCTGTGATCAGACGTGCTCGCTACTCTTCAACTGCGCAGGTCGATGTTCCGGCGTGCCGTGACCGTGGTCCTCGACTATCACCGGCACTTCATTGCCATCGCAGTCATGCAACTTGCCATCACTGAAGTAGTCGCCTTCGCGTAGCGCTGCAAGATCCTGGAAGCGCAAGGTGCGCTCGGTGCCCGCAGCGAATACCGATTGCTGGTCCGAGTTGCCGGTCGTGAAGTGGTTGAACGCCAGGTTCAACAGGATCGCCATGATCGCCGACGAACTGATGCCGGAATGGAAGATGGTGGCGAACCAGCTTGGGAAGTGATCATAGAAGCTCGGCGCGGCGATCGGGATCATGCCGAAGCCGATCGAGGTGGCGACGATGATCAGGTTGACGTTGTTGCGGTAATCGACCTTGGACAGGGTACGAATGCCGCTGGCGGCCACGGTGCCGAACAGCACGATACCGGCCCCACCGAGTACCGAGGTCGGTACTGCGGCAATCACCCGACCCATGAACGGCAGCAGCCCGAGGATCACCAGGAACAGCCCGCCGGTGGCCACCACGTAGCGGCTCTTGATCCCGGTCACCGCCACCAGCCCGACGTTCTGGGCGAAGGCGCTCTGGGTGAAGGAGCCGAAAATCGGCGCGATCATGCTCGACAGCATGTCAGCCCGCAGGCCGTTGCCCAGGCGCTTGGAGTCGACCTTGGTGTCGATGATCTCACCGACCGCGAGGATGTCCGCGGAGGTCTCGACCAGGGTCACCATGACCACAATGCACATCGACAGGATCGCGGCGAAGTGGAAAGTCGGCATACCGAAGTGGAACGGTGTCGGGAAGCCGAACATCGGCCCTTCGCTGACGCTGGAAAAGTCCGCCATGCCGAGGAATACCGCGATCAGGGTACCGATGACCATGGCCAACAGGATCGACAGGCGGGAGATGGTGGCGCTGCCGATCTTGCTCAGCAGCAATACCAGCATCAGGGTCACGGCCGCCAGGCCGATGTTGGCCATGCTGCCGAAGTCTTCGGCATGACTGTTGCCACCCATGGCCCAGCGCGCGGCCACCGGCATTAGCGTCAGACCGATGGTGGTGATCACGATACCGGTCACCAGCGGCGGGAAGAACTTGGTGATCCGCGAGAACACCGGAGTGATCAATAAGCCGATCAACGAGGCGGCAATCACCGCCCCCAGGATCGACTGGAAGCCGCCCTCCCCACCACTGCTGACAATCGCCACCATGGTCGCGACGCCGGAGAACGACACACCCTGCACCAGCGGCAACTGACAACCGAAAAACGGCAGACCCAGGGTTTGCAGCAGCGTTGCCAACCCCCCTGCAAACAACGATGCCGCGATCAACAGACCAATGTCTGCCGGAGAAAGCCCGGCCGCCTGGCCGATGATCAGTGGTACCGCAACGATACCGCCATACATGGTCAGAACGTGTTGCAGGCCGTAAGCCATATTCGCGCCGACCCCGAGGTTTTCATCCTCGGGCCGTTGGTGTGAAACAGAGGGCGTTTTCATCGTGGGGGGTTCCCTGGGTTTTTGTTATGCGCACACTGTATTCAACACCCAAGACAAATGTCCATAGAGTTGTATACAACTTATCAGTCACATAATGGACAAGCATCCACCCAAGCCCGCTTCGAACCGTCTAGCCTGCACTTTCCGGGCTTTACCGTCGGTCGAAAAAAAGCTGATCAACTGATCAGCTTTTTTCTGCGAAGTCGCTACTTATTGCTCAATGGCGATCAATCCTGCCAGGGTCGCCCGCAGTGCCGGATGCTCGGGTACCTCGAGCGAGAACTCACTGCGCAGCAACTCGATCAGCTCCTGCACATCATTGATCTCGCGCCGCTCGCTGGGACTGCCCAGGCGATGCACGGCATAGCTGCCGTTGTTCAGGGTGCGGCGCACGCCCTCCCCGGTCCGCGCCACCATCAGGCGCTGCAAGAACGGTGATTGCGGGTGAGTCGAGACGTACCAGTTGCCGATCTCATAATCGATATCGCCCTGACGCTGCAGGTCGAAGACATACATTGCCCGCCACTCGCCAGCGACCTTGGCGTGCAGGGTGTAGCTTTCGTCCTCGCGGAGGATGCGATACGGCTCATGGGGCGTGGCCTGCTCCTGTTCGGTATCGAGCAGCAGCGGCGCCGTCGGCACCATGCCGCCAAAGCCGACATCGGTGATGTAGCGCAGGCCGTTGAGGGTCACCAGGGTCAGGCGATGGGTACGGGCCGCCCAGGCGTCCGGTGGCGCGTTCATCACCACGCGCCCGGTGATACCGCGCACCTGGTACCCCAGGCGCTCCAGCAGGGTCATGTATAGATTGTTGAGCTCGTAGCAATAACCGCCACGGCCCTCATGCAGCACTTTGTGCTGGATCGATGGCAGGTCGAGGGGCACCGGCAATCCGGCCAGGGGCGAGAGATTTTCGAAAACAAAGGTGCTGGTGTGCCTTAGCTGCAGTTCACCCAAGGCTTCCAGGGTGGGCTTGGGTGGCGCGGCAAAACCAAGACGCTGAAGGTACAGGTCGATGTGTTCGAGCGCAGTCGCGGTCATGAGCGATTCCTTGGACATGAAGGCGCACCGGACCTGGAGCGGTCGAGTGCCGTGCCGATGGGCAAACGTTATACGATAGCCGCCACAGGCAACGACAATTGATTTCCCTCATCGGCCCGGTGAAGAAAAGGTGACGCCCGAGCATGCACATCGACCCACAGCTGATCGTCCATCAAACCGCCCACTGGATCGTCAATCACCGGGTCAACTCGCACCTGCCGGGTTACCTGATGCTCGGAGCCAGGGCCAATGTCAATGCGCTCCACGAGCTGCCCGCCGAGGCGCTGGCTGAACTCGGGGGGTTAATGGCGCGCACCCAGCAGGTGATGCAGAGCCAGCTGCAGCCAAAACGCCTGTACATAGGCCGCTATGGCCATACCCCCGACCAGCCCATCCACTTTCACTTCATCCCGGTGTTCGACTGGGTGGAAAACCTGTTCTGGCAGGACTCGCGCTATCGGCTCCTGCAGGGTTTTGGCGCGCCCACCCCGCAAACCCTTACCGATGGCGCAGAGCTGACGCTGTTTGTCTGGCGCGAGTTCTGTGAACGCCCCGATCCGCCGCCAACTCCCGGGCTGTCCACCGAGCAGACCATCGAACGGCTACGCAAGGCGTTCAGCGCCGACTAGGGGCATCGCTCGGACGCCCCTCCAGGGAGGCCACCTGCGTGCGATTCCTGCCGAAGTTCTTGGCCTGGTACAACGCCGCATCCGCGCACTCGATGAGCCTCTCGATGCTGTCGCCCTCCCTGGGCACAATCGCATGGCAACCAAGACTGACGGTCAACTGCCCCGAAGGTGCGCCGCTGTGGAGAATGTTGGCGCCCTGGACACTGTGCCGGATCTGCTCGGCAATGGCGACGGCACCCTGGATATCGGTATCCGGCAACAGCACCGCAAACTCTTCCCCGCCGTAGCGCACCACCAGGTCGGACGGGCGTTGGCAGCACCCCTTGACCACGCCAGCCACCCGCGCCAGGCACTGGTCGCCGGCGACGTGGCCGTAGTTGTCGTTGAAGCGCTTGAAGTAATCAACATCGAGCATGATCAGGCTTAGCGGACGTTGCTGGCGCAGCCCCCGGGCAAACTCGATCTGCAGCGCCCGCTCGAACAACCGTCGATTCGCCAGGCCGGTCAGGCTGTCATGGGTGGCGATCACTTCCAGACGCTCCTGGGCCGCACGCAGATCTGCTTCGATGCGCTCACCGTTGCGCACCTGCAGCACGAACACCCAACCGAACAGGCTCACGCCGAGCACCACCAGGGCCACGATGACACTGGACTGCACCGCATTGGCATACCAACCGCGCAGCACCACCGCCTCAGGAGTAGCCGCCGCTACCACCAGCGGATACGCGTCCAACTGCTGGTAGCCGTACAGCCGCAGCTCGCCGTCCACCTTCGAGCGAATCATCGCAGTACCCGAGGGTGCATTCGGCAAGTAGTCCTTGAAGATCGCCCCCTGGGCCAGCGACTCACCAATGCGCAACTCCGCACCTGGCCGCCGGGCCAATAAAGTGCCATCCGCCAGGGCCAGAAACATCAAGGCGTGGTCGTCGAGGCTGAAACTTTTGAAAAACCGGTCGAAATACTCCATGCGGATGCCCGCCATCAGCACGCCCTGGAATTGACCATTGTGGTCATTCACCCGTCGCGACAACGGGATGATCCACTCACCATTCTGCCGACTGCGGATCGCCGGACCGATATGGGCCTGCAACGAAGCGTTCTGTTGATGGAACCTGAAATACTCACGATCGGCGACGCCCGGCCAGGTCGGCAACTCACCAAAGGAGGTCACCACCCACTGCCCCTGGCGATCGAACAGAAACAGTCCATGCAATTGTTCCAAGGCCTGCACCCGACGGGTAAAGGTGCGCTGCAGGCGCGGGCTCGACGCCACGCCAAAACCGTCGGCCTGAATCCAGTCGACCAGGCTGGTCACCACCAGATCGGCAGCCAGGAAGGTATCCTCGGCCTGTTGCGCCATCGCCCGCGTGAGGTTCACCGAAGCAATTTGCGCCTGGGACAAGTCGTGATGCCGGGATTGTTCGAGCTGCAGGTACAGCAGGCCGCACAGGCTCAGGCACACCGCCGCAATAAAGATCACCGCCGCCTTGCGCAGGGGTAATCGCTTCAATGGGCCGCCGAGCGTATCGTGGGGGTCGTGAATGGGGGTTGGCAAATGCATCATCCTTGAAGGGTAAAACGCGAGCAGGCGCTCGGATCCCTTGATCGACAAAGCTTAGCCTACGGCAGTGACGAGGGGCAAACCGCGGCAGCGCGACGACACCTATACCGGCAGCCCCCATGTGTTCTGCTAGGCTGAGCCCCTCATTCTTATCGGCTACCCATGGAGGAACGCATGAACCATCAGGACCTTCCACCCACCATCGACACCGTGGTTTTCGACCTGGGTAATGTGCTGATTCGCTGGAACCCGAGAAACCTCTACCGCAAGCTGTTTGGCGATGATGAGCAAGCCATGGAGACCTTTCTGTCCGAGGTCTGCAGTACCGACTGGAACGAACGCCAGGACGCCGGACGCTCATGGCAGGAAGCCATCGACGAAGCCATCGCCCGCCACCCGACACACGAGACGCTGATTCGTGCCTACCGGGAACGCTGGGAAGAAATGCTCGGCGGCGCACTGGAAGAAACCGTCGAGATCCTCGAAGAACTGCACGCCAAGCAAGTACGCCTGCTGGCCCTGACCAACTGGTCGGCGGAAACCTTCCCCATTGCCCTTGAGCGCTTCGCCTTCCTGGACAAATTCGAGGGCATCCTGGTCTCGGGCGCAGAAGGCATCATCAAGCCCGCACCGCAGATTTTCCAACTGCTCAAGTCGCGTTACCAGTTCGAAGGTCACCACGCCGTGTTTATCGACGACCACGCCCCCAACATCGAAGGCGCCCGCCGCGAAGGCTTCAATGCACTGCAGTTCAGCAACGCCGGGCAACTGCGCAAAGACCTGGCCGCCCTGGGCCTGCCCCTATAAAAGCGGCCGTGTCGAACGCCTGCGCACCTGTAGCAGCTATCGAGCAACGCGAGGCAGCTGCTACAAAAACGCATCCAACCCCTCAACGCATCGGCGGCACTCGGATATCACCCGAGCGACACTGGTTTTTCACTCCCTTGCCGCACGCCTGGAACGACAGGTCCTTGGCCATGCACACCCGCACCTCAGACAACTCCGGGCCGCGACAGATCACCGCAATACCGTCAGCCGGTATCCCGGGGTTGCTGCGGCGAAACATCTGCGTGATGTCCTGGGCAGAGAAATACACCTCTTTGCTCAAAGGCTGCAGCGGCTCGGGTATCTTCACCGCGCCGAGCGCCTTGTCCGCAGCCGCCAGGTAGCCCATGGCACCCAGCCCGCTGCAGGTACCGTGCTTGGCCCACTCATGCTTGAGCAAGGCCGGCGTGACAAACAGCGTCAGCCCCCGCGCCCGCTCGGCCGCCGACAACCGCGCATTCGGCACGCAAGACTGCGGCCAGCCACCCTTGGCGTACTGCGGCCACAGACCGTGCAACACAAACCCGTAGCCCTTGCCCGAACACTGGGCATTTTCCGGACGTGTCAGACAAAAGGTCGGCGACCAGGACAACGCCAGCAGGTAATAGTCGAACACCCCCGACGCCGACTCGTTCTGCTGTTTGTTGCGCGAGGATTGCGGTGTATTGCTCAGGATCACACTGCCAATCGCCAGCACAGCAAACAGGACCCATACAGACAGTTTTTTCATTCACCCACCTGAAAACCAAACATCCAATGGGCCTATTGTGAGGGCTGGCCGCGCATCAGCAGAAGACATTCTTCTCTAACCCGCACCAGGGTGGTGCCGGCGACTGGCAATCACTCGGTCAAGTGCAGTACCTTGAAAGCGCAGACTACTCTGAACGCACGATAGGGAATCGGAATGAGCAAGGCAGACGAACTCGCCACGAAACTGAAGCAAAAACAAAAAAGCCGTGTGGACGCCGAAGCCCGCGCCGACCTGGCCATCGAACACTGGCCAAGCCAGGTCTATGACATGTACCACCAACTGGAAACCTGGCTCGAGCCGCTGACCCACGCCGGCCTCAACATCCGCCGGGTACCGACCCGCGTGTTTGAGAGCCTGCCATCCGGCGAGACCTTCAACTACGCCATCGACAAGCTGCAGATCGAAGGCAACCACAACACCATCACCCTGGACCCCATTGCCCGTTTCGTCATCGGCGGCACAGGCCAGGTCGACATCCGCAGCAAAGGCCAGGCGCTGTACATCCGCCGCACCGAGAACGACATGGCCGAGCCCGTATGGCAAATCCAGCCCGTGGCCCGCACCGGACAACCACGCCCCACTCCGGTGGCACTGGATGAGCTGAACTTTCTCGCGGTGATCGAGCAAGGGCTGGAGCTCTAACGACTCCCGAGCGATGCACTAGAACGGGCGACCCACAACGGTCGCCCTTTTCGTTTAAGCCGCCGGCGCCGCATCGATAAAAATCACTCCCGCGCTTTACCTAATATTCGATAATTCGTATATTCGATAATCCATATGTATGACCAGTCACGACTCTGGCCTACACACCACGGAGAAATCGATGAAAGTCCTGTTCATGTGCACAGCCAACAGCTGTCGCAGCATCCTGTCCGAAGCGCTGTTCAACCACCTCGCCCCCACAGGCTTCACGGCAGTGAGTGCCGGCAGCTTCCCCAAGGGCCAGGTCCTGCCCCGCAGCCTGAGCACCTTGCAGGCGGCCGGTATCGCCACCACAGGATTGCACAGCAAAGGCAACGAGGCCTTCGCCGACAGCCCGCCGGACATTGTCATCACCGTCTGTGACAAAGCCGCCGGGGAAACCTGCCCCGTGTACTTCGGCCCCGCACTCAAGGCCCATTGGGGCCTCGAAGACCCCTCCGAGATCAGCGGCAGCGAAGCCCAGATCAATGGCGCATTCAACGCCACGTTGGCCATCATCGAAACCCGTTGCCGCGCATTCTTCCAACTGCCCTTCGCCCAACTCGACGCCGCCGCCCTGCAAACCGAACTCGAACGCATCGCCCGCCTCTGACCCGGAGCCTCCTGATGAACGAACACCTGCCCAACCTCGACACCCAGCTATCCGACACCCTGCACCCGGCCAGCAGCGACCAGCACCCACCGCGCATCCTGCTGCTCTACGGCTCAACCCGCCCGCGCTCCTTCAGCCGCCTGCTGGTAGAGGAAGCCGCCCGCCTGCTGCAACACTTCGGCGCCGAGACACGCATCTTCAACCCATCCGGCCTGCCCCTACCCGATGACGCCCCCAGCGACCACCCGAAAGTCCAAGAACTGCTACAGCTGATGCAATGGTCAGAAGGCCAGGTCTGGTGCTCGCCGGAACGCCACGGCTCAATGTCCGCTGTATTCAAGGCGCAGATCGACTGGGTGCCCCTGGCCCTCGGCGCCATCCGCCCGACCCAGGGTAAAACCCTGGCCGTGATGCAAGTCTCAGGCGGCTCGCAGTCCTTCAACACCGTCAACCAACTGCGGGTCCTGGGCCGCTGGATGCGCATGTTCACCATCCCCAACCAGTCCTCCGTGCCAAAAGCCTTCATCGAGTTCGACGAACACAACCGCATGAAACCCTCGGCGCTCTATGACCGAGTGGTAGATGTGATGGAAGAGCTGGTGAAGTTCACGCTGCTGCTGCGTGATCGGCCGGACCTGGTGGATCGGTATTCGGAGCGCAAGGAGACTGCGCAGGAGTTGAGCGGGCGGGTTAATCAGCGGGGGATTTGAGGGTTGGATGTACAGCGGATGTGTCCAACCACTGGCCAGCCAGGGGAGTCGGCACGTATTGAAGGAAATCTCTGTGTTTACTTAACCACCATAGGGTGTTTCAGGGCTCAATATCCAATACTCATCCCTACATTTACCCACCGAGCCACATTGCAAGCATGGCTGGAGAAAACCCAGCCACAAGTGACGGCGCAAAAGGCACTGGACAAAGCGATCAGCTACCTAGCCCGCAACTGGATCAAGTTGGTGCGTTACACCGGAGTCGGTTACGTGCCGATCGACAACAATGCGGTAGAACGTGCGATCATGCCCTTCTTTGTCGGGCGCAAGAACTGGCTGTTCTGCGTTCAGGCGAATAGTACGGCACGACCAGTCTATTGTAAGCGCTCCATAAACCCCACATTCAAACTCACCACCTGATCCCCGATGCTGTGCTCCCGATTCCTTTCCGGAGCCAGCACCTCATGATGCGTCCCGACGCAAAAGTCGAAAAAGTCTATCTCTACCCCAAGCCCGTCGACTTCCGAAAATCCATCGACGGCCTTGCCGCTCTGGTCGAACAGGACATCAAGGTCGCGGTGTTTGACCCGGTGCTTTTCGTGTTCCTCAACAAGCCTCGAAACCGAGTGAAGATTTTGTATTGGGAGCGCAACGGCTTCTGCCTTTGGCTAAAGCGCCTGGAGTCCGAGCGCTTCAAAACATCGCCGGATTGTTCGGATGAAGCCATCGTACTGACGGTTCAAGAACTCAACTGGTTACTGGACGGTTTTGATTTGTGGCGCAACCGTCCGCATCAAGTTTTGACGCCTCGATTCGTCGCTTGATTCGGTATAATCCAGGGCATGATTTCCATGCCCAAAGACCTTCCTGACGACCCTGTTTTGCTCAAGCGACTGCTTGAGCAAATGCTGAGTGAGCGCGAGTCGGATAAGGGCAAAATCGTTCATCTCGAAGAAGAAAACGCGCTGTTGCGTCAGCGCCTTTTCGGGCGCAAGTCAGAGCAAACAGCCGATCCCGCGACCCCGCAAATGGCCTTGTTCAACGAAGCTGAAAGCGTGGCCGAGTCTGTCGACGAAACGGTGGAAGAAGAGGTCGTAGCTCCGACCAAACATCGCGGTAAACGCCAGCCTCTGCCCGCCGATCTTCCGCGCATTGAAGTCATCCACGAACTGCCCGAGCACGAACTGATCTGCGCCTGCGGTTGCCGTAAACACACCATTGGCGAGGAAATCAGCGAGCAGCTTGAGATCGTGCCGATGCAAATCCGCGTGATCAAACATGTGCGCAAGATCTACGGTTGCCGCGATTGCGAAACTGCACCGGTTACAGCGGACAAGCCCGCTCAACTGATTGAAAAAAGCATGGCCAGCCCGAGTGTCCTGGCGATGCTGCTGACGACCAAATACGTCGACGGCTTACCGCTTCACCGCTTCGAAAAAGTGCTGGGCCGCCACGGTATCGATATCCCACGCCAGACCTTGGCTCGATGGGTTATCCAGTGCGGTGAACACTTGCAGCCGTTGCTGAATTTGATGCGCGACCGGCTACTGGAAAGCCGCGTCATCCACTGCGACGAAACGCGTGTACAGGTGCTGAAAGAGCCAGATCGAGAGCCCACCAGCCAATCCTGGATGTGGGTGCAAACCGGCGGGCCGCCGGATCAACCCGTTATCTTATTTGACTACTCGACCAGCCGGGCACAGGAGGTTCCGTCGCGCCTGCTCGAAGGTTATCGCGGCTACCTGATGACCGATGATTACGCTGGTTATAACTCCTTGGGGGCGCAATCCGGTGTCGACTGTTTAGGCTGTTGGGCACATGCGCGGCGCAAGTTTGTCGAGGCGCAAAAAGTGCAGCCTAAAGGCAAAACCGGGCGTGCCGATATCGCCCTGAATCTGATCAACAAGCTGTACGGTATCGAGCGAGATTTGAAAGAAGTCGGCGATGAATATCGCCACGAGAGCCGACAGCAAAACAGCCTGCCGGTGTTGGCGCAGTTGCACACATGGCTGGAGAAAACCCAGCCACAAGTGACGGCGCAAAATGCACTGGGCAAAGCCATCAGCTACCTGGCCAGCAACTGGATCAAGTTGGTGCGCTACACCGAAGCCGGTTACTTGCCGATCGACAACAATGCGGCCGAGCGTGCGATCCGGCCCTTCGTTATCGGGCGCAAGAATTGGCTGTTCAGCGACACGCCCAAAGGCGCGATGGCCAGCGCTCAACTTTACAGCCTGGTCGAGACGGCTAAAGCCAACGGCCAAGAGCCCTATGCGTGGCTGCGCCACGCACTTGAACGCCTGCCACAGGCAACCTCGGTTGAAGATTACGAAGCCTTACTGCCTTGGAACTGCTCGTTCGCATCGCACCGCTAAGCGCGCCGCCTATTTTTGAATAGGTGGGGTTCATGGAGCGCTTACGGTCAAACACCGCGACCTTGATGTCCAGTTCGACCAGAGCGGCAAGGCCGTCGATGGATTTTCGGAAGTCGACGGGCTTGGGGTAGAGATAGACTTTTTCGACTTTTGCGTCGGGATGCATCATGAGGTGCTGGCTCCGGAAAGGAATCGGGAGCACAGCATCGGGGATCAGGTGGTGAGTTTGAATGTGGGGTTTATGGAGCGCTTACAGAGGATCTAGCCGAAGGCGTGTGAAGGGCTATGATTTGACTAGCCCCACTCCACGCTTCATACAGCAATATCAAAAAGCCCAGCAGGATTGTTACTAGGCTAGATTGTTTTTAGGTAAAGAAAATATCGTTAATGGCTGGCGTCAGGATGCAATGACTTTATCATACGTTTCACAAAGTCCTCTTTTGACTCGGATCGTGCGTCCGGAACCAATACCATATTGCTCGTTCGCTCAATAGAATTATAGCGCAGCTCGTGATTGGAATAGTGATAATCGAGCAAGCAGAATAATGCCGTCTGATCTACAAACCAATAATTTTGGTCATTCTTTTGAATAAAATGCATTAGAAATTTCTTCAAATTATTTGCGAGCTTTATTGTTGGATCGCTGTATTTAAAAATCACAAAGGAAGCAATTAATTGTCTCCATGGATAATAGTGTAGCGCGCATGAGTGGTCTGACTTTATCGCTACATCATCCTCCCCAAGCAAAGCTCGCGCATCAAAATCCGAAACAAAACAGGAGTCCATATCGCAAACTACAATATCTTTTTTGTAAAAGCTAAGAAACTCTTCGAGCCTAACGAATCTAGAGCATGCAAATTCCAATTTTTGTGCGCCTGGATTTGCCTCATAGGAAAAGTTAAAAAAATCGTATTTCCCCGACAGCTCCGAACACCTATCTAGTGTACTACTTACTGGATTGATAAGGTGTATGTGCAATAATTTCCTGGTGAGTTTTTTGGAGAAGCTAGCAATAATCAGATCTATGAAAATATTAAAATAACCATCATCACAGGATGCTAAAAGCACAGTTTCGAAATTAGATATCGAAACGTTATTTTTGCTGAAGTAGATTACTGGCAAGCTTTCACTATAATCGCCTTCCAAGACTTCTATTAATGACGCGCCATAGCTAAATGATGCAGCGCCAGTTGACCGCACCCCAAATTTCTCGACATTGGTTATCTTGTTAAAGTTATCTGACGCAAGTTCCATTTTTTTCGTATTGGCGTTTACTATTCCTTTATAGAAGTTGTAAAAATCATCCTCGCCCAACCTGTACTTGTAATATTCTAAAAGGCTATCTATCAAAGTCAGTACGCCTGGAATATTGTAATCCAAGATCGTATTAAATACCAAGTGATATGAGTTCTCTCTATCCGTTAGTTTTTCGCTGTGGTTTATCATATCTATCAGAGTAGGAACAATAGAATCAAATTGTTTCTGATTATATAGAACAGATATTTTTATTCCGTAGGCGCCAACCCAGTCCTGCTTTAAAGATATTACTTTGTCTATGCTAGTTAACGCTGCATTGTAGTCTTTGAGCGCCAAATATGATTTAGCTGCCTCACAGTAATGATAACGGTCTTTGTTCTCAATCCCTTCTAAGGCCTCAAGTGCACCATTATAGTTTCCAATTTTGTTAAGTTTTCTTACATTATCAATCATCTGTAGCACCTTTTTCTGCTCTTTGCATTGCACGATCCGATTTGCTGGCCAGTTGGTGGCGAACAATGCGGCTAGGTTACCAGCGATTAATTTGTATTTCACTAAGGTAGCCGCCTAACGGGTCTCGTTCGGCAGCCTTCGCAGCCAGATCCAGCATTTCGCGACCTGTCATGCTCATCGACCTATCCCCTCCTAAAGGTATCTAACATGCGGCCCGGACGCAGAATCACGCGATAGACTTTGGTGCCTCGCGGATCTGCTGCGAGCCCTTCCAGAACCGTAAGCGCTCCATAAACCCCACATTCAAACTCACCACCTGATCCCCGATGCTGTGCTCCCGATTCCTTTCCGGAGCCAGCACCTCATGATGCGTCCCGACGCAAAAGTCGAAAAAGTCTATCTCTACCCCAAGCCCGTCGACTTCCGAAAATCCATCGACGGCCTTGCCGCTCTGGTCGAACAGGACATCAAGGTCGCGGTGTTTGACCCGGTGCTTTTCGTGTTCCTCAACAAGCCTCGAAACCGAGTGAAGATTTTGTATTGGGAGCGCAACGGCTTCTGCCTTTGGCTAAAGCGCCTGGAGTCCGAGCGCTTCAAAACATCGCCGGATTGTTCGGATGAAGCCATCGTACTGACGGTTCAAGAACTCAACTGGTTACTGGACGGTTTTGATTTGTGGCGCAACCGTCCGCATCAAGTTTTGACGCCTCGATTCGTCGCTTGATTCGGTATAATCCAGGGCATGATTTCCATGCCCAAAGACCTTCCTGACGACCCTGTTTTGCTCAAGCGACTGCTTGAGCAAATGCTGAGTGAGCGCGAGTCGGATAAGGGCAAAATCGTTCATCTCGAAGAAGAAAACGCGCTGTTGCGTCAGCGCCTTTTCGGGCGCAAGTCAGAGCAAACAGCCGATCCCGCGACCCCGCAAATGGCCTTGTTCAACGAAGCTGAAAGCGTGGCCGAGTCTGTCGACGAAACGGTGGAAGAAGAGGTCGTAGCTCCGACCAAACATCGCGGTAAACGCCAGCCTCTGCCCGCCGATCTTCCGCGCATTGAAGTCATCCACGAACTGCCCGAGCACGAACTGATCTGCGCCTGCGGTTGCCGTAAACACACCATTGGCGAGGAAATCAGCGAGCAGCTTGAGATCGTGCCGATGCAAATCCGCGTGATCAAACATGTGCGCAAGATCTACGGTTGCCGCGATTGCGAAACTGCACCGGTTACAGCGGACAAGCCCGCTCAACTGATTGAAAAAAGCATGGCCAGCCCGAGTGTCCTGGCGATGCTGCTGACGACCAAATACGTCGACGGCTTACCGCTTCACCGCTTCGAAAAAGTGCTGGGCCGCCACGGTATCGATATCCCACGCCAGACCTTGGCTCGATGGGTTATCCAGTGCGGTGAACACTTGCAGCCGTTGCTGAATTTGATGCGCGACCGGCTACTGGAAAGCCGCGTCATCCACTGCGACGAAACGCGTGTACAGGTGCTGAAAGAGCCAGATCGAGAGCCCACCAGCCAATCCTGGATGTGGGTGCAAACCGGCGGGCCGCCGGATCAACCCGTTATCTTATTTGACTACTCGACCAGCCGGGCGCAGGAGGTTCCGTCGCGCCTGCTCGAAGGTTATCGCGGCTACCTGATGACCGATGATTACGCTGGTTATAACTCCTTGGGGGCGCAATCCGGTGTCGACTGTTTAGGCTGTTGGGCACATGCGCGGCGCAAGTTTGTCGAGGCGCAAAAAGTGCAGCCTAAAGGCAAAACCGGGCGTGCCGATATCGCCCTGAATCTGATCAACAAGCTGTACGGTATCGAGCGAGATTTGAAAGAAGTCGGCGATGAATATCGCCACGAGAGCCGACAGCAAAACAGCCTGCCGGTGTTGGCGCAGTTGCACACATGGCTGGAGAAAACCCAGCCACAAGTGACGGCGCAAAATGCACTGGGCAAAGCCATCAGCTACCTGGCCAGCAACTGGATCAAGTTGGTGCGCTACACCGAAGCCGGTTACTTGCCGATCGACAACAATGCGGCCGAGCGTGCGATCCGGCCCTTCGTTATCGGGCGCAAGAATTGGCTGTTCAGCGACACGCCCAAAGGCGCGATGGCCAGCGCTCAACTTTACAGCCTGGTCGAGACGGCTAAAGCCAACGGCCAAGAGCCCTATGCGTGGCTGCGCCACGCACTTGAACGCCTGCCACAGGCAACCTCGGTTGAAGATTACGAAGCCTTACTGCCTTGGAACTGCTCGTTCGCATCGCACCGCTAAGCGCGCCGCCTATTTTTGAATAGGTGGGGTTCATGGAGCGCTTACCCAGAACCGGAGCGACATAGCGGCGCTGAAGGCTAACGATTTCGCCGTGCTCGAGAATGAAGCGTATTTCAGTCATCGTTTCCATCAGCGCGCCTCCTTGGACTTTCCAATCTCGGCGGCGGTGCGGACGATGACGCGACGGGTGGCTGCTGCGGGATCAAGGCCGTACAGTTCGCTCAGCTTCACGTCGTAGCTGCGCAGACTGTATACCGCATATTTTGCGGCGGTCAGCTTAGTGTTACTTGATGATTAGATATGCTCACGTCCTGCGGCCACAGACCGAGCCACACAAAGCTATAAAAAATACAGCTTAGTTTGCGAAACCAGCACCGACAAGTAACCCCGAGCGATCAAACATAAATTCCCCCAGTATAAAGCACTTCGAGAATCAATGAGTTTAAGCTTCAACAACTTTAAACGCACCGTCAACATTCGCACGCCCCATCAAAGGCAAAAGCCCTTGAATTTCAACCATCCCTAAGGATTTAACCATATCAATATCACCACCAAACAAGAAAGGAACACCAATTTTATATCGGTCAGATCTAATAATTACAGATGAAATTAGCGCCTGACAGACCTTAGAACTGTCAACCTCGCCCGAGTTCGCCGTTACTCTCACACAAACTTTTCCGCTCGACGATACAACAGTATTTTTCAGCGGTCTAAAAGCCAAAATCACTCCTGCGCCAGTGGAGCTCCAGTCCTCATTGTAATAAGAGCTAGATAACTTATACTCACACTCGTTATCACCTATGATTTTCAGGAAGCCACACGAAGCCTTCAAATCGATACAGACAGAAATTATTTCGGCCCCTCTGGGAACTGAAATTTCAAAATCACCATGCGATTGCGAAACATGAGAAAACACTTCACCAGCACGCGACGTTCTTCGCACACAAACATCATCGCCAAACTGCGAACCAAGATGTAAAACGTGATGCCTCACCAGAGTCTTAAAAACGAAGGAATCACCTACCCCCAAATTTTTTTTATAATTTGCTAAGCACCCATCGATCAGCCTAGACAACTCGACACCAAAATCATCACGTACGTGCACGCTGTCTTTGAATAACCGTAGCAATTCGCCATGCGAAGAATCGCGATCAGACTTGAGTTTTTCCATCAACTCATAACAATCAAAATAGGGGATCCGCAATTCCATGCACAACTCCCGCAAGAGAGCCGTTATTTTGCCGCTATCCGAAATCAAGTCAGGGGTCGGCAGCACCAGAATCACGGGCACACACCCCGACGAAAGAATGCGACAACATACCTCAGCTAGAATATCTATCCAATGCTGTGGATCGACATGCTTCGCCTTCATCCACAAGCCATCATTCACACACAGATCCAGAATGCAAAAATCATAGTTAGCCATGTTGATTTTTGCGAGGTTATAGAAGACGAAAGAACTAGTACACGCCCCAATTGAAAAATTATCAAAACACTTCACATTGCTTGAGGAAGAAAAATATGAAGAATAGCCGTTTTTTATTACCCCGTTCGAGGTGCCTAATAGACACAGAGAATATCCATCATCAGATCTATCATCAGCACTTGAACGTAAATCCACAACCACCCCCAAAAACACCTAAAAATAAAAAACTTAAAAACAACAAAAACCTACGCTAAACACTTCTACTCGAAAACATCCTAACTCAACAACGGCTCAACCTTATAAACTCAAAATTCTGAAAATCTGAACTCATGATCAACAGAAACAAGTTGACAACTGGGACGCTTATTCGGCATGAAGCCCGACTCAAAACCTCAAGGCGCCAGAATCGACGTAAAATACGGGTAGAATTGTATTGCCAGCATCGCAAAATTGTACACAATCTTCGGCAGCCTATCGCCCAGCAGGACACAGCGCATCCTAAAAAATAAGCGAACCGTGATGGCATTGCAACACCATTGGTGCGGAATTGGAATTCACTCTGTCACTTTTAAGAAGTTATATATTTTCGCACTTCTGTACAACCCGTGAAGTGATATGCACCCATAGGAAAGCATTTTAATCCTTGTAGGCATAAAGGAATGATTCTCGCTTGACGCTAATACCACCCAGCGATTAATCTCACGCCCCTTGAGCACGGAAGCCGCCCGAATCCCCAAGTCACCGCGCGGATACGGGCCATTTCTGAAACGAATTCACCGGCGCGCCCAGGCACGCCGCTTTGCTGTGCGGTAAAAATCGTGAAACCTCGCTCCTCTTTCCAGATTCAAAAATCAGTCATCTTTGCTCTGATACTGCGTGAGGCCCGGGCGCGGTTCGGCGACCGTAGAATGGGGGCTGTGTGGACGTTGATTGAGCCGATCTGCCATCTATTGCTTTTCACCCTACTTTTTTCTCTGATTCGCGGCAGAACTGTCGCTGGCGTCGAATATCCCGTATTCGTGCTTGTCGGAATGGCCCCATTTTTACTCTATCGCAACATTGCGCTTCGATTAATGGACAGCCTTAGGGAAAATCGCTCACTTTTTGCTTACAAACAGATCAAACCGCTGGATACCTACATCGCTCGCGCATTGGTAGAAGCGTGTATCAGCGCCACGGTGTACGCGATATTGGTATTTGGCTTCGCTTGGTTCGGTTTCGATATGACGGTGCACAGTCCACTACAGTGGACGGCTACGCTCAGCATCGGGCTTCTATTTGCTTTCGGCCTGGGGATGCTGCTGGCATTGGTCACTCACGCCCTACCCAGCCTAAAAATAGTGATTCGGATGGCTTTTTTCCCTCTTTACTTCATTTCTGGTGTTCTGATGCCCGCATCCTACCTTCCTCAAGAGATGATGCCTTTGTTGCTATTAAATCCATTTCTGCATCTGGTTGAACTGGTCCGCGCCGAAGTGTTGCCGCACTACGCCCCCGTAGACGGCGTATCTATCCAGTATGTGATTACGTTCACTGTGATTTTGCTGTTCGTAGCTCTGGGCAGCTATCGCGCTCGTCGCCTGCATTTGATTTCCACGAAGAACGGATGAGGATCGGCAAACGTGTTTGAGCTCAAGAACGTCACCAAGTCCTACCTCACTCCAAAAGGTCGGAGGCATGTTTTCCGCAACCTTTCACTATCGATTCCACCAGACAAGAATATTGCTCTGATCGGACGAAACGGCGCAGGCAAATCAACGCTGATGCGTCTCCTTGGTGCCGCCGACATTCCTGACTCAGGCTCCATCGTTACTGACAAAAGCATTTCCTGGCCCGTCGGACTCTCGGGTGGTTTTCAAGGTAGCATGACCGGTCGCGACAACATCAAATTCGTTTGCCGAGTTTACGGCGCTGAAGGCGATGCAATGCGTGAAAAGGTTCGATACGTGCAAGACTTCGCTGAAATCGGCGACTGGATTGACGAACCCATCAAGACCTATTCGTCAGGCATGCGTTCACGCTTAGCCTTCGGCCTCAGTATGGCCTTTGACTTCGATTACTACTTGATCGACGAGGTAATGTCAGTGGGCGACGCCCAATTTCGACGCAAGTGCGCAGAAGTTTTTCAGGAAAAGCGCCAGCAATCAAAAGTCGTACTGGTAACTCACAACATGCCCGAAGTCGAAAAGCTCTGCGACATCGTTCTATTGATCAACGACGGCAATATCCAGATCTACGAAGACGTCGCCGAAGGCATCAAGGCATACAACACCTGAACAAACATCTTCCTATATCGCAGCACCGTTTCACATCAAGGATGCATCACATATGAGCAGTACGGGTAAACTCAAGAGCTGGCGCCTGGCAATTGGCCTGGTCGTCCTTCCACTAGCCTTGGCAGCCATTTACTACGGCATGTTCGCCATTGATCGTTATGTGAGCTCCGCGCAAGTGGTCGTGCGCCAGGACGGTGGCAACCCAGGCGCTGCCGTACCCGGACTGGCAACCTTGCTCACTGGCACCAATCCTGCCTCGCGCGAAGAAACCCTCTATCTGCGCGAGTATATCGTGTCCATGGACATGATGCTGCTGCTGGAAGAACGCTTGCACTGGATCGAGCAATACGCCGCCCAGCGCAACGATATTTTCTTCTGGCTGGACAAGGACGCCGAGCGCGAAGACCTGCTCAAGTACTACCAGCGCATGGTTTCTGCCCACTACGACGAAACCACCGGCCTGCTGCGCGTCGAAGTCCAGGCGTTCACCCCGGAATTGTCCGAACAGATGCTGCGCACCATCCTTGAGGCCAGCGAGCATTTCGTCAACGAAGTCAGCCACAGCATCGCTCGCGAGCAAATGGCCTTCGCCAAGAGCGAACTGGAAACCGCGCGCGTCAACTACGCCGAACGCAAAACCGAGTTGCTGGACTTCCAGAACGACAACAAGGTACTGGACGGTGCCAACACTGCACAAAGCCGCGCAACCATCATTGCCGACTTGGAAGGCCAGTACACCAAGGAACAGGCAATCCTCACCGAGATGCAATTCAAGTTGCGCGCCGACTCACCGCAGGTGAAACAGCAAAAGCAAAAGGTCAATGCCATTACTCAGCAACTAGCCAAGGAAAAGCGCCTGCTGGTTTCCTCGCCCAATGGCTCGCAACTGAACGTCGTCGCCTCGCGCTTCCAGCAACTGACCCTGGATGCAGGCATCGCCGAAGAAAGCTACAAGACAGCCGTCGCTGCCCTCGACAATGCCCGTATTGAAGCCAGCAAAAAAATTCGCACCCTGGTCACAGTAGTCAGCCCGAACAGTCCGCAACTCGCCTTGTACCCAGAGCGTCTGTACAACCTGGCAACGATCTTGCTTGGCCTGCTCATGCTGTACGGCATCACCCGCTTCATCCTGGCTTCGATCGAGGATCATCGTGATTAAATCCCTTACAACTCCAGCAAAATTCAAACTGAAACTGGCAGCGCTGGCCCTCGCCGGCCTGGGACTCAGCGGTTGTGGCGGCACGCTGTCGGGCGCAGGCCCGTACAAGGGTGATATCGAGAGCAAGAACGAAACCTACAACCTGGTCGAGATCAACGCCAACACCATCGGCCCCTACATGCGCGGTGCCGTGCGCCCGGTGCAAGCCTCGATTGCCAAGCCAGTCGCGCCTTCCGCGCGCCTGATGGCTGGCGACATCCTCAATGTGCTGATCACCGACAACGCCCCTGAAGGCTCGGCGCTGTTCGCCCCGCTCTCCAGCGGCGGCACCCAACTGAAGACCCGCATTGACGATCAAGGCATGATTTCCCTGCCCTACGTCGGTCGTCAGTTCGTGGCGGGTATGACCCTCAACCAGGTTGAGAACATGATCCGCAAGCAGCTCAAAGGTGTCACAACCGACGTACAAACTCACGTTGAACTGGTGGGCGATCTGTCGGGGTCGGTACTGGTTGCCGGCGCGGTGAAATCCCCTGGCCGCTTCAGCACCCTGCAGGGTCCACTGACCTTGCTGGACGCCGTCAACCAGGCCGGTGGTCCGGTGCTTGAGCCTCATCTGGTCAATGTCACAGTGCGTACCGGCAGCCAGGTGCAACAGTTCAACTATGAAGACGTGCTGGCCGGCAACAACATGGTGCTGCGCCCGAACTCGGAAGTCGTCCTGGACCGCGCTCGCCAACGCTTCGTTGCAATGGGCGCTGTCGGCGAGCCCGGCCTTAAGGATCTTCCTGGGCAGAACACCAGTTTGCTTGACGCTTTGGGTAGCGTCGGCGGCCTGAGAGAAGCCAGCGCGAACCCAGAGGGCGTATTTGTCTTTCGCATGGGCGAAGGAACCAATGCCAAGCCTACTGTTCTACGCCTGGACATGCGTGATCCAGCAGCCGTTTTCTATGCTCGCCAGATCATAGTCAAGCCTGATGACACCATTTACGTAACCAACGCAGCAGTTTACGAGTGGCAAAAAGTTATCTCGCCAGTCGTACAAACCATGATGTTGGGCCGTGCCACTGGCGCCTACAAGTAACTTTATAAATTCGATCAGCGATAGGGAAATTACATGATCCCGGTAATTCTTTCTGGCGGCTCCGGCTCCCGACTTTGGCCACTTTCGCGTGCCATGCACCCGAAGCAATTCCTGACCCTGCACGGCGACCAGTCGCTATTCCAGAATACGCTGTCGCGCCTCGCTGGCATTCAGGATGGACCACTGACACCGATTGTCGTCAGCAACGAAGACCACCGTTTCCTGGTTGCCGAACAGTGCCGCGCACTGGGCATCAACCCACAAGCCATCCTGCTCGAGCCAATCGGTCGCAATACTGCGCCTGCGATTGCTGCAGCGGTCGTGAAAGCACTGGCAACCGGCAAGGATGAGCTGCTGCTGGTGCTGCCAGCTGACCACGTCTTCGATGACCTGGAAGCACTGCGCGCCGCCTTCCAGAAGGGCGTGCCCGCTGCCCGTGATGGCCGCATCGTGACATTCGGCATCGTGCCTAACAAAGCGGAAACCGGCTACGGCTACATCCGTGTGGCCGAGAAGTCGAATGCTATTCAGGCAGTCGATGAGTTTGTCGAAAAGCCGGATCTGCCTACCGCCGAACACTACGTCGCCGACGGCCGCTACTACTGGAACAGCGGCATGTTCCTGTTCCAGGCGTCGAGCATGCTCGCCCAGTTGCGCGAGCACGCACCCCAAGTGCTGGCAGCGGTAGAAGCTGCACTGAGCAACGCCAAAGAAGACATGGATTTCACGCGCCTCGACATGCTGAGCTTCGCGGCCGCTGAAAACATCTCGATCGACTATGCCGTGATGGAACGCTCCGACCAGGTCTCGGTTGTGCCTCTGGATGCAGGCTGGAACGACGTGGGCTCGTGGTCGGCGGTCTGGGAGATCGCAGACAAAGACGCGCAAGGCAATGCCTCTCGTGGCGACGTGATGCTTGAATCCACCAGCAATGCCTATGTTCACGCTGAACATCGTATGGTGACAGTCCTGGGACTCGATGACGTGATCGTGGTGGAAACCGCAGACGCTGTGATGGTCGCCGCCAAAGACAAGTCACAAGACGTCAAGCTCCTGGTTGATCGCATCAAACAGAGCGCCCGCACGGAAGCGACCAACCATCGCAAGGTATATCGTCCATGGGGCGCCTACGATTCCATTGATAATGGACCTCGTTACCAGGTGAAGCGCATCACTGTTTCCCCAGGACAGAAACTCTCGGTACAGATGCACCATCACCGTGCAGAACACTGGATTGTTGTGACTGGCACAGCAAAAGTGTCGATTGGCGATAAGCAGATACTGCTCACCGAAAACCAGTCGACCTATATTCCAGTTGGGGTAGTACACGCACTTGAGAACCCAGGGAAAATCCCTCTGGAAATGATTGAGGTGCAGTCGGGTGGTTACTTGGGCGAAGATGACATTGTCCGTTTTGAGGACCGCTACGGCCGTAGCGTTGAGTCCCAGCGAGTGCCTGCATAACCTCGAGTAACCGCGTACAAAAACCTTGTGCGAATTAGTAGCAAGCCCTGCTCCTCAACGTTAAAACGTCGGGAGCACGGCAAATCAAAGTGCAGATATGAACATACTTATTCAATGCGGCGACCACTTAGAGAACCAAAACAGAATAATGACACTGGCCCTTGAACTCAAAGAGGCTGGGCATTCACCGACAATCCTTTTGTACTCTAACTTAAAGGGACGTTACTTCGAGAACAAGGGAATCAATACCATTTCACTCGAAGCGCATGCTTTCCAAGACACTCCAGCAAAAGAGATTACAATCGATTCCTTTCTCGAGGACGGGATCAAATATAACGATGTAATGGTTGCTGAAGCAAGAAGACGTCCAATCGTGGGCTGGCCCGGACAGCGCGTAAAAACCATCCGAGACATCCATAGGATCCACAAGACGCTTTCTCACATCATATCAACCCAAAACCCAGAAAAAATAATCATCTGGAACGGGTTCACAGGATATGTTGCCAATATCCTGCGGCTTGTCTGCGAGCATCGAAAAATAGAGTGCGCATTCCTTGAGCGCGGACTGCTTAAGGGCTCACTTTTTATTGATCGCCTAGGCGTGAATGGCGCTTCATCGCTAAATCAACTGACCCCTACCTCAGTCGACAATTACTTACTGTCGAGCGAGGAGACAACATTTGTAAAGCAGCTATTCAATATCGGCTCTCAAGCCATTGAAAAAGCCGAGCCCAAGAAAAACCTAAATATTTTTTTCCCACTGCAGGTTCAACTGGATACGAACATTATCCTGTACTGCAAATACCGCTCGATGCGAGAGACATTTTTAGACATTTACTCGGCACTGAATACTGCTGACAGCTCCTTCCTGATTCGGCCACATCCAGAAGAGACCGCTGAAACGCTGATTAACATCCCTCGCTTTGACAATGTTAAAGTATCCAGTGAGAAAAGTCTCGACCATTGGCTGGACTGGTCGGATTTGGTCGTCACTATCAACAGCACCGTGGGTCTTGAGGCACTGATCAAAGGGAAACAGGTCATTTCCTTGGGACAGTCAATCTACTCCTCTGCGGGGCTGACAAGCGCACTCAACACCAAGAAACTACCTGGCGCCGTAAACCACCAAAGATTGATAAATTACTTAGGCATACTAGTAAAATCAAACTTACTTCTGCCGGATGGCCCGTACAACAAATCAGTAGTGAGCGAACAGCTTTCAATTAGTCCTGACAGCGTCTCGACCACTGACAAACAGCAAAATTCAGGAGCTGTTAAGCCCAAAGCCGAGACCGCCGAAGTGCACCTTGCCTTCCCACTTAACGCAACACTTGACCTGACATACAGAAAAAACAAGGCGCCCATCACCAAAGACTGGCTAACTGAAATAGCGAAGAAACATATAGATGCCAAGCAATATGAGTTCTCAACTTCAAGAAAGCCAAATAAAGACCGATACTCTATTAAAATAGTCAATGAAGGCAAATCAGCAAAAGCTGACTATAAATTCAACAAGACTATCGACATTTACGGCAATGAAGTACGATAACCAGAGAACATACTCATGAAAAAAATTGCGATCTTTATTGATACTATCAACGCCGCTCAGCAAGCAACAGTCAGCGAGCTATTGTCCAAGAACAAAGACAACACTTACATTGGATTAAATCTAAAAAAAGTAACTCCACACCCCAATTTAAAGGACGCCAAGGATACTCAAGCCTTTTTGGACTTCTGCTGCAGCGCCCAAGACTTGATCCTGATTGCACCGGACAATTTTTCTGTCGACGAAAAAATGCTCAACAGCTTTTTTTCCAACAGCCTTGGAAATGTTTGGCATATCCGTACCGATGGTAAACTCGCCCGGTATAGGCTCAACCCGAACAGAAAAGCATCTACCCTGCTAGTATTCCCCGGCTCCATCCTGCCATTGACATTAGGGTCACATCAGCGCGTATTCAATTTGCTGGTCAACCTCGGCAAGAATGGCATCCTGGTTGACGTATTGATCACCACCCCGAAAAATGTAAAACAAAGCGAATACCAAACAGCTCTAAAAACAATTTGTAATAATGTTTACATCTATAAAAACAACAAGAAAAAACATAGCACCACCGTAAACACCAAGCGCTACCTTGAATCCAAGGCACGAACTTTCCTGGGCAAATCAAAAGAGCTTCCCGAGCTATTCTCGGAGCGTTTGAATACTCGCCCAACAGAGTCGTGCAAACGCTGGGTAAACTCGCTCCATCTCGCAAACAAATACGAGTCAGTTATCGTTTCTTATGCGTGGATGATGGGCGCACTTGAATACATAATACATGACAGCGATAACTTCAAAGTCATTTGCGACACCCATGATGTCCAGTTCACCCGGAACGATGATATCTTGAATCGCAAGGAGCGCATTTTCTTCAATAGCTTAGCTGAAAAAAAATGCGAACTCGACGAGTTGAAAAAATGCGATTCGGTGCTTGCGATATCAGTATCAGATGAAGACATTCTAAATAAAGCCCTAAAAAAATCCGTTAACACCAATGTTATTCGCGCGTCTTCCGGATTTGATTATGCGCTTTCGCAGGTCAAGTCTCGCCCGCACGGAAAACCTCTGTTCTTCGGTTTTATCGGCGGCCAGATGTCGGCCAACGTAAAATCCCTGGTGCACATCCTGGACATTTGGTGGCCTGCGATAAAACAGTACTCGCCAGACAGCAAGCTGTTCATAGCAGGCTCCATTTGCAAATCCGCAGAAATCCTGCCAAAGATCTTTCTTGACACCAATATCGTACCGCTGGGCTTCGTAAACAACATCGGTGAATTTTACAATAACATCGATGTTTCACTTAACCCGGTACTGGTGCAGGGCGGCCTTAATTTCAAAAGTGTTGAAGCTGTATTTTCCGGCAAGCACTTGGTCACGAACAAACTTGGCCAAGAGTGCTTAGGCACGGAGTTCCCCTCAACAATTGTTGAAAAGCCTGAAGATATCATTGAATTTATTTCAAAGTACGAATTCAATCTAAAAAAATGTTACGGCATTCGGGTAGCCAACCAGAACAAAGCGAAACAACTCTTCGCAAACAAAAAGACCTACCGCGAGCTCGTCAATTATCTAGCCGGCCAGCACGCATAGGCGTGCAACTAATATTAGTCTTCAGAATAATGCAGTCAGTTACTGACTGCTATAATCATCATTTAATGCGAATACGATCATGATCAAAATCACCCCAACCATCGAATGCTCCAACAACGCCCCCTTCGTCCTGTTCGGCGGCATCAACGTCCTGGAATCCCTGGACCTGGCCCTGACCGCTTGCGCCGAATACGTGCGCGTCACCGAGAAGCTGGGCATCCCTTACGTATTCAAGGCCAGCTTCGACAAGGCCAACCGCTCCTCGATCCACTCCTATCGTGGCCCAGGCATGGAAGAAGGCCTGCGCATTTTCGAAAAGGTCAAGGCTGAATTCGGCGTACCGGTGATCACCGACGTCCACGAGATCTATCAGTGCGCTCCGGTTGCCGAAGTGGCCGATGTACTGCAACTGCCTGCGTTCCTGGCACGCCAGACTGACCTGGTAGTGGCCCTGGCCAAGACCGGCAAGCCGGTGAATATCAAGAAGCCGCAGTTCCTGAGCCCGTCGCAGATGCAGAACATCGTGCACAAGTTCAAGGAAGCCGGTAACGACCAGTTGATCCTGTGCGACCGCGGCACCTGCCTGGGTTATGACAACCTGGTGGTGGACATGCTCGGTTTTGGCGTGATGAAGCGCACCTGCGATGACTTGCCGATCATTTTCGACGTGACCCACGCACTGCAGCAACGCGATCCATCGGGCGCTGCGTCCGGCGGTCGTCGCGAACAGGTCGTCGAACTGGCTCGTGCTGGCATGGGCGTTGGCCTCGCCGGTCTGTTCCTGGAAGCTCACCCAAATCCGGACCAGGCCAAGTGCGACGGCCCTAGCGCCCTGCCGCTGGACCAACTTGAGCCGTTCCTGGCACAGATCAAGGCTCTGGATGACCTGATCAAATCGTTCGCCCCGCTGAACATTGCCTGAAACAGCGGTTCTTGACGCAAGGATTGTGAACATGGCAAGTACAGAACAACGGGTCGCGATCGTCATTCCGGCCCGCTATGGCTCGACACGCCTGCCGGGCAAACCGCTGGCCGACATTGCCGGCAAGCCGATGGTGCAGCACGTTTACGAACGCGCCCTGCAAGTGGGCAATGCCCAGGTAGTGGTAGTAGCCACCGACGATGAGCGCGTCGCGCAAGCGGTGCGGGCTTTCGGCGGTGTATGTGTAATGACCTCGCCGGACCATCCGTCCGGCACCGACCGCCTGGCAGAAGTCATGGCCCAGGTCGACGCGGACATCTACATCAACCTGCAGGGTGATGAACCGCTGGTGCGTCCAGCCGACATCGAAGCCCTCGCGGCCGGCATGCTCGCCGATGCGCAGGTGAAGGTCGGCACCCTGTGCCACCCGATCGATGCGCACGAAGCCGGCAACCCCAACACCGTGAAAGTGGTGTTGGCCAACAACGGCAACGCCCTGTATTTCAGCCGCTCACCGATCCCCTACCCACGGGATGGCGAAGTTGCGCACTACCTCAAGCACGTAGGTGTGTATGGCTATCGTCGCGAAGTGCTGGCCGACTACAGCGGCTTGCCGCAACCGATGCTCGAGCACGCCGAGAAACTCGAACAACTGCGACTGATGGCGGCTGGTTACTGCATTCGTGCGTATCTGGTTGAACCGACCGGTCCGGGGGTCGATACACCGGAGTGCCTGGAGCAAGTGCGGGCAATCATGAGCGGCCAGGCGCCTGCGCCACAGCCGACCCTGAACGACGTGCGCCTGGTGATCACCGATGTCGATGGCGTACTGACCGATGGTGGCATCTATTACGACGCCACGGGTGAATGCCTGAAGCGCTTCCATGTGCGTGATGGCATGGGCATGCGCCTGCTCGAAGAGAACGGTGTACGGGTGGCGGTGCTGTCCGGCCGCGACTCGGCGACGCTGCGCAAGCGCGTGGCTGACCTGGGCATCACCCTCTGCCAGTTCGGCGTCAAGGACAAGCAGGCCGCCTGCAATCAACTGATGGCCGAGGCCGGCGTCAGCGCAGCGCACACTGCGTGCATCGGCGACGACTGCATCGACCTGCCGGCCTTTGCGGCCTGCGCCCTGTCCTTCGCAGTGGCTGACGCGCCGGTGTACGTGAAAGCCGCGGCCACCCACACGCTGAACGCAGCAGGCGGTACTGGCGCGTTCCGTGAAGTCGCGGACGCGATTCTGTTTGCCCAGGGCAAGGAGGCCGTACTCGGCACTGCGGCAGGTTATGCGCAGGTGATGGCGAAGATGGCGCAGTAGTGGATGGACTAGCTGGCGCGGGCGATCTGTTGGTCGCCTTCGCTGACTGAAACGAAAAAACGGTAGGAGCCACTAGCTCCTACCGTTTTTTTTGCTACCGAACATGGCAGCTCAGGGTCGTCTCGACCCCGAACTTTGCACCTGCAATACGATCAGTCGAAGATTTCGACCACGCCAACCACCGCGTTTTCGTGGTTGGTCACAGCCAGGGCACGGATCTTGTTATCAAGCATGTAGGCTTCGGCCTCGGCCAGCTGCGAATCATCCTTGATGGTGTGCGGCTTGGGGGTCATGAAGTGAGCGACGGTGGTGTGGATTACCCCTTCGTCTTCCAGCAGCGCACGACGCAAGTCGCCGTCGGTAACGATGCCGACCAGAACACCGTCGTCCATCACAACCGTCAGGCCCATGCGGCTTTGGGTCATGACCATCAGGCAGTCGTGGAAACTGGTGGCCGGCGTCACGATCGGTGCCGGTGTGTGCATCACGTCGCTGACGCGGGTCAGCAGTTTACGTCCCAGGCTGCCGCCCGGGTGGTAGCGTGCGAAGTCCATCGGTTTGAATTGCAGGGCCTCGATCAAGGCCACTGCCAGGGCGTCACCCATGGCCATGGTCGCCAGGGTCGAGGTGGTCGGCGCCAGGTTGTTCGGGCACACTTCGCGCTCGACGGAGATATCCAGCCAGATATCGGCGTGCTTGGCCAACGTCGATTTACCGTTGCCGGTCATCGCGATGATTTTGTTGCCGAAGGACTTCAGGCTAGGGATCAGCTTGATCACTTCTTCGGTTTCGCCGCTGTAGCTGATCAGGATCAGCACGTCGATCGGCTTGAGCATGCCCAGGTCGCCGTGGAAGGCTTCGGCTGGATGCAGGAAGAAGCTCGGGGTGCCGGTGGAGGCGAAGGTGGCAACCATTTTTTGCCCGATCAGGCCGGATTTGCCCATGCCACAGACCACAGCACGACCTTTGCAACCGAAGATCAGCTCGACGGCATTCTGGAACTCACCATCCAGGCGAGCGGCCATCTGAGTGACGGCCTGCGCCTGGGCGATAAGGGCTTCTTTAGCGATAGCGAGGTGATTCATGTTTGACTTTCGTCCCTGAAAACAACGTAGTGTTAAGCGGCGAATTTTAAGGTCTTTGCAACATTTAGCAAAGTCCCAATCCTGCACGCAGAGGATTTTAACCGGTTTAATGCCGCCTCGAGCCACGGCAGCGGCGTTTTTAGTAAACTTTTCGTTGAATCAGTGATCTGTATCACGCAGCATATTGTTACCAAAACCGCTACAAATCGGACATACGGCACTTGCCTAAGTTGAAGTCATGAATCTGGATCTACACCCCCTGCAAGGCCGCAGAATCATCTACCGTTGGCAACAAGGCACCCTGCAACAGCACTTACGCGCCTTGCTGCCCCACTGGGGCAATGAGCCACTTTCCATTAGCAGTCAGGACCTGGACTCCAACGCCTCCTTCGTCAATTACGTGCGCCATCATCGCCTGGTGGATCCAAGCAATGGTCAGACCTTGGATCTGGTGGAAAAGTCCATTCGCAAAGTGGCTTTTATTGGCAGTCAGGAAGCGCGCTTCTATCGCACCGGGGAGATGCTCGAGGGCAGCGAACATTTTCAGTACCCGGCCTGCCTGGGGGTAATCGAAACCCCGTGGGAAAGCTTGATCTTCACTGACTTCGTCATTGGCAAACCGCCGCGCATGCACGCGATCGCTCCCCAACTGGCGCTGGGCATCGCTGAACTGGAAAGCCTCAGTCACCGCTTTCTCGATTCTCGTCCAGTGCATCAGGCGCCCCTGTACTGGAGCATGGACTTCTACCGCCCGTGGTTCCTGCTGCGCCCGCGCTTCAACTTCGCCCGCTGCCTGCCCGAGCTCGAACGCCTGGCGCAGAGCGATGAGCGCTTCGCCGGCCTGGCCGATTCATTCAAGGCTTTCGAGCCCGAGTTGGCCCGCCTTGGTCGAGCCGCACGTCGTAGCCCACGCTGCATCAGTCACATGGACTATCTGCGTAAAAACTTGTTCGTCGATGGCGCAAAACTGCAATTGATCGACTGGAGCGAGGTCAAGGTCGGGCGCGTGGGTTTCGATGGCGGAGCCTACCTGGGGAGCTTGTTCCGGCGTAAGGACATGACATTGTTTCTTACCGCACAAAAGCAGTTCATCGAGACTTATCGCAAAGCATTACCGGCAGAGTTCGATACCGACGATGCGCTGCGTAATCTGCACTACATGTTCCTGCTTAATGCACTCTTCCATTGCCTGCGCCCGGAGACTATCGCCGAGTACCAGGACAAGGAACGCATGCCCCTGCTTCGGCAGAAATATGATTACTTGCTCAGCTTGCTCTAACGCCGCGGCGAAAATGATGGCACACTGTCATCAAGGATTTTGTTGATCTATGTTGCGTATTCGTCCGAAAGACCGTTCTCCAATTATTAAATTGTATTAACATCCTCGCGATATTTGTTAACGGTGGAGACCTCCAGCGTTAACACCTCCACAGCACACACTCGAATGGATCTGCGCTTCACGTTTATGGATGACGTTTCTCCTCGCCCGCGTTTGTTGGTCCTCTCCAAGGGTGCCCAGCGCATCGTCACGCTACCCGCCTTGCTGCCCGATTACGCGCTGCATAACGGGAGCGTGGGCGATATGAATCAGGTCGACTGTGTCATGGCCTGGGGCCGCAAACCCAGTGCATTGAAGGCCATTTCCCACGCCTCGCAAGCGAACTTGCCGATCCTGACGTTGGAAGATGGCTTCATTCGTTCGGTGGGCCTGGGTGCCGATGAGCCACCACTCTCCCTGGTTGTCGACGACATGGGCGTCTACTACGATGCCAACGCGCCTTCACGACTCGAGCAACTTATCGCCGAACCACTGAGTGGCGCCCAGGCCGAGCGAGCCCTCGCGCTGCAACAGCTGTGGCAACAGCAGCGAGTGTCAAAATACAACGACGCGCGTATCACCCACCCCGAACTGCCAGCCGATTGCGTACTGGTGGCCGACCAGACTTTCGCCGATGCGTCCCTGCAAGGGGCCACTGCGGCCGATTTCAGCGCCATGCTCGAAGCCGCCCTGGCGCGCTACCCCGCCAGCACCATTGTGCTCAAGGTCCACCCGGATGTGATCGCCGGGCGCAAGCGCGGGCATTTCGACCTCGCAGCCCTGGCCAACCACCCGCGAGTGCAGGTGTTGGTACAGAATGTCCATCCCGCCGAACTGCTGCCACACATGCGCGCGGTGTATGTGATGACTTCGCAGCTGGGCTTCGATGCCCTGCTGTGGAATGTCCCCGTGCACACCTGGGGCATGCCGTTCTACGCCGGCTGGGGGCTGACCGAGGATCGTCTGCCTGCACCGTCACGGCGCCAACCCGCCAGCCTTGCGCAGTTGATACACGCCAGCCTGGTGCGTTATCCGCGCTATGTCAGCCCCGAAACCGGTCAGCCCTGTACACCAGAAGTGCTGATGAATTGGCTCGGGCTGCAGCGTCGCCAGCGCAGTGCGCTGCCGGAGTCCGTGCAGATGCTGGGCTTCAGTCGCTGGAAAGAGCCACTGGTTAAGCTGTTCTTCAATGGTTGTGCCATTCAGTTCGTCAACCCCGCACAACCATTGGACGCCGCTCTCCCAGTGGTGTCCTGGGGCTGTAAGCATGACAGCGACCTGACGCGACATGCGCAATTGGTCAGCCGGGTAGAGGACGGATTCCTGCGCTCGGTCGGCCTCGGCGCCGGCAAGGCCCGCCCGCTGTCGTGGGTCGTCGATGACCTGGGCATCTATTACGACGCCACGCGCACCTCGCGCCTGGAACACATCTTGCTCAATAAGTCCTTTGACCCAGCGCTGGTAGCCCGGGCGCGAGCCCTGCGCGAAGCCATCTGCCACGCCGGGCTGACCAAATACAACTTGCCTGGCAACGCCTGGCAACGCCCCACCGCGGCACAACGAGTGATCCTGGTAACCGGCCAGGTTGAGGGCGATGCGTCTATCCGTTTTGGAGCAAACCGCATCCGCAGCAACCTGCAATTATTGCAGGCGGTACGCGAGCAGAACCCCGGTGCCTGGGTGCTCTACAAGCCGCACCCCGAAGTACTGGCTGGCACCCGCGCCCGAGGCGACGACGAGGCGCAGACCGTTAACTGGTGCGACGAAGTGATCGGCGATACACCGTTGCAACAATTGCTGGAGTTGGTCGACGAAGTTCACGTCCTGACCTCGCAATCGGGCTTCGAAGCCCTGCTGCGCGGCGTACCGGTGACCACCTACGGCCAGCCGTTCTATGCCGGCTGGGGGTTGACCCAAGATCAGGACCTGCAACCCGAAGTACAGGCCAGGCGCATGCGCCGCCTGGACCTCGACGAACTGGTGGCCGGCACCTTGCTGCTCTACCCCACCTATGTCAGCCGCATCACCAACCGCTTTACCACTGCAGAACAGACTCTTTACGAATTACAGAATTGGCATGCTTTACCGCAGCCAGGAGCACCATCCAGATGGCAGGAATTGAAACAGCGCTTGAGCAGTTTATTGGGCATCAGTCGCCTGAGAAGCTGAAGGCGCGGGCGCCCGATCGCCCTCTTCCGCCTCAGCCACACAACAGCTTCTTGTTCCTGCAGGGCGTCAGCTCGCCGTTCTTCGCGCGACTGGCGAAGGCCTTGCGGGCGATCGACCAGCGGGTGCACAGCATCAATTTCAACGTCGGTGATGTGCTGTATAGCGCCGGCTCGCGCCATGGTTTTTCGGCGCGCCCAGAAGAGCTCGATGCGTTCTATAGCCAACGGTTTCGCGACCTGGACATCACCGACCTGGTACTGTTCGGCGACTGCCGCCCGGTGCATCGCCCGGCCATCGCCCTGGCCCGGCGCCTGGGCATTCGTGTGCACGTGTTCGAAGAAGGTTACTTCCGGCCCTACTGGATCACCCTTGAGCGCGATGGAGTCAACAACAACTCCCTGCTGCCCCGGGACCCGGATTGGTACCGTGAAGTCGGCAAGCACGTACCGCGCTATGACAATGGCAGCCCGTTCAAATTATCGTTCGTCTCCCGCGCCGCACACGATGTGGCCTACCACTGTGGCGGCGCACTGAACAAACTGTGCTTCCCGCATTACCGCACCCACGCGCCCTTCAATGCCGCCAAGGAGTACGCCGGTTTCATTCGCCAGGGCGTGCGCCTGTTGTTCGCCGGACGGCGTGACGATGCGCTGGTGACCGAAGTGGCGCGTGAACGCCACCCGACCTTTTTGCTGCCGCTGCAACTGGACAGTGATGCGCAAATCAAGGATCACTCGGCGTTCGCCAACATGTTCGAAGTCATCGACCATGTCATTGCTTCGTTCGCCGCCTTTGCCCCAGGCGAGGTCCGCTTGCTGGTGAAAAACCATCCGCTGACCCCGGGCCTGGTGAACTATCACCGCATTACCCAGGCGCTGGCCAAGCAGTATGGCGTGGCCGACCGGGTCGACTTCCTGCAGAGCGGGCACATGCCGACGCTGCTGTCGCACATCGCCGGAATGATCACGGTCAACAGCACCGCAGGCGCCTCGGCACTGCTGCACAAACGCCCGACCTACACCCTCGCCAACCCGATCTACGCCATGCCGGGGCTGACCCAACAGGGCAGCCTCGACGACTTCTGGCGCCATCGCGAAGCGCCGGACATGGCGCTGTTCCGGGATTTTCGCAATAGCGTGATCCACACCACCCAGATCAATGGCGGCTTCTACACCGGCTGCGGGATCGACATGGCGGTGAACAACTGCCTGGACGTGTTGCTGGCTAAAACTTCGAGAATCGAAAACTTCCTATGACGCACCCGTCTGCACCCCGCTGCATCCTCATCACCGGCGCCACGGGCGGCATCGGCGGCGCCCTGGCGCCTGCCTACGCCGCGCCGGGCGTGACTTTGATCCTGCAAGGCCGGCGCATGGACCGCCTTGAGGAGATGGCCAGCGAATGCCGCGCCCTCGGTGCCCGAGTGTTGCTCGAAGCCCTCGACGTACGGGATCTGGACGCCTTGCGTGCCATGGTCCGGCGGGTCAGCGAGGCCGAGCAGCCAGACCTGGTGCTGGTCGGTGCCGGCCTCAACACCGCCGTAGGCAGCAACGGCGAGGCCGAGTGCTGGGACGACAGCCGCGCCCTGTTGGAAGTCAACGTAATGGCCGCCCTGGCCACCGTGGAAGCGGCGTTGCCGGCCATGCGTGCGCGCGGCAATGGGCAAATCGCCCTGTTCAGCTCACTGGCAGGCTGGCGCGGCTTGCCGGTCACCCCGACCTACAGCGCCAGCAAGGCGGCGATTCGGGTCTACGGCGAGGCGATCCGCGATTGGCTGGCGCCGGAAGGGGTGAAGATCAACGTGATCCTGCCGGGTTATGTCGAATCGAAAATGTGCTTCGAGATGCCCGGCCCCAAGCCGTTCCTGTGGACCGCCGAAAAAGCCGCGCGACGCATCAAGCGCGGCCTGGCCGCCAACCAGGGGCGCATCAGTTTCCCGTTTCCGCTGAACCTCGGCACCTGGTTGCTAGGGGTGATTCCCCAGCGCCTTTCTTCGTTCATCCTGCGTGGTCTGAATTACAGTGAGTGAATTGTCCATCCTTCAGGCTGCGGTAGTCGGCCTGCTCCTCACCGTGCTCATCGAACGCCTGCTGATCCCGCGCCCGAACCTGCGCCGCCCGCTGAACAACTGGTGGTTGCACGCCGGCTTGTGGTGCGTGTGCCTGGCCGTGCTCTACGCACTGACGGCTCGCCCGCTGTTCAGTGCGATCAACGTACTGCTGTTGTGGCTGTTGATCGTGATGGTCAGCAACGCCAAATACCACTCCCTGCGCGAGCCGTTCGTGTGCGCCGACTTCGAGTATTTCAGCGATGCCGTGCGCTTCCCGCGGCTGTACCTGCCGTTCTTCGGTTTCGGTAAGGCGGCGCTGCTGGCGGTCGGTTTCCTGGTGTACCTGTGGGCCGGATTGACCTTCGAGCCCGAAGTTGCGGGTGGCCGCAACAGCGCACTGTGGCTTGGCCTGGCCGGGTTGCTCCTGTTGCGTCTCGGCCACCGCCGCCGTAGCACGCCGACCTTCGACGCCGAAGCCGATGTGCAGCGCTGGGGCCTGGCAGGCAGCCTATGGGGTTACTTCTGGGCCGCCCGTGCCACAGTCGATCCAACCACCCTGGGTTCGCCATTCAGCAAAGCCCCCTCGCACACACCAGCGGCCGCCCTGCCCGACCTGGTATCGGTGCAGAGTGAATCTTTTTTTGACGTACGCGACCTGTGGCCCGGAGTGAAAACCCAGGTGCTCAGCGAATACGACCGCCTTGCCGCGCAAGCACTGGCGCGGGGCAAGCTGCAAGTGGCCGCCTGGGGCGCCAATACCGTGCGCACCGAATTTGCCTACCTGACCGGCATTCCCGGCGACCGCCTCGGCGTACACCGCTTCAACCCGTATCGGGTGCTGGCCCGCCAAGGCCTGCCGAGTATTGCCACGCACCTCAAGGCGCAGGGCTATCGCACCATCTGCGTGCACCCCTACGACGGCAGTTTCTATGGCCGCAACCAAGTGCTGCCCGCCCTGGGTTTCGACGAATTCATCGATGTGCGCGCCTTCAACGATTCGCAAAAGGCCGGGCCGTTCATTGGCGATTGCGCGGTGGCCGAGAAGATCCGTGAACTGCTCGATGACCCGACTCGTACCCAGCCCTTGTTCATCCACGCAGTGACCATGGAAAACCACGGACCTCTGCACCTGGAAACCGTCGACGCCAGCGAACTGCCGAACTGGTTCGACCGTCCGCTGCTGACTGGCATGGACGACCTCGCGCCCTACCTGCGGCACATCAGCAACGCCGACCGTATGCTCGGGCAACTGCGCGCCACCTTGCTCGAACAGCCGCGCGAGGCGTTGCTGTGTTTCTTCGGCGACCACGTGCCGATCCTGCCCAACGTCTACCAGGCCGTAGGCGCGCCAGTGGGCGACACCGACTACCTGATCTGGTCCAACCGTCACCAGCCCGGTGCCAGCCCCTGTCCGATCCGCGTCGAGGCGCTGTCCAGCCAACTGCTCGCCTGCGCCCATCCAGCGCGCACGCCGACAGCTGCAGCGCAGGTACTCTGAGGTCGTGGCCAAGATCGTTCTGGGCAGCGACCTGACACCTGAGGCGCTGGCGGATCCGCAACTGGCGCGCCTGGTCACGGGCGGGCGCGGCTCCCTGGCATTCCTGATCGGTGACAACGCCTGCCGCGAGCGGCTGCTCGGCCCCAGCATTCACTGGGACCGCGTGCTGCTGGCCTTTGAAGACGGTATCGCCGTCGGCTATGTCGCGTTCAAGCATCACCAGCGCGGCCCCTTCGCACTGCGCCCGCAACCCTTTGTCCGTGAGTTCGGCTGGCTGATGGGCTGGCTGCGGTTTGGCGGATTCTGCTTGAGCGAACTGCGCGAGTGGCGCTATCCATTCCTGTTGTACGGCCTGCGCGTGAGCAAGACGGCACGTAACCACGGCGTCGGCTCGGCGCTGGTCCAGGCCTGCTGCCAACAGGCGGCGACCAGTGGTTTTCAGGAGGTGTTCCTGGAAGTGCCGCTGGACAACGATCGGGCCCGCGCGCTCTACCTGCATAACGGTTTCCGCCTGCTGCGCAAGCGCTGGGTGCCCTGGCCGCCGGTGCGCAGCATGCAGCGGCGCCTGGAGGCAATCCATTGAACGGCCTCGAATCGCCACCGATCAATCTCACGCCGCTAGTGGAAGGCCCGGGCTGGGTCGGCATCATGCAGCAGTGGGTGGCCTGGAACGTCCTGCACCTGCCGCAATTTCTCGGGCCAGAGGGTTCGCCCTTCTGGTTGTGGCGCCGTGGGCGGCACGCGCCCAAAGGCATGAAGGCGATTGCCGGGATCGGCTACAAGGACTCCTCGGCCCAGGCGCGAGTGCTGTGCAAGCGCTGGGGCCTGCCCTACATCGCCATCGAGGACGGCTTCCTGCGCTCCTCATCGCTGGGCATCGAGGGCGACACGCCGATGTCGCTGGTGGTCGACCCGGTGGGCATCCACTACCTGGCCGACCGCCCTTCGCTGCTGGAAAACATCCTCCAGGACCCCGCCAGCCTGACCGCGGGCGAACTGGACAGCGCGCGCCAGTTGATCGCCCTGATGCGCAGTAGCGGCATCGGCAAATACAACAATGCCCCGGACCTCGACCCCAAAGACCCCTTGGGCCGCGAGCGTCCATTGGTGTTGGTGGTGGACCAGACTGCCGGCGATTATTCGATCCCCGGTGGTGGTTTGTGCGAGGCCGACTATGTGCGCATGCTCGACGCAGCCATCGCGGAAAACCCCGACGCCGAGGTGCGCGTGCGCATTCATCCGGATTGCGTCGGCGGCCAGAAACCCAGCTGCCTGTTGGCTGCCGCCACCGAGCGTGGCGTCACCCTGGAAGCGCGCCCGGTGTCCTGGGCCTCGTTGGCTCGGCGTGCCCGGCGGGTCTACATCGGTACCAGCCAGGCAGGATTGGAAGCCTTGATCCAGGGTGTGCCGGTGACCTGCTTCGGCCTGCCGTTCTATGCTGGCTGGGGCCTGACTGACGACCGCATGCCGATTGCCCGGCGTCAGGCGCAACCGGACCTGGTGCAACTGGTGGCCGCGGCCTATGTGCGCTACTGCCGCTACGTCGACCCGTTGACCAGCCAGCCCACCGACGCCCTGACCGTGGCCCATCAACTGGCGCGCCAGAAGGCCCGGGACAGCGAGTTTGCCGGGGACTTCACGGTATTGGGGGTCAAGCGTCACAAACAGCACAACGTCCGACGCTTTTTCAGCAGCCGCTGGGGGCGTCTGGAGTTCGCCGAAGACCGCCCGGCGCTGGTCGCGGAAGTCGCGGCCAAAGGCGGCAAGCTGCTGGTCTGGGCGGCGCGTGAGCCAGCCGATCTCAAGGCTCGCGCCAACAACCATGGGGTCGCTCTGTGGCGAATTGAAGACGGTTTTCTGCGCTCCAACGGGCTCGGCGCACTGAATGCACCCGCCCTGTCACTGGTGCTCGACCGCAGCGGCATGCACTTCGATGCCAGCGCCAGCAGCGACCTGGAGTCGCTGCTCGAGCACGGGGAGTTCGCTGCGGCCACGCTGGCCGAGGCGGCGCGTCTGCGCGAGCGGATCGTGACCCTGGGGGCCAGCAAATTCAATCTCAAGAGTGACCTGGCCGCTCAGGTTTGCGCGCGTCCCGGCCAGCGTCGGATCCTGGTGCCCGGCCAAGTGGAGGACGATGCCTCGCTGCGCTGCAGTGGCGGCCCCTTGCACGACAACTTCGAGCTACTGAAACAGGTCCGCCGCAACGCTCCCGATGCCTGGATCGTCTACAAACCGCACCCGGATGTCGAAGCCGGCAAACGCCATGGCGCGGTGTCGGCCGACCGCCTGCTGGGCCTGGCAGACCAGGTGCTGCCGGGGATCGATATCGCCCGTCTGTATGGGCAGGTCGATGAAGTGCACACCCTCAGTTCCACCGCCGGTTTCGAAGCGTTACTGCGTGGCCTCACGGTAGTCACCTACGGCACCCCGTTTTATGCTGGTTGGGGCCTGACCCGTGACCAGCAGCCTTTGCCGCGCCGCACCCGGCGCCTGACCCTGGACCAGTTGGTAGCCGGCGCCCTGTTGCGCTATGCGCGCTATGCCGACCTCCAGCAAGCTTTGCCCTGCGATGCCTGGCATGCCCTGACATGCCTGTCGACCCCGAGGCCGCCGCGCCTGACGCTCCCTGCGCGTCTGCTGCCGCTGCGCAACTACACCCGGACCATGCTCGGCTGCGACCGTGCAGCGGTCCCACTCAAGGATTAGACCATGCCTGCATCACTCAAGGATCTCGGCCGCTATGCGGCACTCCCCTGGCATTGCCTGCAATTGCTGACCCACGCCAAATCGTTCGAGAACAACCCGGTACTGGGCAGCGCCCGGCTCAACGCCCTAGGCTTGCACGTCCAGCGTCGACAGTTGGCCATGGGCATGGCCGCGATGCGGCGCCGGGCCCTGGCACCACGGCTGGACAGTGCAGAACTGGCGAGTTTCGAGGAGCAGGGGTTTTTCGTGCGCGAGAACGCCCTGCCCGCCGAGCAGTTTGCGGCCTTGCGCGCCGAACTGGGCGACCTGCGCAGCACCGGCTGGGAAATGCGCCAAGGCAAGGCGGTGACCCGGCGGGTCAGCCTCGACCAGGACGTGCTGGCGAAAAACCCGGCCAGCGCCGCCTTTGTCGCCGACCGTAGCGTGCGCGACCTGATTGCGTATGCCTCGTCGAACACCGGCGGGATCACCTATCAATTGCAGTCGATCGTGATCGATGGCGTGAACGCCGAGCAGGACCCGCAAACCCGCCTGCACGCCGACACCTTCCACCCAACGGCCAAGGCCTGGCTGTTTCTCGATGACGTGGCCGACGATCAAGGGCCGTTCAGTTACGTACCTGGCTCCCACCGGCTGACGCCGGAGCGTCTGGCCTGGGAGTATCGCCAAAGCCTCGGTGCGGCACGCTCCCACGAGCAGATGCACCGCGAGGGCTCGTTCCGCATTCATGAACACGAATTGGCCGAACTGGGTTTGCCGGCACCTCGACGTTTCTCGGTCCCGGCCAACACCCTGGTGGTGGCCGACACCTCGGGCTTCCACGCCCGCTGCCCGAGCTTGCGCCCGAGCCATCGCGTGGAAATCTACGCCAGCCTGCGCCGCAACCCATTCATCCCCTGGCGCGGCGCCCACCTGTTCGCCCTGCCCTGGATCGCCAACCACCACATGCGCTGGGACATCCGCCTCAAGCGCCTGATGGGCTTCGACAAACGCAGCCACTGGCGCTTCATCGAACAGCTCAACGCCTACGAAAAGCCGTACATCTGAGACAGCGGCTTGCAAGGCTTGCCCGCGGCGCTCTCCAGACCATCGCGAGCAAGCCGCAAGCGGGCGCTCGCTCCTACAGTGGTTCTGGGTGTTCGAAAATTTTGCATACACCCACCAGACCTGTGGGAGCGGGCTTGCCCGCGATGGCGGTATGTCAGCCACCATCAATGTTGAATGAGCCGGCCTCATCGCGGGCAAGCCCGCTCCCACAGTGGTTCTGGGTGTTCGAAAATTTTGCATACACCCACCAGACCTGTGGGAGCGGGCTTGCCCGCGATGGCGGTGTGTCAGGCAACATCGATTTTGACTGTGCTGGCCTCATCGCGGGCAAGCCCGCTCCCACAGTGGTTCTGGGTGTTCGAAAATTTTGCTTACACCCACCAGACCTGTGGGAGCGGGCTTGCCCGCGATGGCGGTGTGTCAGGCAGCATCGATGTTGACTGTGCTGGCCTCATCGCGGGCAAGCCCGCTCCCACAGTGGTTCTGGGCGTTCGCAAATTTTGCTTACACCCACCAGACCTGTGGGAGCGGGCTTGCCCGCGATGGCGGTGTGTCAGGCAGCATCGATGTTGACTGTGCTGGCCTCATCGCGGGCAAGCCCGCTCCCACAGTGGTTCTGGGTGTTCGCAAATTTTGCTTACACCCACCAGACCTGTGGGAGCGGGCTTGCCCGCGATGGCGGTGTGTCAGGCAGCATCGATGTTGACTGTGCTGGCCTCATCGCGGGCAAGCCCGCTCCCACAGTGGTTCTGGGCGTTCGAAAATTTTGCATACACCCACC
This sequence comes from Pseudomonas sp. S04, assembly GCF_009834545.1. Classification (NCBI taxonomy): domain Bacteria; kingdom Pseudomonadati; phylum Pseudomonadota; class Gammaproteobacteria; order Pseudomonadales; family Pseudomonadaceae; genus Pseudomonas; species Pseudomonas sp. S04. The sequence goes on from NZ_CP019427.1 coordinate 4,107,270, forward strand.
AGACCTGTGGGAGCGGGCTTGCCCGCGATGGCGGTATGTCAGGCAGCATCGATGTTGACTGTGCTGGCCTCATCGCGGGCAAGCCCGCTCCCACAGTGGTTCTGGGTGTTCGCAAATTTTGCATACACCCACCAGACCTGTGGGAGCGGGCTTGCCCGCGATGGCGGTGTGTCAGGCAGCATAGATGTTGAATGAGCCCGCTCCCACAGTGGTTCTGGGTGTTCGAAAATTTTGCATACACCCACCAGACCTGTGGGAGCGGGCTTGCCCGCGATGGCGGTGTGTCAGGCAGCATCGATGTTGACTGTGCTGGCCTCATCGCGGGCAAGCCCGCTCCCACAGTGGTTCTGGGCGTTCGAAAATTTTGCATACACCCACCAGACCTGTGGGAGCGGGCTTGCCCGCGATGGCGGTATGTCAGCCACCATCAATGTTGAATGAGCCCGCTCCCACAGTGGTTCTGGGCGTTCGAAAATTTTGCATACACCCACCAGACCTGTGGGAGCGGGCTTGCCCGCGATGGCGGTGTGTCAGGCAGCATCGATGTTGACTGTGCTGGCCTCATCGCGGGCAAGCCCGCTCCCACAGTGGTTCTGGGCATTCGAAAATTTTGCATACACCCACCAGACCTGTGGGAGCGGGCTTGCCCGCGATGGCGGTGTGTCAGGCAGCATCGATGTTGACTGTGCTGGCCTCATCGCGGGCAAGCCCGCTCCCACAGTGGTTCTGGGTGTTCGCAAATTTTGCTTACACCCACCAGACCTGTGGGAGCGGGCTTGCCCGCGATGGCGGTGAGCCGCCTGGGCTCAACCAATCTTGGCCAACTCTTCGGCAACTATGGCCACGGTCTGGATGATTTGCTCTTCCGTGTGCTCACACGAGACAAAGAAGCGCACCCGTGCGACGTGCTCGGGAACTGCCGGGTAGAGGATCGGCTGGGCATTGATGCCGCGGTCGAACAAGGCGCTGGACAGCCGTCCGGCCTTGAATGAACTGCCGGTGATCACCGGGATCACGGCCAGGCCGCTGCTGGTGGCGGTGTTCAGGCCAGCGGCCTTGGCCAGGCGCAGGAACAGCTCACCTCGCGCCTGCACCGTCCGCACCCGATCACCGTCGTTGGCCAGGCAACGCAACGCCGCCAGTGCCGAGGCCGTCACCGAAGGCGGCATGCCGACGCTGTAGAGGAAACCTGGGGCGAGGAATTTCAGGTGCTCGACCAGCGCCGTGCTGCCGGCAATATAGCCTCCGCAACTGGCGAGGGTCTTGCTCAGCGTGCCCATCCAGATATCGACGTCATCACCGGCCAGGTGGAAGTGCTCGCGAATACCTTTGCCGGTCGCCCCCATCACGCCCAGCGAATGCGCCTCATCGACCATCAGGAAGATTTTGTGCTTGCGCTTGAGTTCGACGAAACGCGGCAGGTCCGGGTAGTCGCCGTCCATGCTGTAGATGCCTTCGACCACCACCAGCACCCGCTCGAAGTGCTGACGCTGCTCACCGAGGATCCGGTCCAGGGCCTGCCAGTCGTTGTGGGCGAAGCTCAGGCGTCGCGCACCGGACAACTGGATGCCTTGCAGGACACTGTTGTGGATCAGCTCGTCGTGCAGCACCAGGTCACGGGGGCCGAACAGATGGCCGATGGTAGTGACGTTGGTGGCATGCCCACTGACAAACACAATGGCGTCGTCGACCTCGTACAGATTGGCCAACTCACGCTCCAGCTCGCGGTGCAGCGGACGATCACCAGACACCAGCCGGCTGGCCGACACCGAGGTGCCGTAACGGTCGATGGCGGCCTTGGCCGCTTCGGCCACCGCCGGGTGACCGGAGTAGCCGAGGTAGTTGTAGCTGGCGAAGTTGACGTATTCGCGGGCACCAATGCGGGTCTCGGCGCCCGCCAGGCCTTCGTGCAAACGAAAGAACGGGCTGCTCAGGCCCAGGCGCGCAGCACCCTGTTGCATCACGCGCAACTGCTGATAACCCGGGTGCTGGTCGAAGCGATAAAACGCTTCAGGCACCTTCAGCGCCGCCTGTTGCGCCTGCTCCAGGGTGGCACCGCCGGCCGCGTCGCCCGCCTCGCTGCGACGGCGCTCCAGCGCTTGCTGGATCAACCGTTGCTTGATTCCGACACTCAGGCCGGTGGGCGTTTTTGCAGTCATCGCACTATCACTCAATCAAACATCACTCAATCAGACGGTTAGGTGCCGCAGCGCTGTCAGCCAGTTCGGCGTTCAGCTCGGCCATTTGCTCGCGGCTCAATTCACTGCCGTGGCGGGCCAATACGTTTTCCGCCAGGGCTGCAGGCGCCGCAGTTTCATTGGCCCCCGCTTCACCACGCAGCAGGTCAAGGATGCGCACGCTGAGCTTATCGATGCTGGAACTCTCGCTGAGTTCCATCACTGGCAGGCGAATGCCGAAGCGTTCTTCCAGCGCCACCACCAACTCGACACTCATCAGCGAGTCCAGGCCCAGCTCCTGCAGCGGACGCTGGGTATCCAGGCGCGCGGCCGGCAAGCGCAGAATCTCGCAGACTTCGTGCTTGAGCAGTTCGACGAAACGCTCCAGCAGTTGCTCGTCATCAAGCTCGGCGAGCATGCGTTGGATGTCCTCGGCGTCGTTCTCATCGTCCTGGTCACCGCCATGGGCACGAACCAGCTCGACGAAACGTGGGGTCGCAGCGCTCGGCAGGAAGCGCGACAGGGCTTTCCATTCCAGCTCCAGTACGCCGATCCCGTCGTCACCCTTGAGCAGCATCTGCTCCAGGTGCGCCAGCGCCACTTCGGCGCGCAGCGCGGCGCCACCCATGCGGCTTTGCAGCGCGTCCTTGATTTGCTCGTTGCGTGCCAGGAAGCCAACGTCGTCGATCGCGCCCCAGAGCACCGCGGTGGCGGCCAGGCCGTGACCTCGACGATGCCGAGCCAACGCTTCGAGCCAATAGTTGGCGGCCACGTAGTTGGCCTGGCCCGGGTTGCCGAACAGCGTGGTGGCTGAGGAGAACATCACGAAGAAGTCCAACGGCAACTCGCGGGTCAGCTCATGCAGGTATTGCGCGCCCTTGGCCTTGGGCTCCAGCACACGCTGCAGTTGTTCGGCATCAAGGTTGCGAATCAGACTGTCGTCGATCACTGTCGCCGCATGCACCAGGCCACGCAATGGATACGGGCTGGCGGCAATGCGTTCGAACACGCCGCGCACTTGCATCACATCGGTGATGTCGCAGGCCAGCGCCTGCACGTCGATGCCCTGCGCCTGCCAGGCCGCCAGGCACGGCTGCGCCTCGACACTGGCCGGGCCACGACGACCGAGCAGCACCAGGTGCCGCGCGCCCTTGTCCACCAGCCACTGCGCGGTGCGCAGGCCGAAGCCGCCCAGGCCGCCCGTGACCAGGTAGGTCACCTCGGCACTGAGTTGCAACGACTGCACCGGCTGTTCGCGGGTTTCCACCAGGCGTTCGATCGGGTTGCCATAGGTCACCACGATCTTGCCGATCTGCCGCGCCTGCTGCATGTAGCGGAAGGCCTCGGTCACGTGGTTGGCGTCGAACTCGCGGAACGGCAGCGGGTGCAGGATGCCCTGCTCGAACAGCTCCATCATTTGCCCGAACAGGCGCCGGGTCAGGTCTGGACGCTCACTCATCAACTGGTCGGCGTCGATGCCGAAGTAGCTGATGTTGTTGCGGAACGGACGCAGGCCGATGCGGGTGTTCTGGTAGAAGTCGCGCTTGCCCAGTTCAAGGAAGCGGCCGAACGGCTTGAGCACCTGGAAGTTGCGGTTGATCGCTTCGCCAGCCAGGGAGTTGAGCACCACGTCGACGCCACGCCCATCGGTCAGGGCCAGCACTTCGTCGGCATAAGCCAGGGAGCGCGAATCAAAGACCTTGTCGACGCCCAGCAGACGCAGGAAGTCGCGCTTCTCGTCGCTGCCGGCGGTGGCATAGATCTCGGCACCACACCACTTGGCGATCTGGATCGCGGCAATCCCGACACCACCAGCGGCGCCGTGGATCAGCACCTTCTCGCCCGGCTCCAGGCGCGCCAGATGATGCAGCGCGTAGTACACGGTGAAGAAGGTACTTGGAATGGTCGCCGCGGCCTCGAAGGACATGCCTTCGGGGATGCGAGCCACCGCGTTGGCGTTGGTCACCAGGCGGTTGGCGAAACTGCGCGGGCCAAAACCCACCACGCGATCGCCCGGGGCGAAATCGCCGAACACGGCAGACCCTTTGCCGTGGACCACACCGGAAAATTCAAAGCCCATGGTCGGACCGGAGAAGCCATTTTCGATGGCCTCGTCGGACAGCAGGCCGAGGGCAAACATCACGTCACGGAAGTTCAGGCCGGTGGCGCGTACTTCAATGTCCAGCTCGTCCGCCGCCGGCGCGGTCAGCTCACGGGCTTCCCAGCGCAGGTTGCGCAATTGCCCCGGCAGGTCGAAGCCCAGGCTGATGCGTGTGTTGCCGTCAGCGCTGGCACCGTTGTGTTCGTGCAGGACGCGCAAGCGCGGCACATAACGCTGGCCGGCGGCGCTGATCGCCACTTCGGTCTCGGCGTCGGCGTGCAACAGGGCCGGGACCAGGCTGGCGACAGGCGCAGCGCAGGCCAGGTCGAGCAGACGGATCCGGCAACCGGCAGACTCGTTCGCCAGGGTTCGACCGAAGCCCCAGAACGCCGCATCGGCAATCGCATCGACATCGCTGCTTTGCTCGGCAGCGTACAGGTGACCAGCCGCGCCACGGGTCAGCAGCCAGCACTGTGGCGCGATACTCAGCGACTCGCAGGCCTGGACCAGCGCCGCCGCCAGCATGCAGCGCGCGCCCTGGCCATCGAGCCCTTGGCTGCTGTCAAAACCGGCCAGGTGCAACACGTGCTCTGGCGCTTGATCCAGCGCGCCGAGTTGCTGCGCCAGGGATTGCGCATCACCGGGCTGCAACAGGCTGACCTGCTGGCCTTGCTCACGCAGGGCCTGGGCCAGTTGCTCGGCAGCCGCCTGCCCGGATTCGGCCAGCAACGCCCAGCGTTGCACGGTGACTTCCGGCAAGGCGGCCGCTGCATTCACGCCATGAGCGGCCAACAGCAGATAACTGCCGCAGGCATTGCCCGGCAGTGCTTCCAGGGTGTGGCTGACGCTCAGGCCGTGACGCTGCAACTCATGCAGCCAGAACTGCGGCCGCTGTTGACGCGACAGCGCCTGCTCAGGGCCTGCCAGCCACCAGTCGGCCTGGGCGCCAAACACGAAGTCGGCCCAGCGCGACGGGTGTTGCGCCAGCACGGCCAACTGCCCGTGCGGGTTGAGGTGACTGGCTGCCTGGCGCAGCGCTTCGCCAATGTTGTCCAGGGCCGCCAGATCGGTCGGCAACAGCACCCAGTCGTAACCAGCGGCGCTGCTCAGTTGTGCAAAATCGATGACCTGCAGTGCCGGGCAATCATCGCCGAGCATCTGCACCAGTTCTGGTTCCGCTACGCAGTAGCTGTAGTCGACGCGATCAAAATCGATCCCGGCGTACAGCGATTCAGCGAAAGATGGCCCGCCAAAACCAAACTCCAGCACCCGCAGGCGTTGCCCGGCCGGCAACGCGGCGAGACGCTGGGCCAGGGTTTCGCGCAGGCCGGCGAGCAGACGCTGCTGGCCTGCGGCACCCAGCACCAGGCGCGACAGATTGGCGCCGCTGGTTTCCCGTGGCAGCAACTGCTCCAGGGTCTGGCGAGCGTCGAGCAGGGACAGCAGGTGGCGACCGATCCGGCCTACCGAGTGGATGATCTGGAAGTGCTCCGGGTAGCTCTGGAACAACTCCTGCCAGATCGCCTCGGAAGCCGGACGCTCGCCCACCTCGGCGACGCACCAGTTGCCGTCGGCATCGCAATTCAAGCTGCCGTCTTCCAGGCCCTGACGCAGCAAGGTCGCCAGGTAATCGCTTGGCACACCGTCCTGTTGCGACCACAGCGCAACCTGTTCGGCGCTCAAGCGGCCGCCGGCCTGCTCGATCAGGTCCTGCACAAAACTCGCGCACAGGGCATCGAGCAATGGTTCGACTTCATTCAGATAACGCTGCTGCACCGGCTCATCGGCCAGGCCCTGCAGGTGTTCTACCAACGGCGTGGCGCTGCTGGCTGCGCGCAGCACGGGCACCGCCTGACCTGGCGCGGCGAGACCAACGTGGGCCAGGCGCTTGATGTCATGGGAACGGTCGCGTTGCAGGCGCACGCCACGGAAACGTGCGTCCTTGATGAACAGCACCGCTGCGCCGGTCGCGTCGTACAGGGTGAAATCCACCAGCAACGAATGCTCGGTACGCTTGAGCTGGCGCACTTGGGCCAGGCACGGCACGCCGCCGGCCTTGGCAAATGCGATGCGCCCGAGCTTGACCGGGATGAACGCCAGGCCCTTGTTGCTGCCCGGCTGGCCGACCAGCAATTCGGTGATCAACTGGAACGCGCCGTCGAGCAACGCCGGGTGCAGGTGCAGGGTCGCCAGCTCCTGGCTGATGGCCTCGGGAACGCTCAGTTGCGCGAGGATGTGGGCCGGTTCGACCCACACCGCCGCCACGGCCTGATAGGCCGGGCCATAGTTCAGGCCCACCGCACGGGTCAGCGCCAAATGCTGTTCGCCGGTGAAGTCGGCCGGGCGCTGCGGCAGTTCCGGTGCACGCGTGCCGAGCAAGACGCCACGGGCTTCGCCGGGCAGGCGCGCGACCACGTGCTGGACCCACTCTTCACGTTGGGCCAGGCTGCGCGAGGTGATCCGCAAGGTGCCGTCGGCTTCCTCGATGTTGACGCGGATCTTCTTGCTGCCTTCGTTGCCGAGCAACAGCGGGTTGTGAATCTCCAACTCTTCGATGTCGACGAACTCGCCCGGCTGGTGCAGCAAGGCCACCGCCAGCGCCAGCTCGGTGAAACCGGCGCCGGGGAACAGCACCGCTTCACCGACCTTGTGGTCAGCCAGGGTCGGGAACAGCTGCGTGTCGAGTCGGTTTTCCCAGGTCAGGGCACGATCGGCCAGCGGGTAGCCGAGCAATGGGTGCACACGTTCGCGCGCCAGCACGCCGAACGACTCGGCGCTGACCGGCAATTGAAAACGTTCGCGCTGCCAGGCGTAGTTGGGCAGGCGCAAGTTGTTGCCGGCCACCGGGAATTGTTGCTGCCAATCCGGCTCTGCGCCAGCAATCAACAGCCGCGCCATGCAACGCTCAAGCAGTGCTGGACTGTCGTCCTTGCGCAGCAAGGTGGCGACCACCTGACCGGGCAGCTCGCGCTGGGTCAGGGCATCGCTGACGTAAGAGCGCAGGATCGGGTGCGGACCCACCTCGACGAACAGGTTGAAGCCCTGCCCCACCAGCTCGTCCATCGCCCCCTGGAACAGCACCGGGAAGCGAATGTTCTGCCACCAGTAACGGCTGTCCAGACGTTGACCATCGAGCTCGCCGCCGACCACCGTGGAATAGAACGGAATCTGCGCACTGCGTGGACGGATGTGCGCCAGATCGGCAATTACTTGCTGCTCGATCGGGTTCATCGCCGGGGAGTGGAAGGCGTAATCCAAATCCAGCAGACGGACAAACACCTGGCGTTCGGTCAGGGCCTGTTCGAGTTCGCTGAGGGCATCGACAGGGCCGGCCACCGTAGCGCCCCGCGCACTGTTTTCACCGGCCAGAACCACCCGATCGTCCAGCCCCAGTTCCACTAGCAACATCGCCGTGGCCTCGCCACTGAGACCGACGGCAGCCATTTTCCCGGTGCCGCGGGTCGTTCCCTGCAAACGGCTGCGATGGAAAATAACCTGGGTCGCGTCTTCCAGGCTCAGCGCGCCGCTGGCCCAGGCCGCGGCGACTTCGCCCACGCTGTGCCCGATCACCGCTGCCGGATGGAAACCCTGGGCTGCCAGTACGCGCGTGACCGCCACTTGCAGGGCGAACAAGGCCGGTTGGGCGATCTCGGTGCGCGCATAACGCCCCTCACCGTTTTCGCCCAGCAGTTCGGCGCGCAACGAATAGCCGGCCAGCGGCTGGAACAGCGCGTCGACTTCAGCCACCGCAGCTTCGAACACCGGCTGGCCGAGCATCGCCCGGCCCATGCCTTGCCATTGCGATCCATTGCCGGAGTACACGAACACCGGGCCCTGGACTTTATCCAACGCCTGGCCCACCTCAAGCACCGAGCTCAGCTCGCTGAGGCTCGGATCCTGGGCATAGTCGGCCAGCGCCTGAGCAGCCTCGGCCGGGTCGGCAGCGATCAACAGCAAACGATGGGGATGGGCATCGCGCCGGAACATGGCCTGGTAGGCGACATCGTAATAATTGCCCTGCGGGTGGGCGGCCAGGTACTCGGCAAAACCCTCGGCTGTGGCGCGCAGGCCTTCGGCATCCTTGGCGCTGAGCAGCAGCGGCACACGTCGGGTGTTGCCCGCCGTGGTGGACGCCGGCAGCGGCTCGGCACTTTGCAGGATCACGTGCGCGTTGGCGCCACCAAAACCGAACGAGTTGATGCCGACAGTCAGTTGCCCTTCAGCTTTCAGCGCACGGCTTTCGGTGACTACCTGCAAGTTCAGGTCGGCAAACGGGATATTCGGGTTGAGTTCTTCAATGCCGATGGTGGCCGGCACTTCCCGCTCGATCAGGCAGTTGAGGGCCTTCATCAGGCCGGCAACGCCGGAGGCAGCCTCAAGGTGACCGAGGTTGCTCTTGATCGAACCGATCGGCAACGGGTTGCCGGCCTTCCGGGCCTGGCCCAGGGCCTCGCCGATGGCGCGGGTCTCGATCGGATCACCAACAGCCGTGCCAGTGCCATGGGCTTCCAGGTAGTCGAGCTGCGACGGATCGATCCCGGCCTTGGCGTAGGTGCGCTTGAGCAGCACCGCCTGTGCATCGGCGCTCGGCAGGGTCAGGCTCGACTTGCGACCATCGGTGTTGACCGCACTGGCGGCGACCACCGCCAGAATCGGGTTGCCATCGGCCAGGGCCTGATCGTAATCCTTGAGCAGGAACAGACCACCGCCCTCGGAACGCGCATAACCGTCGCCGCGCTCATCGAACGCCTGGCAACGCCCAGTACGCGAGAGCATCGAGGCCTTGGCGAAAATCATGAAGCCGAAGGGGTGCATGTGCAGGCTGATACCGCCCGTCACTGCCTGGTCGATATCACCACTGATGATCGCCTGGCAGGCCTGGTGAAAGGCCACCAGGGACGACGAGCAGGCGGTATCGATGGCCATGCTCGGCCCGCGCAGGTCATAGAAGAAGGACAGGCGGTTGGCGGCAATGCTCATGGTATTGCCGGTGGCAGTGGCCGCATCGATCGAGGCCAGGTCTTCGACCAGGCGATAGGCCTGCTCGACGCCAGCAATGCCCAAGTACACCCCGCAGTTGCTGCCACGCAGGCTCGACGGCTTGACGCCGGCGTTCTCGAAGGTTTCCCAGCACATCTCCAGCAACATCCGCTGCTGGGGGTCCATCACGGCTGCTTCACGCGGCGAAATATTAAAGAAGCCCGCGTCAAACGCACTGATGTCGCCCAAAGATCCGGCGGCGAAGGTGTAGCTGGTGGCAGGATTGGCCTTGTCCGGGTGCAGGAACTCGGCATGGTCCCAGCGCGAGGCATCGACCTGGGTCACCAGGTCCTGCCCCGTCATCAGGTTCTGCCAGAAACTGCTGGTTGTGGAACCGGGGAAACGAAAAGAACAACCAACAATTGCTACCTGTCTACGCTTTGTCAAAACCCATTCCTTTAAAACGCTACCGGACACCGTCCCATCCTGCGGACAGCCGCATGCCTGGCCGATATATTTTTTGGCAAGTCGCTAAACGTCACCTGAGGAGAATCTTTTTTATCTGGAGGTTGCCTTGCATAGCACGCTGGGGCGCAAGGCTGATGACCTGACGGTTACACACAGGAAATCTTCAGACATATTTGTGGGAATAATACGCGGTCTCGACGGCCAGGGAAAACCCTAAGCGACGGTTGCAGGGTTAAATGTTCGAATCGGTTCACTGCAGTGAAAGACTGACGTATAACGAATTAAATGGTGTCGATAGGCCACCCACAGGACGCAGCCAGCAAGAATTCACCGCAACCGCTCAACGACTTAAAGAGGAATCGACATGAACAAGGCAGACGAGCTCGCGGCAAAACTGAAAAACCGCCTGCAACGAACCGATGAGGCGGAAATCTGCACCGACACTGCGATCGATCATTGGCCGACCCAAGTCAACGACCTCTATCGCCAGGTAGAAACCTGGCTGACCCCCTTGAGTGAAGCGGGCCTGAGCATCCGCCGCAATCCCACTCACGTGTTCGAAAGCCATCCGAGCGGCGCAACCTACAACTACGCCATTGACCAGTTGCTGCTCGAGGCCCTGCACCACACCATCAGGTTCGACCCGATTGCCCGCTTCTCACCCCAAGCCGAAGGACTGGTGGAAATTCACCTGCAGGGCAAAAACTTCCGCGCACTGCGCAGCACCGACGAACACGGCGAATCGCAATGGCACCTGCAGAAAGTCCCACCACTGGGACAGGTGGCACAGGCACCGGTGGAATGGAATGAGGAGAATCTGTTGTGGATTGTTGAGGTGGGGTTGGGGCTTTAGTGCGTCCGGAAGACCGCAGCACGCTTGAAGCATCACAAAGTCAGGGGCGGTCCGCAGCAATTGCGCTCAGCCGCTGACGCATGCCGGTAGTGGCCGCGGGGCCCGCTTGCACCGAACATTGTTCCAACGATACCAAATGCCCATCGACAACATCCGCCATCATCGGCTGCACGGGCCGTCCAGTCTCGCGCTCGACAATCTGCACACTTTCCCCCTCCGGCGCGTAATGCCGATTGCCCCATGCCACAAAAGCCATCAGCACCACACGAAAGTCCTCGCCCTTAGCGGTTGGCACATATTCATAACGTAAAGGCCGCTCACTGTAGGCGCGCCGCTCCAACAACCCATCCTCGACCAACGAATTCAGGCGCCGGGTGAGCATGTTCGGCGCAATGTCCAGGCTGCGGGAAAACTCGTCGAATCGGCGCAACCCGTGCAAGGCGTCACGCATGATCAAGATACTCCACCACTCACCCACCCTTTCCAGGCTGCGGGCGATCGGGCATTCGGCGTGGGCCAGGGTTTTGCGTTGCATGGCGGTTCCTTGGGGGATGCGCTCGGACATTTATCGTTCGAGCATGTTACTTTCATGATGATAGTTACGTCCACACATCACTATCCCCGACAAAGCTGAAGGAGCTGGACTGTCATGAGCAAACGCATTGTTGTCACAGGCATGGGCGCATTGACCCCGCTGGGCTGCGGAGTCGAACCGGTTTGGCAACGCCTGCTGGCGGGCGAATCCGGTATTCGTCGACTCCCGGAATCGCTGATTGGTGACCTGTCGATCAGCATCGGCGGCCAGGTTCCCGACCGGACGCAGGACCCTGAAGCCGGCTTCGACCCCGACCAACTGCTGGCGGCAAAAGAACAGCGCAAAATGGATCGCTTCATTCTGTTTGCCCTGGCCGCCGCCCATGAAGCCCTGGCACAAGCCGGTTGGGCGCCACAGACCGCGGAGCAACAGGAGCGCACGGCAACTATCATCGCCTCGGGCGTGGGTGGCTTTCCGGCGATCGCCGAGGCCGTACGCACCACGGATAGCAAGGGGCCGCGACGCCTGTCTCCATTCACCATCCCTTCCTTCCTTAGCAACATGGCCGCCGGCCACATCTCCATTCAACATGGGTTCAAGGGACCGCTGGGCGCCCCGGTAACGGCGTGCGCCGCTGGGGTTCAAGCCATTGGCGACGCCGCACGCATGATCCGCGCAGGCGAAGTGGACATTGCCATTTGTGGCGGGGCCGAAGCGGCCATTCACCGGGTCAGCCTGGCCGGCTTTGCTGCGGCACGAGCGCTATCAAGCGATCACAACGAAACACCTGAACAGGCCTCTCGCCCCTTCGATACGGCGCGCGACGGTTTTGTCATGGGCGAAGGCGCCGGCCTGCTGGTGATCGAAGAACTGGAACACGCCCTGGCTCGTGGCGCCAAGCCAATCGCCGAACTGGTGGGCTACGGCACCAGCGCCGATGCCTACCACATGACCGCCGGCCCGGAAGACGGAGACGGCGCACGCCGAGCCATGCAGCAAGCCCTGCGCCAGGCCGGCATACAAGCCTCCCAGGTCCAGCACTTGAACGCCCACGCTACCTCGACGCCGGTCGGCGACAAAGGAGAATTGGCGGCGATCAAGACGGTGTTCGGCACCCACAGCGGCCTGGCGATCAGCGCCACCAAATCCGCCACTGGCCACCTACTGGGGGCTGCAGGTGGCATCGAAGCGATCTTCGCCATCCTGGCCCTGCGTGACCAGGTCGCCCCGGCAACTCTTAACCTACAAACTCCGGATAGCGCAGCCGAGGGCCTTGACCTGATTCAGGGCGAAGCCCGGCACATGCCAATGGAATATGCACTGTCCAATGGCTTCGGGTTTGGCGGGGTGAATGCCAGCGTACTGTTTCGGCGCTGGGTTTAATCCGAAATGAAAAATGCCCTGTATTTCTCAATAAAGGGCATTTTTTATCGTCGCTTAGACAACCAAGCTTTGATAGAGCCTACGGCTTATCAGTAAGCCTTGCCCGTCTTGTAGAAGTGCTCGAAGCAGAAGTTGGTGGCTTCGATGTAGCCTTCGGCGCCACCGCAGTCAAACCGGGTGCCCTTGAACTTGTAGGCAATCACGCAACCGTCTAGCGCCTGCTTCATCAGCGCGTCGGTGATCTGGATCTCGCCACCCTTGCCTGGCTCAGTGTCTTCAATCAGCTTGAAGATGTCCGGGGTCAGAATGTAACGACCGATGATGGCCAGGTTGGACGGCGCATCTTCAGGTTTTGGTTTTTCCACCATGTTGCGCACGCGGTATAGGTCGTCACCGATCAGGTCACCGGCGATCACCCCGTACTTGTGGGTTTCCTGCGGGTCGACTTCCTGGATCGCGACGATGGTGCAGCGGTACTGCTTGTACAGCTTGACCATCTGGGTCAGGACGCCGTCGCCTTCCAGGTTGACGCACAAATCGTCCGCCAGCACTACGGCGAAGGGTTCGTCGCCGATCAACGGACGACCGGTCAGGATCGCGTGGCCCAGGCCCTTCATTTCGGTCTGACGGGTATAGGAGAACGAACACTCGTCGAGCAGTTTACGGATACCGACAAGGTATTTCTCTTTGTCGGTGCCCTTGATCTGATTTTCCAGCTCGTAGCTGATGTCGAAGTGGTCTTCCAGGGCGCGTTTGCCGCGACCGGTAACGATGGAGATTTCAGTCAGGCCAGCGTCCAAGGCTTCCTCGACGCCGTACTGAATCAGTGGCTTATTCACCACCGGCAGCATTTCTTTAGGCATGGCCTTGGTCGCTGGCAGGAAACGAGTGCCGTAACCGGCTGCTGGGAACAAGCATTTTTTGATCATAAAAGTCCTTAAAACGGGCGGTCCTTGCGAATGTGGCGCAGTCTAATCACGCAGCAATCATCTTGCAACGCTCTCTCTGACCGCCTACAGCATCCTTGCACCATCCTATTAAGCCGTGGTACCGCTACCAGCAAGCTCAGAGACCGAATCCGCTTTCAGTCAAAGCACCCACCGATACAACACTCCTGAAACACGACAGCACTGCTACTTTGGCGTACCGGAAACACAACCCGTATGATCCCTGACATATTAACAAGCAATATACGGTTTTAAACTCAAACCAAACAGCTTAGGTACCAGCACCATTCAGCCGTCATCGAAACGGACATCATTTACAGATTTCCGAGCCCGAGAACTCTACCCTGCTACCGTTTCCGCAGGACTTATCCCCGCCCACTAAAAGCAAGGGTCGCGAGTCTTTTGGTATTAGACATAACTTTACCGTAAATTAAAATCCAGGGGGAGTGACGAGCATTAATTTTTTGAGCTTTTTTAAGGAAGCCACTGTCTATGTGGAACAAGCCAACGCGACAATAATAGACTCGCATCATCAGTAGCGCGCTCAACTACCAACTGTGCGATCCACAAAAATTTGCGAACCCAACCAATGACAGTCGACGCAAAACCAGAAAACCCTCTCGACACGAAGGACAGAAAAGAAGTAGTTATTTACGAAGACGAACAGGTCAAAGTACTATTCTGGAGAGGCAACTCTGACAGAATTGCAGTTACGTTCAGCGATCTTATATCACTCGCAAAAGAAACTAGATACTTCACTGACATACCACTCAAAACAACTAGGTTTATCCTCAATTGGATTCATGGCAAAGCGAGGAAACTGGCTTCCACAACAAAGCATGCATCTCGCCGCCAAAAAAGCCGTACCAATTATTTCAAAGTACGATAAAAATATAATATACGGCGGCTCCATGGGTGGTTATGCCGCACTTAAATACTCCAAACTACTCAAAGGCAATGTAATAATTTCACTCTGCCCACAGTGGCCCATCACCTACCCTGCATTACTCATATCGCTCTTTTTGAAATGCCCACCCTGTCTTAAGAATGAGTCTCAAGAAAAATGCTGTTTTTCATGGAGGACGTATTGCCTGCAGGAAGGTGAATCTGATGGTCCATCGCCGTCAGTTCTGTGAAATCCACCAAACCGACCACAGCCCGCGTCATCCGTCGCTTGCAGGGAGTTCAGACTTTCTCCGCAGAGCCAAAATGTACGGAACAACCACATGGGTTACAAAAAAGTGCATTCACATAGGTGACACTTTGATTGAAACATAGCCGTTTTTTGCGTCCCGGGCATTGACGTGACCTAGGATCACCGGACCGAAGATAACATTCCATACCCCGTCTTTGATCATCTCCATTCCAATGGTTTGATGCCTGAGCAGGTTCCCCACATATATCCGCAGACCATCTCGATTAATGATTCCGCTACCATCGGCCAGGTAACACTCAACATGGCTCGCATATCCCATTTCCGGTAGTTTCTCCGGGTAAGCTCGGGGTGAGAGGGTATAGCAGGACGCCGGGGTTTTCTGGCCGAGTGCCTCATGTCCCCGTTCGTGATTGTAGTGCTGCATAAATCGATCAAAGTGTTTTTGCTGAGCCTCCCAGGCAATGGCCGGCGGTTTGGGAAACGTACTCTTCAATGTCCGGTGCATACGCTCATGACGTCCATTTTGATCTGGTCGACCGGGCTCAATTCGCTCAGGAATAATCCCAAGGCGTAGCCACCAGATCGATAACTGCGACAACCCCGCACGCCCCGTGCTCGCAAACGGCACGCCATTATCGGTTCGAATGCGCTCAGGCATCCCATACTCCCGAAAGACGCGCTCGAAGGTTTGCTGGGTCTCCTTGAGATTGGTGTTAGCCATGCTCTCGCAGGCAAGCACGAAACGACTGGCATGGTCCATGATCGTCAGCGGATAACACCAGACACCCGCTCCGGTGAGAAATTGGCCTTTGTAATCTGCGCTGAAGAGTTGATTAGGCGATTCTGCCTTACGCAAAGGCTTGGGATAGACAGCGACACGCTGGCGTAACGGTCGAGACGTGATCAGGTCCGCTGCCTTAAGGATGTTGTAGATGGTCGTTTTCGAAGGCGGATCCTGCCCGGGAAAGCGTTTCATCAGATCGTTCTGAATCTTTTTAGGACCCGGAACCGTTTCGCCAGTAGAGCGAAACTCAATGATTGCCTGCCTCACAACCAGCGGCACCACATAGGTCTGGTTGTGCCGACGCCGACTGCGCTCATCGAGCCCACTGGGCCCCTCTAGCTGATAGCGTTCGACCCAATTATAGCCAGTCTTTCGGCTGATCTGATAGTCCTGACATAGCTGGCTAAAGCTGTGCTCTTCAGACAGATACGCCGCGATGAACATCACTTTGAGGTCCATAGGTTTCAGCTCTTTCCAGGGCATGGTCAGATCCTCGCGAAATCGACCATGCCAGTTAATAACTGTTACCTATGTGCTTGAACTGATTTGTAACCCATGTGGGTGAGTCATACCAGAACCCGTCTCAAAAAGAACGTGTGCGTTTTGGAAAACACCCTCAAACCCATGTTTTAAAAGTTTCCACCCAATGAAACCGGGGTTTCCAGCACCACCCGTCCGTGACCGCCCTGAGTGCCGCCGTGCGGCCGCAGTGCATACCCCTTCAAAACTTTGCACTCTGTACAATGACCGCTCCCCTGCAGAACCCCACGGCCCGCCTGGGCTGCAGGTTCGTTTGCACCACATCCGGATTTGCACAAAAAATGACACAAGGCCCGTCGGCGGGAGGGGAAAAAGTGCTTTTTTTTGGTTCTTCACGGATTACCGGGAAAGACGCTCTTGATCTTCATGAAAAAGAATTCGCTGTCCCGGTAACCGTACGCCATCCGCTTGATGACCTTTATTCGATTGTTTATTCCTTCCAACTGACCGGTGTGCATCGGCCAGCGAACCCGGCTGACGATGCCCCGCCAGTAACCCTTTAGCCGTTTGGCGAACTGGATCAGAGCTGGTATTTCGCTTTCGTGCGCATGGCGCAGCCATTGCTTCCAGGCCGATCGCCAATCCCAGGCAGTACTCGGGGTCCAGAGTGTTTTGAGTTCAGCCTTCATCAAGTAGACCGTCATCAACGCTTGGTTGGCCGCCAGTAGATCCTCCAGGCGGACCTGTTGTTCCGGCGTTTTCAAGTTCTGCGGATTGCGCAGCAACAGCCATCGCGCCTGCTTGATGACCTTGCGGGCAGGCTTGTCGTGACGCAACCGGTTAGCCTCGTCGACGCGGACCCGATCAATCACCTCTCGGCCATATTTGGCCACCACATGGAAGAGGTCGTAGACCACTCGCGCGTTGGGACAGTGCTGACGAACCTCCAGGTCAAAAGCGGTGTTCATGTCCATCGCCACCGCTTCGATTCGAGCACAACCCTCTGGCCCCAGTTCTTCGAAGAAAGGCCTGATCGCTGCTCGGCTGCGACCTTCACCGATCCACAGCACTCGTCGTGTATCCGCATCCAGCACCACGCTGGCGTAACGATGACCTTTGAACAGGGCGAACTCGTCCATCACCAGACGTCGCGGTTGCGCCTTTGGCAAAACGCTCAACGCCGCTTGCAAGGCTCGACGCTCCAGCAACCGAACGGTGTCCCAGTGCAGCCCAAACAGTTGAGCCACGTGCAGTGTGGGAAGGCGCTCGCAGGCTTGAATGACCGCCTCGGCCAGACGCCGCGTCATGCGGGCATAGCGGTCCAGCCAACTGACGGCCTCCATACGTTTACCGCAGTCACGACAGCCAACACGCCTGAGCAACACGCTGAGGCGCACCGCACGGCCGAGAATCGGTAAATCGCGGACGGTCCGCTCGCAATACTCATGCGTGGTTGAACAGGGTTTTTGGCAGCCGCTACAGGAAGGGAACCGGGTGGCGTGGGGAATCAGGTCGATCTGAAGCGCGTCGCCATCAGGCTTGATGGTGACGACAGAAAAGCCCTCCCAAAAAGGAAGGAAAGTATTAATATCGTGCATAAGAACGCCGTTTTGTTAGATGTGTTTGCTCGCACGAACATCATCAAGCAAATCGGCGTTCTTGTTTCTGTGTTTCCCGGGATTCCGTGAAGAACCTTTTTTTTTGCTAAGTTTTTTTCCCAGACCGATTTTCCGCTATCCGAACACCTACCTTTGTTTGCCGGGGCTACTGGGCATCGTCGATTACCTATTGATAACTCAGTGGGTTAGCGTGTAAAAGCAGGGCAATTTGGCAGGCTTTTTGAGCCAGTGCAGGTGCGCCATAGGGTTGAATGGGGCGACACCTTTAGGCTCACTGACCCGTAATTGACGCTTTGAATTAAGAGCGCAGCACAGCGCATAAAGAATGAGGTTGAGTTGATGGCTACGCGTTACTCCGATGTGACATTACTTCCAAAAGAAGTAACTTCCAAAAACCTGAAGATGTCCTCTTCGTGGATTGAAGTTGATGCTGGTGCAACCGTTGAATTCGGTTTGGAAGTTAAGCTGATCAGCGCACAAATCACCGTAGGCCGTGGTTCCGAGCTTCGAATTGGTGGATTGAGCGAAATCCGTGGACGGATCATCATTGCACCGGGGTGCAAAGTTAATATTGGCGAAGGTCTGGTCTGCAATTCCGAAATCAAAATTCACGCTTACGAGAAGGGCAACGTGACAATTGGCAAAGACTGCCTGTTTGCGAATCCTCAGCTACTGTCGTCCGACATGCACTCGATTTTCTCCGAGGACGGAGAACGAATTAATCATTCCAGGGACATCGTTCTCGGTGATCGAGTATGGCTCGCAACCAATACATTGATCCTGAAAGGCGCTCAGATTTCCAACGACACTGTTGTTGGGGCGGGCGCCGTTGTCAGCGGTCGTCACCCAAGCAAAGTAGTAATCGGTGGCAACCCAGCGAAGGTCATCAAAACCGGCACCACCTGGTCGAGATTCCTCGTCGCAGGTCGCCCAGTCGATTTCGGTGATGACTTTTCTCAGAGTTCGCTCAGTCTGGCTGCTCGAGAGTCTAGGCACCAAGAAGTTCTATCGATGGGCATGCCTGCTTGGGATAGCTGGCGCGACATGGATGTGAGCAATCACTATATTTTCTATTACTTGGCCAAGAGTCTACTGTCATCACTGTTCGCTAAAGGAAATGCAGTAGCCGAAGTTGATGGACGCAAGGTTTTTTTACAAGATGTATATGACTGTTTAGTTCGGTCTTTCGAGCTAACTGATCGCCGAAACTTCCCGTGCGCCGCTTATGCTTATCTAGCCGCGCAGATGCTCGGGTTACCTGATAGTGCAAAAGCTTTGCACAAAGAAATCAAACCGTCTTGGAGTTACATAGACGGAAGCGCGTTTCAATTTAAAGGTTGATGTGTACCCTTCTGGCCACCAAAATCGACTGGAATTTTCCAGCTAATGGATCATTCCCTAAAATAGAGAGAGTGGCGGGAGGGGCCCGTACTACGGCTCACATCCTCGCCTCCAACAATGATCCATTCATTAGGATTGCTCTTAAATGCATAGAGTTAAAGCCGGAATTGCGTAGCTATCGAGCCGAAAAATCCATCTACTCCCCTTTTCTGATGCGCATCATGACCCTCATCCATGTAGCTGCCGCGTGAGTCCTCGGGTAGTAACTCACCGACTCAAGTCGACGCACCCAGGCCTGCGCCGCCTGTTTTCGGGCGAAGGTCAGGCTCTCTTTGGTAGACTTGCACTCCGTCGCGCTTGATACGGATCTGAGCCGTGTAGCTCAGCGTCCCATCTGCCAGTTTTCTTGCCCTGATAGTCGCCATATCGAAAGTGGTACGCGTCAGTTTCTGAGTGGTACTTTGTACCATCGAGATTAAAAAAACGCCTGAAAATGCCCAAAAACAAGTCGATAACACGTTGAGTAAAATGATTCAAAAAAAGAGCTTTAGCCCAGCAGAATCAAGCGCCGCACTGTCTCGGCGCTTTAGCGTTGCCCCAATGATGGACTGGACCGACCGCCACTGCCGGTTCTTCCTGCGCCTGCTCTCCAAACACGCCCTGCTTTACACCGAAATGGTCACCACCGGTGCGCTGCTCAACGGTGATCACGAGCGTTTTCTGCGGCACAACGAGGCTGAGCATCCGCTGGCGTTGCAGTTGGGCGGCAGTGCTGCGCTGGATCTGGCGGCCTGTGCGCGGATGGCGCAGGAGCATGGGTATGACGAGGTGAACCTCAATGTCGGCTGCCCGAGTGATCGGGTGCAGAACAATATGATTGGTGCGTGCCTGATGGGGCATCCGCAGTTGGTGGCTGATTGCGTGAAGGCGATGCGCGATGCGGTGTCGATTCCGGTCACGGTCAAGCATCGGATCGGGATCAATGGACGCGACAGTTACGCGCAGCTGTGTGATTTCGTCGGTACGGTGCGCGATGCCGGCTGCACCAGCTTTACCGTGCATGCGCGCATTGCGATTCTTGAAGGTTTGTCGCCCAAGGAGAACCGCGATATCCCGCCACTGCGCTATGACGTGGCGGCGCAGCTAAAGGCGGACTTCCCGGAGCTGGAGATCATTCTCAACGGCGGGATCAAGACGCTGGAGGCCTGCCATGAGCATTTGGCGACCTTTGACGGGGTAATGTTGGGCCGTGAGGCGTATCACAATCCTTATGTACTGGCAGAGGTGGATCAGCAGTTGTTTGGCAGCACCGCGCCGGTGATCAGCCGGGCCGAGGCGCTGGCGCAGTTGCGTCCGTACATTGCCGCACACCTTGAGGCTGGCGGCGCGATGCACCACATCACCCGGCATGTCCTGGGGCTCGGCACAGGCTTTCCTGGGGCGCGCAAGTTTCGCCAGTTGCTGTCGGTGGACATTCATAAGGCTAAGGACCCACTGGCCCTACTCGATCAGGCGGCTGCGTTGCTGGAAGGCCGCTAGCCGTCGCCGCGATTGAACCTGTGGACGGTTTTGCCATCGTAGTTAGCGGATAGCGCCGGGCCTTTCAAACATCTGTTTTGCAGATGTTGCCGCCCAGGCCGTTGTTACGCATTTGTGCCCTTGAGTGGCTGCCAGCGCTCGGGTAATGTCAACAGACCCACAGGATAGAGCACACCCATGACTTCCAAGCTGGAACAACTTAAACGATTCACCACTGTCGTGGCCGATACTGGCGATTTCGAAGCAATCGCTCGCGTCAAACCAGTGGACGCTACCACCAACCCTTCCCTGCTGCTCAAGGCTGCGGCCATTCCTGCCTATGCCGAACTGCTCAACGCCAGCGTTACCGACTGCAAGGGCGACGTGGGCCTGGCCAGTGACCGTTTTGGGGTCGCAGTGGGCCAGGAGATCCTGAAAGTGATTCCGGGACGCATTTCCACTGAAGTGGATGCGCGCCTGTCGTTCGATACCGATGCCATGCTCAAGCGTGCGCACCGCCTGATCGAACTCTACGACAAGGCCGGCATTGGCCGTGACCGTGTGCTGATCAAGATCGCCTCCACCTGGGAAGGTATCCGCGCCGCTGAACAGCTGGAGCGCGAAGGCATCCAGACCAACCTGACCCTGCTGTTCTCCTTCGCCCAGGCAGTGGCCTGCGCTGAAGCCGGGGTGTTCCTGATTTCGCCGTTCGTAGGGCGCATCTACGACTGGTACAAGAAGGCCAACGGTACCGACTACAGCGGCGCCGATGATCCCGGCGTGCAGTCGGTAACGCGCATCTACAACTACTACAAAGCCAATGACTACAAGACCGTAGTCATGGGTGCGAGCTTCCGCAACCTCAATCAGATCGAGCAACTGGCGGGCTGCGATCGCCTGACCATCAGCCCCGACCTGATCGAGAAGCTGGCGGCCGACACCGGCAAGCTGGAGCGCCAGCTGGCGCCAGGGCATGCCGGTGAAGCACGCCAGAGCCTGAACGAAGCACAGTTCCGCTGGGCATCCAACGAGGATGCGATGGCCACCGAGAAGCTGGCCGAAGGCATTCGGCAGTTTGCCCGCGACCAGGAGAAGCTGGAGGCGTTGCTGCAGGCCAAGCTGTAAGGTTACAGCGCAATGCAAAAAGGGCGAACCCTGCTGGGTTCGCCCTTTTTTGTGTGCCTGGTTTGACGCAGTGTTTTGCCTTCGCCAGCGCCTACCAGGGATTGTAGGGGCTATCAGTGCCGCTCGAGAGCGTTTACCAGGTCATGGAACGCTTCGCGGTTGGAATCGTTGAGCCCCATGAGGATCTTGTGCGCTTCCAGCACCTTGATCCGCACCACCTCTTCGGACTGGTCCTGGTCAGGCAGGTCGGTCAGGCACTCCGGGCACGGCACCGGGCGGTCAACGATGTTGAACACCTGCTCGAAACCCATGGACTCCAACAGACGGGTGATGTCTTCGTGAGTGGTGACGACGGTCGGCAGCAGGCCGACCTTTTGCCGCGACATGATCGACAGCTTGGCCAACAGGCCCAGGGTGGTGCTGTCGATGCTGCGGGCTTCGGTCAGGTCGATCACGATCGCGTTGAAATTCAACGCGGTGAAGATCCGCTCGATAGTCGCATCCAACGCCGAACACAGGGTCAGGCGAACCTCACCGACGAACTTCAGGACAAAGGTGCCATCCTGCTCGGCGAACTGGATTCTACCGGTACTCATTGAAGATTCCTGCTCAACACTAACAGGGCGATATCATCCGGCATCTCCCCTAGCGTGGCCAATCCAAAAACCTGCCGCAGACCATCCAGGCTGCCGCCCGCCGATCTTACCCGTTGCGGTAAGGCGGCCTCTTTTTCTTTGAGTGTCGGTTCTGGCAAAAGGTCCAGAATGCCATCGGACATCAGCGTCAGGCTGAACACCGGCGGCAGTTCGATGACGTGGTCTTCGTAGGTGGCTTCATTGAACAAGCCCACCGGCAGACCGCGGCCTTCGAGGTATCCCACACTGTCTGGCGTGTACAACACAGGCAACGGCAGGTGTCCGCCGATGCTATAGGTCAACAAACCGGTCTCCTCGTCGATGACTCCACCGACCATCGTGACATGTTTGCCCAGCTTACAGCTGATCAGGCCCCGGTTGATATGGCCGAGCACCTCTGAAGGGGTGAATTCCGGCAAGGTGCCGTTGCGCTTGGATTCGAACAGCAGGCGCGTGGTCATGAACTTGAGCAGCACGGTGACGAAGGCCGAAGACGCGCCATGCCCGGAAACATCCGCCAGGTAGAACGCGACTCGGCGTTCGTCGACCCGAAAATAGTCGACAAAATCACCCGACAGGTACAACGACGGGATGATCTGGTGGGCGAACTTGAACTCGTCGATGGCCCAGGGGCTCACCGGCAACATGTTCATCTGCACCTGGCGACCGGCGTTCTGGTCTTCCTGCAGCAGGTTCAGGCTGGCTTCGAGCTCACGGTTGGCGGTTTCAAGCTTGGTCCGGTAACGCTGGTTCTCCAGGAGCAGGCGCGCGCGATCCAGGGCCCGGCGCACGGAGTGCTCGAGCACGGCCAGGTCTTCCAGCGGCTTGATCAGGTAGTCGGCCGCGCCCAGGCGCAAGGCTTCGACCGCGTCGTTCATCACGCCGGCACCGGACACCACGATCACCGGCGTTTGCGGCGACAGGTCAGTCACCTGGCGAATGAGTTCGAGCCCGCCCATCTGCGGCATGCGCAGATCGCAGATCACGAGATCGGGGTGGCTTTGCTCGAATACCGCTAGCCCTTGCAGTCCATTGCTGGCCTGCAGGACGCTGAACCCACTGTCTTCCAAATAGGCCGCGAGACTCGCGCGCACTACTTCGTCGTCATCGATTATCAGCAGCGTGGCACTGGTTTTTTGCATGTGGGCAAACGGCGCCAGAATTAGGTTGGCGTAGCTGGCGGGGTGATTGGCCCGGCACACACTACTGGATTCGCTTTCTAGCCTCTCTGCTGCACTGCTTTCGAGCATTTGCCCGACACACATGTTCATCAGAGGTGCCCTTCTAAGGCGCAGACGGTACTCCCATCCGCGAGGCGTTTCAAGCTCACGCCGATGGTCATCAGGCGTCTTTACCCTGCAAATCACCGGGAGTTATAAGAACCGCAAAATTTGCAACAAAATGCAAGGTTGGAACGCCAGCCATAAAACGAAGAAGGCGGCCCGTGGGCCGCCTTCCTGTTATTGAAGCGCCGACTCAGAAGTCGTCTTCAACCTGGCCATCCTTGACCTTGAATTCGCGGTTCTGCAAGTAAGCGTTGCGGATGAAGACGTACTTGTCGCCATTGATCAGCTTCTCGGCCGACAACAGGCTGGCACGGGTATCGATCACATCCATGCCGAGCGCCATGTTGCGCGCGGGAATGTCGTGCATGTAGCGGTAGGGTTCGGCATAGCTGTCGACGTACTTGGACGGCGCGTCACGCAGGGTGCTCGGGCCGAGGAACGGCAGCATCACGTAAGGGCCGCTGGGCATGCCCCAGTAGCCAAGCGTCTGGCCGAAGTCTTCGTCGTTGCGGTGCAGGCCCATCTTGGTGCCCACATCGAAGAACCCGGCCAGGCCCAGGGTGGTGTTCATCAACAAGCGTGCAGTGTCGACGCCCGCCGCATGGGGCTTGACCTGCAGGATGTCGTTGGCCAGGTTGCCGACGTCACCGATGTTGCGAAACATGTTGTGAATGCCGTCTTCGAGGAACTGCGGCGTGACGAACTGATAGCCCTGGGCCAGAGGCTTGAGGGCGTAGGTGTCCAGCACGTCGTTGAAGGTGTAGATCGGGCGGTTGATGCTTTCCCAGGGATCTTCTTCGGTGGCCGCCTGGGCAGCGAACGGAACCAACAGGACGCCGGCAAATAGACTTAGTCGAGCCAGGCAATTGCTCCAGCGCATAGCAGAAACTCCTTGGATTGTACTGGCGCGGATCGCGAAACCCGCGCGGTAAGCTGGCTAGTATAAGACGGATGCCGGCTTTCAGGGAAACGCCCTACGACACCTTGCATGTTTCCCCGGCCGGTCAAGAGAATGTCACTTAACTGTCACGAGGCAGGCCTACCCTCTCTGATTATTTCAGGGATGTTGAAATGCCCCAACCTCAGGTACACCCCCAAGCCCTCCCCCAACCCACCGCCGTGCTTTTTGGCCTGAGTGGCTGCCTGGTGGATTTCGGCGCGCAAACCCGACTCTACGGCAGCGGCTGTGCCCCACATGGCCAATTCACCCCGGGGGCCGAGCAAGCCTTGCTGTCGTTGCGGCTGCAAGGCATTCCCTGCGCCTGGCTGGATGAGTTACCTGCCAACCAGAGCCAGTCGCTGGCGACCGAACTACCCGACTGGATCAGCGCCAGCCCACGGCCCCCGAGCGTCCGCCCATGGCCAGCTCCCGATGCTTGCTGGTCATCGTTGATGGCGCTGAACATCCATCGCCTGGACGGTTGCGTGCTGGTCAGCGGAGAGCCACGCTTGCTGCAATCGGGCCTCAATGCCGGGCTGTGGACCATTGGCCTGGCGTCCTGTGGCTCGCTCTGTGGCCTGGCACCCAAGGAATGGCAAGCCCTGAGCCGACAGGAGCGCGAACTCATGCGCGGTAAAGCGACCTTGCAATTGTTTGGCCTGGGGGTGCATTCGGTGATCGATCACCTCGGCGATCTCGACACCTGCCTGTCGGATATCGGCCTGCGCCGGCGCAAGGGCGAGAAACCCTGATCGATCATTCTTGATCAAGATCATGCACTTCGCTCGCCAGTGGATTAATCTACAGGTCAGACGTAGACCTTTGGATCACTGCTGCGGTCTATGCCAGTGCCTATCGATAAAAGGAAAGTAGCCATGCCTGCCCGCGAACTGCAAGAACAGCTCAATACCCTGCGCGAGCAACTGGAGCAGAACCCGCCGCTCTCGCAGGAAGAACGTGACCACCTGCTGGACCTGATGACGCAGATCGAAGCACAGCTGCAACTGGAAACCGCCACTAACGACAGCAGCCTGGCCGATGGCGTCAACCTGGCCGTAGAACGCTTCGAACTCGACCACCCGGCGCTGGCCGCCACCTTGCGCAACATTGTGCAGACCCTGGGCAACATCGGGATCTGATCCACACGAATACCAAAAAGCCCCGCTGGCGACAGCGGGGCTTTTTCGTTTCCTGATCGGCAAAAAATCCCGGGATTTCGCGCTGCCCGCGCTTACTGGCGAACCAGGCGATGGTTGGGCAACTGCACTTCTTCGGTGCTGCGGTACGGGTTGATGTCCAGCCCGCCACGGCGCACATAACGGGCGTAGACGGTGAGTTTTTCCGGCTTCAGCAAGCGCTGCAGGTCGAGGAAGATCCGCTCCACGCACTGTTCGTGGAAGTCCGAGTGCTGGCGGAAGCTGACCAGATACGCCAACAGGCTGGCGTGATCCAGCGCCGCGCCACGGTACTCCACCGCCACGCTGCCCCAGTCCGGCTGGCTGGTGACCGGGCAGTTGGATTTGAGCAGATGGCTGTGCACGCGCTCCTCGACGACGCGCGACTCATCACAACGCAGCAGTTCCGGACGCGGGTGCTCGTAGTTGCTGACGCTGATGTCAAGGTCGTCGATGCACACACCCGGCAGGGCCACCACACCTTCAGCCTGCACTTCGTTCAAGCTACGAATGCGCACGCCCACGGGCTTGCCCGCTGCCGCCGAGAGATCCTTGGTCAGGGTAGCTTGCAGGGTCTGGGTGTCGGCGAATGGTGTCTGGTTCAGTGAGTTCAGGTACAGCTTGAACGACTTCGATTCAATGATGTTCGGCGAGTCCGCCGGGATGCTGAACTCAGCGATGGCCACCACCGGCTTGCCCGACGGCAGCAGCCAGGACAGTTCGAAGCAGTTCCAGAAGTCCACGCCCTTGTACGGCAAGGTGTCGGCCGTCAGCCCCAACTCGGCCCATTTGGCGGTGCGCGGGATCGGGAACAACAAAGACGGCGTGTACGTGGCGATGTATTCGCTGGATTTGCCCAGCGGCGAGTGTTCGGCTGCGGGATGCATGGCGGAAACCTGACTGAAGAATCAGCCGATTCTACCAGCCTTTGCTCCCGCCTTTGAGTGCTTACTGACTGACCGTCAGTTTGCCGACCATGCCCGCCTGATAGTGACCCGGGATGTTGCAGGCGAATTCCAGGTTGCTGGCCTGCTTGAAGGTCCAGGTCAATTCGGCGGTTTTGCCCGGCTCCACCAGCACGCTGTTGGGGTCATCGTGCTGCATCGCCCCATGGTCCATGCCCGCCATCGAGCCGTGGCCCATGGCCGCGTGATCCATCGCCGGCGCTTTCATTGCGGTCGGGGTGAGCTGGCCGCTTTGCTGCATCTTGAGCATTTCGGCCTGGTGCTGGCTGTGCATCGCCACGTCGCCCAGGTTGAATTCGTGGAGCAATTGGCCTTTATTGATCAACACAAAACGCACGGTCTCACCGGCCTTGATCTGCAGGGCCTTGGGATTGAACGTCATATCGCCCATGACAATTTCCACCGTGCGCGTCGCCTTGGCCGCCGGGGCAGGCGCACCAAAGGTGTAGGACTGCGCCGGTGCGGCCAGTAGCGGAGAACTCAATGCCAACAAGCAGCCGGCCAGCACCCAGGATTTAGCGAAATACATGATCACACTCCAACAAGATAAGGTTCAGCTTGTGGGAAACTCTAAGGGTGCGCCGCTGCCAGGTAGCTGACGAGTAGA
The DNA here is from genome assembly GCF_009834545.1 of Pseudomonas sp. S04. Classification (NCBI taxonomy): domain Bacteria; kingdom Pseudomonadati; phylum Pseudomonadota; class Gammaproteobacteria; order Pseudomonadales; family Pseudomonadaceae; genus Pseudomonas; species Pseudomonas sp. S04. The sequence continues at coordinate 4,134,345 of NZ_CP019427.1, forward strand.
TTACAACTTTGTCAGGTTGAGCTGGCTGAGCGCCCGCCGCGGTATAACGCTTGTGTCCCATCCACCCTGAGTCGCCCATGAAACTGCTGATCGTCGAAGACCAACCGAAAACCGGCCACTACCTGCGCCAAGGCCTGACCGAGGCCGGGTTCAACGCTGAACTGGTGGCCGACGGCATCACGGGCCAGCAACTGGCGTTGAGCGGGGATTATGGGCTGCTGATTCTCGATGTGATGCTCCCTGGCCGCGACGGCTGGCAGATCCTGCAAGCGGTGCGCGCCGCCGGCCTGGACGTGCCGGTGCTGTTCCTCACAGCCCGGGATGCGGTGCAGGACCGGGTGCATGGCCTGGAACTGGGGGCCGATGATTACCTGGTCAAGCCCTTCGCCTTTTCCGAACTGCTGGCCCGGGTGCGCAGCCTGTTGCGCCGTGGCAGTGCGGCCCCGCAGGAAACCAGCCTGCAACTGGCGGATCTGCGCCTGGACCTGATCCGCCGCCGGGTCGAACGCAACGGGCAGCGGCTGGACCTGACCGCGAAGGAGTTCGCCCTGCTGGAAATGCTCCTGCGCCGCCAGGGCGAAGTGCTGCCCAAATCGTTGATCGCCTCCCAGGTCTGGGACATGAATTTCGACAGCGACACCAATGTTATCGAAGTGGCGATCCGTCGTTTGCGCCTGAAAATCGACGATGACTTCCCCAACAAACTGATTCATACCGTACGCGGCATGGGGTATGTGCTTGAAGAGCGTCCAAGCTGATGCCCCGCCTGTCTTTGAGCAGTCGCCTGGCGTTGCTGTTTGCGGCGTGCACCGCAGTGGTCTCGCTGATTGCCGGCGTGCTGTTCAGTCGCGCCAGCGAGACCCACTTCATTGAGCTGGACCAGCAACTGCTGGACGGCAAGCTGGTGGCCCTGCGCAGCGCCCTGCAAGGCGCCGACGACCCAGCGCTGTTCGCCCAGCGCAAAGCCCGCCTGCAGGAAGAAATGAGCCATCAGACTGACCTCGCACTGCGCGTACGCGGTGCCGATGGCCACGTGTGGTTCGACAGCGCGCCCAGTTTGCCTGGCGACCTGCCCACCCTGCCCGGCCTGTCTAGCCTGCACAGCGCCGGCACCGCCTATCGGGCCTACAGCGCGCCACTGGAGCCAGGCAGAACCGATGGGGCGCAACTGACCCTGGTGCTCGACATCACCCACCATCAGCACTTTTTGCAGCGCATGCAGCATTTGATCTGGCTGACGGTCGGGCTCTCGGCGCTGGCCACGGCCTTGCTCGGGGCCTGGGCGGCGCGCAGTGGCTTGCGCCCGTTACGGCGCATGAGCGAAGTGGCTGCCGGGGTGTCCGCCAGCTCCCTGACCCAACGCCTGTCACACGCGCAGATGCCGGCCGAGTTGGCTGAACTGGCCCACGCATTCAACGCCATGCTCGGACGCCTCGACGATTCATTCCAGCGGCTGTCGGCGTTTTCCGCCGACATCGCCCACGAACTGCGCACGCCGCTGTCGAACCTGCTGACCCACACCCAGGTTACCTTGACCCGTCCACGGGACCTTGAGGACTACCGCGAAGCCTTGCACAGCAACCTCGAGGAACTGCAATGGATGGCGCAACTGGTCAACGACATGCTCTATCTGGCCAAGGCTGACCACGGTTTATTGATGCCTCGGCGTGAGCCGCTGCAACTGGCGCAAGAGGCGGATGCGCTACTGGAGTTTTATGCGCCCCTGGCCGAAGACGCGCAAATCCGCCTGACCCGCCAGGGCGAAGCCGCCATCAGCGGCGACCGCAGCATGCTGCGTCGGGCCCTGTCCAACCTGCTGGACAACGCCCTGCGTTTTACTCCAGCGCAGGGTGAGGTTCAGGTGCAGATAGTGGACTCGGCGCAGGGATTGCACCTGAGCATCGCCAACACCGGCGAAGGCATTCCCCCCGCCTTGTTACCGCGCCTGTTCGACCGTTTTTATCGGGCCGATCCGGCGCGCCGTGAAGGCAGCAGTGAACATGCGGGATTGGGCCTGGCGATTACCCAGTCAATCATCCGCGCCCATGGCGGGACCATTCGTTGCGAATCGGCCCAGGGCTGGACGCGCTTTGTGATCGAACTGCCCAAAGGCAATTGAGCCAGCGCAGGCAACCTGTGGGAGAGAGGCCACCGCGCTCATCCTGAGGCTGAGCGTTATCGTTGACGTCCATCGCGAGCAAGCCGCAAGCGGGCGCTCGCCCCTACAATGTCTTCGGTAAACCCAGGGGCTGTGGCACCCCACGGATCGTAGTCAGGAATAACGCAAGGCGTGCGCTGGTTCGATCTTCGCGGCGCGCCAGGCCGGGTAGACGGTGGCCAGGAAGCTCAGGATAAACCCGGCCGAGCAGATCAACAGCACATCGGCGCCCTGCAACTCCGACGGCAGGTTGCTGACGAAGTACACGTCGGAACTGAAGATGTGCTGGCCGCTGACGCGCTCCACCCAGCCCACCAGCGCACTGACATTCAGCGCCGCGATCACGCCAAGCACACCGCCAATCAGGGTGCCGACGATACCGATCACCGTACCCTGAACCATGAAGATCGCCATGATCTGCCGTGGCGTAGCGCCAATGGTACGCAGGATCGCGATGTCGGCACCCTTGTCGTTCACCACCATGATCAGGGTCGCGATGATGTTGAACGCCGCCACCGCGACGATCATCAGCAGCAACAGGCCGATCATGGTTTTTTCCATTTTCATGGCACTGAACAGGCTGCCCTGGGTGTGAGTCCAGTCATCGGCCTTGTATCCAGCCCCCAGGCTGCCAGCAATCGCCGCCGACACCTGAGGCGCGGCGTACAGGTCCTTCACCGCCAGGCGCACGCTTTGCACCTGGTTGGGCGCCCAGCGCTGCATTTGCGCAGCGTCGGCGACATGGATCAGGGCCATCGAACCATCGAGCTCAGCACCGACCTTGAACACCCCCACCACGTTCAGGCGCTGCATACGCGGGGTGATGCCCCCCGGCGCGCTGCTGATTTCCGGCACGATCAGGGTGAGCTTGTCGCCGACATTCAAGCGAAAACGCCGCGCGGTGATTTCGCCGACCACCACCCCGAACTCACCTGGCTTCAAGTCATCCAGGCGCCCTTGCACGATGTGCTGGGTGACAATCGACACCTTGCCTTCCTGGGCCGGGTCGATGCCGCTGATCTGGATCGGCTGCATCGAACCCTTGTAGGAGAGCATGCCTTCCATCTCGGTGAAGGGCACCGCGGCGGTCACTGCCGGATTTTTCAGCGCGGCGGCAGCCACCGGCGCCCAGTCGTCGATCGGCTTGACGCCGACGATGGTCGCGTGAGGCACCATGCCAAGGATGCGCGAGCTCATTTCGCGCTGGAAGCCGTTCATCACCGACAGCACCACGATCATCGCCAACACGCCCAGGGCGAGGCCGATCATCGAGGTCATCGAGATAAACGAAACAAAGCGATTGCGGCGCTTGGCGCGGGTATAGCGCATGCCGATAAAGATCGATAACGGTCTGAACATTCGCTGGGGCACCGTATAAAAATAAAAGACCCGGCGCCTGTTCAGGCACCGGGTTGCAAAGCATCAGATGGGCGTCAAGCGACCTTCCTGCAAGTGCAGAACGCGATCCATCTGCCGTGCCAGGTTCATGTCGTGGGTCACCACCAGGAACGCCGTGCGCATCGAGGTGCTGAGTTCCAGCATCAGGTCCTGGATACCTTGCGCGGTATGGGAGTCGAGGTTGCCGGTTGGCTCGTCGAGCATCACCAGCCCTGGGTTGTTCACCAGCGCACGGGCGATGGCCACGCGCTGGCGCTCGCCACCGGACAGTTCGGCCGGCTTGTGCTCCAGGCGATGCCCCAGGCCGACCCGCTCCAGCAAGGCGGTCGCGCGCTGGCGGGCCTCGGGGATCGCGGTCTTGCCGATCAACAACGGCATGCAGACGTTTTCCAGGGCGGTGAACTCAGGCAACAGGTGATGGAACTGATAAACGAAGCCCAACGAACGGTTGCGCAGCAAGCCGCGGTTCTTTTCATTGAGTGCCGACAGCTCTTCACCGGCCAGCCAGACGCTGCCCTGGGTCGGTGTATCGAGCCCGCCCAGCAGGTTGAGCAAGGTACTCTTGCCCGATCCCGAAGTCCCGACGATCGCCACGCGCTCACCCGGGTGCAACTCCAGCTGCAGACCGGCCAGCACTTCCACCGACTCCGGGCCTTCCTCGTAGGATTTGCCCAGGTTGCGGCAACTCAAGATTGCTTTTTCGCTCATGCCCAACTCACTCATAACGTAGCGCCTCCGCCGGCTGGGTGCGCGCGGCACGCCAGGCTGGATACAGGGTGGCGAGGAAACTCAGGACCAACGCCGCGCCGCAGACCATAAACACATCCTGGGCCTGCAACTGCGACGGCAGGTAGTCAATGAAGTACACATCGGCGTTGAGAAACTTGTGCCCGATCAGGCCTTCGAGGGCGGAGATCGCCGCGCTCACATTCAGTGCGGCAAACATCCCCACCAGCGCGCCGATGGCCGTGCCGACCACCCCGATCACCGTGCCCTGGACCATGAAGATCGCCATGATGGTGCCCGGCGTAGCGCCCAGGGTGCGCAGGATCGCGATGTCGCCCTTCTTGTCGTTGACCACCATTACCAGGGTGGAAATGATGTTGAACGCTGCCACCGCGACGATCAGCAGCAGCAACAGGCCGATCATGGCTTTTTCCATACGGATGGCCTGGTACAGGTTGCCGTGGGTGCGGGTCCAGTCACGGGCGTAGAAACGGTCATCGCCTAATTGTTGGGCGATGTTCCAGGCCGCGCGCGGGGCCTGGAACAGGTCGTCGAATTTCAGCCGCAGGCCCTGGATCTGGTCCGGCTTCCAGCGATGCAGTTTCGACAGGTCCTGCTGGTTGGTGACACCCAGGTAGCCGTCGATCTCACCAGCGCCGACATGGAAGATGCCGACCACGGTAAAACGCTTCATGCGCGGGAACATCCCGGCCGGGGTCACGGTGACTTCCGGCGCGACGAAGGTCAGCTTGTCGCCGAGGCCTACCCCGAGCTTGGCCGCCGCCTTGTCGCCGATGACAATGCCAAAGCTGCCGGGTGCCAGGGCATCGAGCTGGCCCTGTTGCATGAAGTTATCAATGATCGAGACCTGGCGCTCCAGCGCCGGGTCGATGCCATTGAGCAATACCTTGGAGACCTGGCCATTGTTGGTCAGCAACCCCTGCATCTGGGTAAAGGGCGCGACGGCCACCACCTGCGGGTTCTGCTTGACCTTGGCGGCCAGGCTCGGCCAGTCGCTGATCGGCTCACCGGATTCGATGGTCGCGTGGGGCACCATGCCCAGCACGCGGGTGCGCATCTCATGATCGAAGCCATTCATTACCGACAGCACCACGATCATCACGACCACGCCCAGGGCGAGTCCGATCATCGAAGTCAGGGAAATGAACGACACAAAATGATTGCGTCGCTTGGCACGGGTATAACGCGTACCGATAAATACGAAGAGAGGTCTGAACATGTCGGGGCTTGTTCGGAGGGAAAAGGAACGTCCTTGTGGCGGGGGTCGATAACCAGCTTTACACTCAGACCACCGCCGCTACCATGGGTTCGCCATGTCGACATTAGATGAAGAAGATCGCCGCGAATACTACCGTATCGAGGACAGGATCGCACTGGAAATTCAGACCCTGACAGGCCCTGCCGCCACGGCGGAGGAAGTGTTGCAGGATGCTTCGCCACTGTTCAATCTGCTCAGTGAACTGCACCTGAGTGAATTCGAATCCCAGCACCTGCTGCGCCAGATCAGCGAGCGCGATCGCAATACCGCGGCCTACCTGAAAGTACTCAACAAACGTATCGACCTGCTCAGCCAGGTAGTCGCGTTGACGGTGCTCGGCCAGATCGGCGAACCGCAACCGGTGATCCTTTCCGAAGGCGGCATCGACTTCCAGCATGCCACCCCGCTCGCTCCCGGCAGCCACCTATCGATCAAACTGGTGCTGATGCCCCAGGCCCTGGGCCTGCTGGTCCGCGCCCGAGTCACTCATTGCGATGCCAAGGACGGCGGTTTTGACGTCGGCACCGAATTCCAGCACTTGAGCGATGCCCAGCGCCAACTGCTGGCACGCTATATCCTGCAAAGACAGGCCCAAGAACGCCGCCTGGCGCGCGAAATCACCGAATCCGGCAACTAATTAAGGAACCACCGTGACCCTCATCTACGGCCACCGCGGCGCTAAAGGCGAAGCACCGGAAAACACCCTGAGCAGCTTCCAGCAATGCCTCAAGCATGGCGTGCGTCGCTGCGAACTGGACCTGCACCTGTCCATGGACAACGAGTTGATGGTGATCCATGACTCGACGCTCAAGCGCACCACCGACCGCCGCGGCAAGGTCGTCGAGCACAAGGCGGCGGACCTGGTGACCTACGACGCACGCAAGGGCGGACCGGGCTGGATCAAGCCCTGCCCGATCCCGACCCTGGAGCAACTGTTCGAACAGTGCGACTTCGACCACTGGCAACTGGAAGTCAAAAGCGCTTCACGCACCCGCGCCGCCACCACCGTGCTGGCGATTCGCGAAATGGCCCAGCGTTTTGGCATGCTGGACAAAGTCACCATCACCTCAAGCTCGCGGGAAGTGCTCAAGGCGGCCCTGGACCTGGTGCCGGATGTATCCCGGGGGCTAGTGGCCGAATACGCCTGGCTCGACCCGCTGAAGGTCGCGCAAAGCTATGGCTGTGAGATTCTGGCGCTGAACTGGACCCTGTGTACGCCGGAACGCCTGGAGAAGGCGCAGCGTCAGGGCTTGCATGTGTCGGTGTGGACCGTCAACGAGCCCGCGCTGATGCGCAGGCTCGCTGATTTCGGCGTTGACAGCCTGATTACAGACTTTCCCGGTTTGGCCACTGCCACCCTCGAGAATTGCTGAAATCGGTCTCCCCGGCCGGCTCAGGCCACCGGCCGGAGCCGCTCAAAAAAGCCGGTTGAGGCCATCGTATGCAGCTACCCGATAGGCTTCGGCCATGGTCGGGTAGTTGAACGTGGTGTTGACGAAGTACTTCAAGGTGTTCAATTCGCCCGGCTGGTTCATGATCGCCTGGCCGATGTGCACGATCTCCGACGCTTGATAACCGAAGCAATGCACGCCCAGCACTTGCAGGGTCTCGCGGTGGAACAGGATCTTCAGCATGCCTTGTGGCTCGCCGGCGATCTGCGCCCGCGCCATGCTCTTGAAGAACGCCTTGCCGACTTCGTAAGGCACCTTGGCCTGGGTCAGCTCCTGCTCGTTCTTGCCGATCGAGCTGATCTCCGGAATGGTGTAGATCCCGGTCGGTACGTCGTTGACGAAACGCCAGCTGCCGTTGTCGACAATGCTGCCAGCGGCCGAACGACCCTGGTCATGGGCGGCACTGGCCAGGCTCGGCCAGCCGATCACATCGCCGGCGCCATAGATGTTCTGGACGCAGGTGCGGTAGTTCTCGTCGACTTCGATCTGGCCACGGCTGTTGACCTTGACCCCGATGTTTTCCAGACCCAACTGATCGGTGTTACCGGTCCGGCCGTTGCACCAGAGCAAGGCATCGGCCTTGATCTTCTTGCCGGACTTGAGGTGCAGGATCACCCCGTTGTCCACGCCTTCAACGTGATCGTAATCTTCGTTGTGGCGCACGGTGATGTTGTTGTTGCTGAAGTGGTAGCTCAGGGCCTGGGAGATTTCCGAGTCGAGGAAGCTCAGCAACTGGCCACGGTTATCCACCAGTTCCACCAGCACACCCAGGCCACTGAAGATCGAGGCGTACTCACAACCGATCACGCCGGCGCCGTAGACAATCAGTTTACGCGGGGTGTGACCGAGGCTGAGGATGGTGTCGCTATCGTAGATACGCGGGTGGTGGAAATCGATATCGGCCGGGCGATACGGACGCGAGCCGGTGGCGATGATGATGTGCTTGGCCACCAGTTTTTCGACCACGCCGTTGGCGCAGACCACTTCGATGGTTTGCTCGTCAGCAAAGCTGCCGGTGCCGAAGAACACGTCAATCCGATTGCGCGCGTAGTAGCCGGTGCGCGAGGCAACCTGCTTGGAGATGACTTTCTCGGCGCTTTTCAGCACGTCCGGGAACGAGAACCAGCGCGGCTCACCAATGGCCCGGAACATCGGGTTGGTGTTGAACTGCATGATCTGCCGGACCGAGTGCCGCAACGCCTTGGACGGGATGGTGCCCAGGTGAGTGCAGTTGCCGCCGACCTGGCGACGACTATCAACCATCGCCACCTTGCGCCCTGCCTTGGCGGCATTCATTGCCGCGCCTTCTCCTGCCGGGCCGGAACCCAGCACCACCACGTCGTAGTTGTAGACAGCCATGCGTACTCCTCAGAACAGGCCGCGGCGCCCCGTTGGCACCTGCGGCTAAATCATGCCGGCCATGCGGCATGAAGGAACAATTTGGGGTCAGTCGAAAACCCAGGAACAGTCTATAGAAGCGTCAACGCCGCGCACATTAACCCTTGGTCGCGTCGTAGGCTAGTTTTGCCTGCACTACAACGCCAGCCGCGCTTGGGATCGGCGCCCGATTCATTGGGGTTTTTCCCCGCTCAGGCGGATAAACGCCTGACTGCTACGTGTGACGAAACCGCGCTCGGTGCGCATCACAAAAAAAGCCGCGATCGCGTGTTTTTCTGCGTATGCAAGGCCCTGCTCCGGCCCGAGGATCAACAACAGGGTCGACCAGCCATCGGCCATCAGCGCTTGCGGAGCAACCACCGTAACCGCTGCCAGGTCATGCAGCACTGGCGCCCCGCTGCGGGCGTCGAAGGTATGGGAATAGCGCCGCCCACCCTGCTCGAAATAGTTGCGGTAGTCACCCGAGGTCGAGACCCCATAGCCATCCAGCGCCAGTATCCGTTCCACCACCTGCTGGTCGTCACGGGGTTCTTCCAGGGCTATCTTCCAGGGGTTGCCGTCGAGCTTTATGCCGGCGGCCTTGAGCTCACCAGTGACTTCGACGAGATAGTTGCTGATGCCCAGGCTGCCCAACGCGGCGGCTATCCGGTCGACGGTGTAGCCGGCAGCAATACTGTCGAAGTCGACCTCCACCGCGGCGTCCTTGCACAGTTGCCCTGCGTCGATCCGCAAGTGCTGGTAGCCGACCCGCTGCCGCACCTGCGCCAGCGCTTGCTCACTGGGGACCTGCACGGTGCGCGCCTGCGGGCCGAAGCCCCAGAGGTTCATCAGCGGCCCAACCGTCAGGTCGTAGGCCCCCTCGCTGGCGCGGGAAAGCTGCTCTCCGACCTGGACCAGTTGCAGGACTGCCGCCGGCATCGGCTGACAGCTATTGGCCGGCAACGCGTTGAAGCGCTCGATGTCGGAGTCGCTGCGATAGGTCGACAGCTGTTGGTCGACCTCGGTCAATATCGCCTCGACCTGCTGGCGCACCTGCGCCGGCCCGGGCAGGCCCGCATGGCGAACGTACTGGATCGAATAACTGCTACCCATGGTCGGCCCGCCAAATTTTTCCTGGGAGTCGCCGCTGCCGCAGCCGGCCAGGGCCGCGATCAACAGCAGCAATCCGGCCGAGCCGCTCCATTGCCTACCCAACATGTGCACAACTCCCGCAATCACACCCTACCTTGTAGGAGCGAGCTCGCTCGCGATGGCATTCGACGCTGAGGGCATCGCGGGCAAGCCTTGCCCCTACAGCAAAGGCGCCCTGCCGTATCTTCTTCAGCGCTCCAGCTCACTGAAGATCCGATACGCCAAGCGCACCCGCGCTTCATTGGGATAACTCTTGTTCGCCAGCACCACAATGCCCAGCTTCTTCTCGGGTACAAAGGCCACATAAGCCGAGAACCCGCCCGTCGATCCCGTCTTGTTGATCCAGGCAGCTGCCTTGGGTGGCTGGGGCGGGTTGATTGCGCTAACGACGTGACTGTCGTAGATCATCTTGTCGCCATTACCCTCGATCAGCGTCTGGAGGGCTACGGGATAGTCGTACTGCTCCCAGATCAGGTCCTGGGTCATGGCGCCCACCTGGAAATAGCCCTTGTGGGTTTCCAGCAATGCAGTGCGCAAGTTTGCCGCGACCTTGGTTACGCCAAGGTTGGCTTCGACAAACCGCAGCAGATCGCCAGAAGAGGTTTTCACCCCATAGGCTTCATCACCCAGCACCCCGGAGTTCAAGCGGACTGGAGCGTCCTGCTTGTTGTAGCCCTGGGCGTAGAGCGCCTGCTTGCCCGGCGGTACGTTGATGTAGCTGTTGGTCATGCCCAGCCCGGGAAACAATTGACCCTCCAGCGCCTGGGCGTAAGGCACGTTCATGCTGATGGCGGTAATCATGCCCAACGCGCCAATACTCGGATTGGCATAGGTGCGCTGGGCACCTGGCGCATAGGACGGCTGCCAGGTCTTGAAGTATTCCAGCAACTGTTGGTGGTCCTGCACCTGATCCGGCATCTGCAACGGGAAGCCGCCTGCGGTATGGGTCGCCAGGTTCAGCAGCGACACCTGGTCGAACGGGCTGCCGGCCAGTTGTGGCAGGTACTTGCCCGGGTGGTCGGCGAGCGAGAGCTGGCCATTGACCTGCGCGTAGGTCGCCAGGGTGGCGGTGAAGGTCTTGCTGATCGAACCGATCTCGAACAACGTGTCGCTGCCGACCTTGCGCTGCGTGTCCCTGGAGGCCACGCCAAAATTGTAGAAGCGCTGCTGGCCGCCTACGGACAGCCCAATAGCCAGCCCGGGAATGTTGTACTGCTGCATCAGCGTTTGTGCAGCCTCTTGCACCACACCGTCGATCGCCGGGCGCTCGGTACTCGCCACGGTGAGCGGCGCGAAAGAAGCGGCGCAAGCCAGTGCAAGCAAGGCGGTACAGGGCAGTCGGATCAGGCGCATCAAAGTCGTCCTCAGTATTCTGTCGGGGGCGGAAGTCGCCCAACCTAGCATTTTGCCTCTCACGCACATACAAAAACGCCCCGACACTGTCGGGGCGTTTTTATCTGCAGCTAAGGCTTAGCGCGGGAATGCTGGCGGGTTGACCCCGGCCATGTCTTCCATCACGCGAACTACCTGGCAGCTGTAACCGAATTCGTTGTCGTACCAAACGTACAGCACAACGCGGTTGTCTTGGGTGATGGTGGCTTCAGCGTCGACCACACCGGCGTGGCGCGAGCCAACGAAGTCAGTGGACACCACTTCCTGCGAGTTGACGTAGTCGATTTGCTTGTGCAGATCGGAGTGCAGCGCCATGTAGCGCAGGTACTCGTTCATCTCTTCACGGGTAGCGGCTTTCTCAAGGTTCAGGTTGAGAATGGCCATCGACACGTTTGGCGTCGGTACACGGATCGCGTTGCCGGTCAGCTTGCCAGCCAGCTCAGGCAGGGCCTTGGCAGCGGCGGTAGCAGCACCGGTCTCGGTGATAACCATGTTCAACGCAGCGCTACGACCACGGCGATCGCCTTTGTGGAAGTTGTCGATCAGGTTCTGGTCGTTGGTGTACGAGTGAACGGTTTCAACGTGACCGTTGATGATGCCGAACTTGTCGTTCACTGCCTTGAGCACCGGCACGATGGCGTTGGTGGTGCAGGAAGCGGCGGACACGATCTTGTCGTCAGCGGTGATTTCACCGTGGTTGATGCCGTGAACGATGTTCTTCAGCTTGCCTTTGCCCGGCGCGGTCAGGACCACGCGGTCGATACCCGGGCACGCCAAGTGCTGACCCAGGCCATCGGCGTCACGCCATACACCGGTGTTGTCCACCAGCAGCGCGTCTTTGATGCCGTACTGGGTGTAGTCCACCTCAGTTGGGTTCTTGGCGTAGATAACCTGGATCAGGTTACCGTTGGCGGTGATGGTGTTGTTTTCTTCGTCGATGGTAATGGTGCCGTTGAACGAACCATGGACCGAATCGCGACGCAGCAGGCTGGCGCGTTTCACCAGATCGTTTTCGGCGCCTTTGCGCACCACGATGGCGCGCAGACGCAGGCCGTCGCCACCACCGGTTTTTTCGATCAGGATGCGGGCCAGCAGACGGCCGATGCGACCGAAGCCGTACAGGACAACGTCGGTGCCTTTGCGGGCCGAAGCGTTTTGCTGGCCAACCACGTCAGCCATTTCTTCACGTACGAACTGCTCGGCGCTGCGGCCATTGCCTTCGTTGCGGAATTTGAACGCCAACTTGCCCAGGTCTACCGAAGCCGCGCCGAGCTTGAGCTCGCTCATGGCTTTAAGCAGTGGGAATGTTTCGTGGACGGAGAGTTCGCTGTCGTCGGAAGAACGGTGGCGAGCAAAGCGGTGAGCTTTGAGAATCGCGATGACAGACTGGTTGATCAGACTGCGGCCATAGATCGAGCTCACCACGTTGTTATTGCGGTAGAGCTGGCCGATCAGCGGAATCATCGCTTCTGCGAGTGCTTCACGGTCGATCCATTCACCAAGACACTGGTCGGGCTTCTGAGTCACGGTAACCTTCCACATGTAGGGGCAGAAAAAAGGGGCTACATTATGCCGCCGACTCCCTCCCGTAGCAATGCGCGCTTGTCGTGCAGACAGTAACAATTTCCCCCTGAAAAAACATCGACCCCGCTGAAGCCCAGTAAAACCGTGGCCTGCAGCACACCCCATTTTTCATAGACAGCGCTGTCTTGTCTGTAACCCTCCGTAACACTCGCTACTTTTGTCACTACATAATCACTAAAAAAGCGCTGGATTTTGTGATTACCACTACATTTCGCCCAACCTGCGTAATAGACACAGTCTGCAACTGACAGGCGGCACCCGGGACCGTTACAATTACCGACTTTGTCGCAACGCTTGGAGCTCAACCTTCCGTGCCCGTTCTGCGTCTACCGCTTCTCCCTGCCGCGGCAGGTAAACAGCACTGGGGCAACCTGCCCGGTGCCGCCCTGAGCCTGGCCATTGCCGAGGCCGCCAGCGCTGCCAAGCGCTTTACCCTGCTACTGACCGCCGACAGCCAAAGCGCTGAGAGGCTGGAACAGGAGCTGAGTTTCTTCGCCCCGGATTTGCCGGTGCTGCATTTCCCTGACTGGGAAACCCTGCCCTACGATCTGTTTTCCCCGCACCAGGACATCATTTCCCAGCGCATCGCCAGCCTCTATCGCCTGCCCGAGCTGAGCCATGGCGTGCTGGTGGTGCCGATCACCACCGCCCTGCATCGCCTGGCGCCGACCAAGTTCCTGCTGGGCAGCAGCCTGGTGCTGGATATCGGCCAGAAGCTCGACGTCGAGCAAATGCGCACCCGCCTGGAAGCCACCGGCTACCGCTACGTCGACACAGTGTACGAACATGGCGAATTCACTGTGCGCGGCTCGCTCATCGACCTGTTCCCGATGGGCAGCAAACTGCCCTATCGCATCGATCTGTTCGATGACGAAATCGAGACCCTGCGCACCTTCGATCCGGAAAACCAGCGCTCCATCGACAAGGTCGAATCGGTCAAGCTGCTGCCGGCCCGCGAGTTTCCGCTGCAGAAAGATGCAGTCACGCGCTTCAAGGCCCGCTTTCGTGAACGCTTCGATGTCGACTTCCGGCGCTGCCCGATCTTCCAGGACCTGAGCAGCGGGATCACCCCGGCCGGTATCGAGTACTACCTGCCGCTGTTCTTCGACGAAACCTCGACCCTGTTCGACTACCTGCCGCAGGACACCCAGGTGTTCTCCCTGCCGGGCATCGAACAGGCTGCGGAGAATTTCTGGAACGACGTGCGCAATCGCTACGAAGAGCGCCGCGTCGATCCTGCGCGACCTTTATTGCCGCCTGCCGAACTGTTCCTGCCGGTGGAAGACTGTTTTGCCCGCCTGAAAAACTGGCCGCGCGTGGTGGCCAGCCAACAGGATGTCGAAACCGGGGTCGGCCGCGAGCGCTTCCCGGCCCAGGCGCTGCCTAACCTGGCGATCGAAGCCAAAGCCAACCAGCCACTGGAAGCCCTGGCCGGCTTCCTCGACCAGTTCCCCGGCCGCGTGCTGTTCACCGCTGAATCGGCGGGGCGCCGCGAGGTGCTGCTGGAGTTGCTGGAACGCCTGAAGCTGCGGCCGAAAACCGTCGACAGTTGGCCGGACTTCGTCGCTGGCAAAGAACGCTTGGCGATCACCATCGCCCCACTCGACGAAGGCCTGTTACTGGACGACCCGGCCCTGGCCCTGATTGCCGAAAGCCCGCTGTTCGGTCAGCGCGTGATGCAGCGTCGGCGCCGGGAGAAACGCGCCGACGGCAACAACGACGCGGTGATCAAGAACCTCACCGAGCTGCGTGAAGGCGCGCCGGTGGTGCACATCGACCACGGGGTCGGCCGCTACCTGGGCCTGGCAACCCTGGAGATCGAAAACCAGGCCGCCGAATTCCTTACCCTTGAATACGCCGAGGGCGCCAAGTTGTATGTGCCGGTGGCCAACCTGCACCTGATCGCCCGCTACACCGGCAGCGACGACGCCCTGGCCCCGTTGCATCGCCTGGGCTCCGAAACCTGGCAGAAAGCCAAGCGCAAAGCCGCCGAACAGGTGCGCGACGTCGCCGCCGAGCTGCTCGACATCTATGCCCGTCGCGCCGCCCGCGAAGGTTATGCGTTCGCCGACCCGAAAGCCGACTACGCAACCTTCAGCGCCGGCTTCCCGTTCGAAGAAACCCCGGACCAGCAAACCACCATCGACGCCGTGCGCGCCGACATGCTCGCCCCCAAGCCGATGGATCGCCTGGTCTGCGGCGATGTCGGCTTCGGCAAGACCGAAGTGGCGATGCGCGCAGCCTTCATCGCCGTGCACGGTGGTCGCCAGGTGGCGATCCTGGTGCCGACCACCCTCCTCGCCCAGCAGCACTACAACAGCTTTCGCGATCGCTTCGCCGACTGGCCGGTGACCGTTGAGGTGATGAGCCGCTTCAAGTCGACCAAGGAGGTCAATGCCGCAGTGGCCGACCTGGCCGAGGGCAAGATCGACATCGTCATCGGCACCCACAAGCTGCTGCAGGACGACGTCAAGATCAAAAACCTCGGGCTGGTGATCATCGACGAAGAGCACCGCTTTGGCGTACGACAGAAAGAACAACTCAAGGCCCTGCGCAGCGAAGTCGACATCCTGACCCTGACCGCCACGCCGATTCCACGCACGCTGAACATGGCAGTGTCGGGCATGCGCGACCTGTCGATCATCGCCACGCCACCGGCGCGACGCCTGTCGGTACGCACCTTCGTCATGGAGCAGAACAAGAGCACGGTCAAAGAAGCCTTGCTCCGCGAGCTGCTGCGCGGCGGCCAGGTCTACTACCTGCACAACGATGTGAAGACCATCGAGAAATGCGCCGCCGACCTCGCCGAACTGGTGCCGGAAGCACGGATCGGCATCGGCCACGGGCAGATGCGTGAACGCGAACTCGAACAGGTGATGAGCGACTTCTACCACAAGCGCTTCAACGTGCTGATTGCCTCGACCATCATCGAGACCGGCATCGACGTGCCGAGCGCCAACACCATCATCATCGAGCGGGCCGACAAGTTCGGCCTGGCGCAACTGCACCAATTGCGCGGCCGCGTCGGACGTAGTCACCACCAGGCTTACGCCTACCTGCTGACACCGCCGCGCCAGCAAATCACCACGGACGCGGAAAAACGCCTGGAAGCCATCGCCAATACCCAGGACCTCGGCGCCGGTTTTGTGCTGGCCACCAACGACCTGGAAATCCGTGGCGCCGGCGAACTGCTGGGCGACGGCCAGAGCGGGCAGATCCAGGCCGTCGGCTTCACCCTGTACATGGAAATGCTCGAACGGGCCGTGAAGTCGATCCGCAAGGGCGAGCAACCGAACCTCGACCAGCCCTTGGGTGGCGGTCCGGAGGTCAACCTGCGGGTACCGGCCCTGATCCCCGAGGACTACCTGCCGGACGTGCACGCGCGCCTGATCCTGTACAAACGTATTGCCTCGGCAACCGACGAGGAAGGCCTCAAGGACCTGCAAGTGGAGATGATCGACCGCTTCGGCCTGCTCCCGGAGCCGACCAAGAACCTGGTGCGCATCACCGCGCTGAAACTGCAGGCCGAACAACTGGGGATCAAGAAGATCGATGGCGGCCCCCAGGGTGGCCGTATCGAGTTCGACTCGCAAACGCCGGTCGACCCCCTGACCCTGATCAAGCTGATCCAGAGCCAGCCCAAACGCTACAAATTCGAAGGCGCCACGATGTTCAAGTTCCAGGTGCCGATGGAGCGCCCGGAAGAGCGCTTCAACACCGTAGAGGCGCTGCTTGAGCGCCTCATCCCGAAAACTGCTTGAAGGACGCCACATGCGCCTGTTTCGCTCACTGACCCTGTTGCTCACGCTGGTCGCCCCGACGGCATTTGCCGACAGCCTGTACCAGGTAGAAATGATCCTGGTGCGCCAGAACGCCGTACCCGCCGTGGCCAGCCGCGCCGCGCCGGAGGACTGGGCCGCCGGGGCACAGTCGATCAGCGCCGACAGCCTACGCACTCCGGCCCTCAACGCCGAAGTGGAAAAACTCGGCACCAGTGCCGACTACAGCGTGCTGCTGCATAAAACCTGGCAGCAGAACCTCGGCGAGACCTCGAGCAAAGTGGCGATCAGCGACGGCGAAGAGCAATACGGGCACTTCCCGATCGAGGGCACGCTGGATCTCAAGCTGGGTCGGTTTACCGACGTCAACGCCAGCTTCTGGGTCAATCAGTTCAGCAGCGATGGACTGGTCAGCGCCAGCGAACGCCTGCAACAGGAAAGCCACACCAAAAATGGCCAACTGAACTTTCTCGACAACGGCCACCTGGGCCTGCTGATCAAGATCACCTCGCTGACGGCACCGGCCCCGCAACAAGCGCCTGATGTCGTACCGGACTGATTGAAGTCCCTATGTCCCCGAGCCTGAGCAAACCCCTGGCCCCTTCCTGGGTCAGTCGATTCAAGGAACAGAGCCTGGAGCGCGGCCGTCGCTACGCCCTGGAGAACCGCGTCAGGATCGTCGAAGCCGGCGACAGCACCCTCACCGCCAGTTGCGAAGGCTCTGGCGGCAATGTCTACCGCCAGACCATCACCCTGCGCGAATCAGCCAAAAGCACCTTGCTGCTGGTGGAAGCCACCTGCAGTTGCCCGGTACGGGTCAACTGCAAGCACTGCGCCGCGGTGCTGCTCAAAGTCCAGGACACCCTGGAGTACCCGGCCGCCGCCAAGGACGCCCTGCTCCTGGAAAAACTCCAGGCCGTATTGGAGAACCGCGCGCCCGCGCCGTTGCCACAGCAGGTGCTGGACAATGTGCAACCACTGCCACGCCTGTGGCTGGCCAGCGTCGAGTTCAGCGCCTTCGAGCCACGCAATGGCAAGATGCAGCGCTACATCCAGCACCGCGCGGCACTCTCATTCAGCTACCTGGACGAGTACGTCAGCGGGCAGAAAAACAACGACGTGCTGATCCGCCAGGAACACCAGACCCTGCGCATCAAACGCCAGCCGGAAGTGGAAAAGCTCTACCGCGAGCAGTTGCGTATCCTCGGCTTCAAGGTCGCGACCCGGCAAAGCAAGGCCCTGCCGGAAAGTGCCGGCGAACTCTATGAGATGGTCAATGACAGCGCCTGGCTGACCTTCACCCTCAATGAGCTGCCCAAGCTGCGCAGCCAAGGCTGGGAGCTGGAGATCGACGAGGACTTCGGTTTCGACCTGACCACCGTCGACGACTGGTACGCCACGGTCGATGAGGCGCCGGAGCGCGACTGGTTCGACCTCGAGCTAGGGATCATCGTCAACGGCGAGCGCCTGAGCCTGCTGCCGATCCTGCTGAACCTGATGCGCTCGCATACCGAAATCCTCAACCCGGAACGCCTGGCCCGGCGCCGTGACGACGAGCTGATCCTGGTGAACATTCCCCACCGCCCCAACTCCGAGCAGGGCCCGCTCCAAGTGGCCCTGCCGTTCGGCCGCTTGAAGCCGGTACTGGCGACCCTGGGCGAGTTCTATCTGCAAGAGCCCAGCGAAACCAGCCTGCGCCTGAGCAGCGCCGACGCCACGCGCCTCAATCCACTGGAAGACCTGCCACTGCTATGGGAAGGCGGCGAGCACATCCGCTCCTTCGCCCAGCGCCTGCGAGACATCAAGGACTACAGCGCCGAGCCCCCGGCCGGTCTCAACGCGACGCTGCGCCCCTATCAGTTGGAAGGCCTGAGCTGGATGCAATCGCTGCGGCAACTGGAAGTCGGCGGGATCCTGGCGGACGACATGGGACTGGGCAAGACCCTACAGACTCTGGCCCACGTACTGACCGAGAAAAACGCCGGGCGCCTCGACCGGCCGTGCATGGTGGTGATGCCCACCAGCCTGATTCCCAACTGGCTCGACGAAGCCGCGCACTTCGCGCCCCAGCTCAAGGTCCTGGCACTGTATGGCGCCGCGCGCAAAAAACACTTCGATCACCTGGCCGACTACGACCTGATCCTCACCACTTATGCGCTGCTGCCCAAGGATGTCGAGCGCCTGGCCCAGCACCCCCTGCACATCCTGGTGCTCGACGAAGCGCAATACATCAAGAACCCCACCAGCAAGGCGGCGCAAGCGGCCCGCGAGCTGACTGCCCGGCAGCGCCTGTGCCTCAGTGGTACGCCCCTGGAAAACCACCTGGGCGAACTGTGGTCACTGTTCCACTTCCTGCTGCCCGGTTGGCTGGGGGATGTCAAAAGCTTCAACCGCGACTACCGCGTGCCAATTGAAAAGCGCGCCAGCGACGTCCGCCTGCAGCACCTCAATGGCCGGATCAAACCCTTCCTGCTGCGTCGCACCAAGGAACAGGTGGCCACCGAGCTGCCGCCAAAAACCGAAATCATCCACTGGGTCGACCTCAACGAGGCCCAGCGCGACGTTTATGAAACCATGCGCCTGGCGATGGACAAGAAAGTCCGCGACGAAATCACCCGCAAAGGCGTGGCCCGCAGCCAGATCATCATTCTCGAGGCGCTGCTCAAGTTGCGCCAGGTGTGCTGCGATCTACGCCTGGTCAATGACGCCGCCCTACCCACCCGCGGCAGCACTTCGGGCAAGCTGGACAGCCTGATGGAGATGCTTGAGGAGCTGTTCGAGGAGGGGCGCAAGATCCTGCTGTTTTCCCAGTTCACCTCAATGCTCTCGCTGATCGAGCAGGAGTTGGAAAAACGCGGTATCGCCTACGCGCTGCTGACCGGGCAGACTCGGGATCGGCGCAGCCCGGTGAAGGATTTTCAGAGCGGCAAGCATCAGATCTTCCTGATCAGCCTCAAGGCCGGTGGCGTGGGCCTGAACCTGACGGAAGCCGACACCGTGATTCACTACGACCCATGGTGGAACCCGGCTACCGAAAACCAGGCAACGGATCGCGCGTACCGGATCGGTCAGGAAAAACCCGTGTTCGTCTACAAGATGATCGCCCGTGGCACGGTCGAGGAGAAAATCCAGCATCTGCAAAAGGAAAAATCCGACCTCGCCGCCGGCGTGCTGGATGGCCGCACCACGGGTGACTGGAAGCTGCAGAGCGACGACATTGACGCCCTGTTTGCGCCGCTGCCGGACAAGTCGAAGGTCTAGCAGAGCCTGACAGATCGCCATCGCGAGCAAGCCGCAAGCGGGTGCCCGCGATGGGTTCAACTCGGTAAGCGCAACCAAGCCCTCAATCGATCAACTGCGCATCCCTGAGCGCACCCAACGCCGCCAACCAGCGCGGGTCCTGGCGATAGTCGGTGCTGGCGAACGCCTGGCCGCGCATCCGCGCGATACGCGCAGACGGCTTGACCTTCAAGCGTTGCGCCGCGGTCAGTGCCAGCTCGGCTGCTGCCCGGTCATTGCATACCAGGCCCATGTCGCAACCGGCAGTCAGCGCCGCCTCGATGCGACTGGCGGCATCTCCCACCACGTGAGCTCCAGCCATTGACAGGTCGTCACTGAAAATCACCCCATCAAACTGCAACTCGCCACGCAGGATGTCTTGCAGCCAGCGCCGCGAGAAACCTGCGGGTTGCGAATCGACCTGCGGGTAAATGACGTGGGCCGGCATCACCGCCGCCAGCTGTTTGCTCAAGCGGGCGAACGGCACCAGGTCGTGGGCGCGGATCTGCTCCAGGCTGCGCTCATCATTAGGGATCGCCACGTGGGAATCCGCCTCGGCCCAGCCATGTCCCGGGAAGTGCTTGCCGGTGGCGGCCATGCCAGCCTGGTTCATGCCACGCATGAACGCGCCGGCGAGCAACGCCGCGCGCTCGGGATCACCCTCGAAGGAGCGCGTGCCGACCACCGCACTGCGCTGATAGTCCAGGTCCAGCACCGGGGCAAAGCTCAGGTCCAGGCCCACGGCCAGCACTTCGGTAGCCATGATCCAGCCACACTGCTCGGCCAGGTACTCGGCGTTGGGGTTATCGGCAATCGCCCGCATCGCTGGTAGCCGGACAAAACCCTGGCGCAGACGCTGCACCCGACCACCCTCCTGATCCACTGCCAGCAACAGGTCGGGACGCACGGCGCGGATCGACGCGCTCAACTCGCGCACCTGGCGTGGATGCTCGATATTGCGGGCAAAAATGATCAGGCCACCCACCTCGGGCTGACGCAACAGTTGGCGATCTTCAGCCGTCAGCCAGGTACCGGCGACGTCCACCATCAACGAGCCTTGCAGGCCAGCAGTCATAAAAATTCCTTGATCTGGAAATGCGCGCGCGGCGCGTCTTGAAAGTCCCGAGCCCAACGCAGCCACGCAGCTTCGGCGCCACAGGCGATGCCCGGCAAAATGAGCGCGGTCGGGGAAACAGGGGACAGGGTTGAAACGGCAGTCGGCATGGGCGGCTAGCTTAGCGGATGTCCGCTGCCGCGCCCAGCCATACGCGGCTAAACCCTGGCGGCGGCCGGTACCGACTTGCTGCGTGGGCGCAGTTGCGCGGCAGCCATGCTGGCGTCGGTGACGCCGGTTTCGGCGCGCATACCTGCGGCCAGGAACGGCACCATCAGGCGCATCACCTGTTCGATCGAGGTATTGACGCCGAAATCGGTCTCGGCGATCGCACGCAGGGCCTTGATCCCGGACATGCTGAACGCCGCGGCCCCCAGCATGAAGTGCACCCGCCAGAACAGCTCGATAGGCGGAATACGCGGGGCGGCTTCGTTGACCAGCGTCATGTAGCGGCGGAACACCTTGCCGTACATATCTTCCAGGTAACGCCGCAAGTGCCCCTGGCTCTGGCTGAAGGCCAGGCCGAGCAAGCGCATGAAGATCGACAGGTCATTGCCGCTGCGTGGCTGGACCACCAGGGCTTGTTCGACGAGGATTTCCAGCAGTTCTTCCAGGCTCGGCTTGTTGTCCGGCTTGGCGGAACGCCGCTCCAGCTCACGATCGAGGCTGGTGCAGAACGGCCCGAGAAAACGCGAGAAGACTGCCTGGATCAAGGCCTTCTTGGAGCCGAAATGATAGTTCACCGCAGCCAGGTTGACCCCGGCCTTGCTGGTGATCAACCGCAATGAAGTTTCGGCAAAACCTTTTTCCGCGAACAACTGCTCGGCAGCATCGAGAATGCGTTCTACGGTTTCCGACTGGGCCATGGCTACTCCGCCTGACAAACACTTGTTTGAAACATACGTTTCAGCCTGTGTATTGTCAAGTCTGCCCGTCCGTTTTGGGAATGCTCAGTCAGCTATTTAACCATACAAGCTGCTGGCTGTAGCCAGTCCTACAACACCGGCAGCAGCGAACTGCCGGCCGACCGTCCGGCGGTCACCGCAAAAAGGAGGATTGCCAAGATCATTCCACTGTATATAATCCCAGTCACTGTATAAAAAGACAGAGCGATCGAGATGCTAAAACTGACGCCACGCCAAGCTGAGATTCTGGCTTTTATCAAACGTTGCCTCGAAGACAACGGTTATCCGCCAACCCGCGCGGAAATCGCCTTGGAACTCGGCTTCAAATCGCCCAATGCGGCGGAAGAACACCTCAAGGCCCTTGCCCGCAAGGGCGCTATCGAAATGACCCCCGGCGCATCGCGCGGCATTCGTATTCCTGGTTTCGAGGCCAAGGCCGACGAATCCACTCTGCCGATCATTGGCCGGGTCGCCGCCGGTGCACCAATCCTCGCCCAGCAGCACATCGAAGAATCCTGCAACATCAACCCGGCCTTCTTTCATCCGCGCGCCGACTACCTGTTGCGCGTACACGGCATGAGCATGAAGGACGTCGGGATACTCGACGGCGACCTGCTGGCCGTCCACACCACTCGCGAGGCCCGCAACGGCCAGATTGTCGTCGCACGCATTGGCGATGAAGTCACCGTCAAACGCTTCAAGCGTGATGGCAGCAAGGTCTGGCTGATGGCCGAAAACCCCGAGTTCGCCCCGATCGAAGTGAACCTGAAAGATCAGGACCTGGTGATCGAAGGCTTGAGTGTCGGCGTCATTCGCCGATAAAGGAGGCGTTATGCAGTTCCCACACACACCACAGCCCGCCCAACTGCCGTTGTTCGAAGCGTTCATGGCCCAGCCACTGGCGCCGATCCTCAAAGACGTGGTCGAGGCGCCCTGGAGCGCCGAACCTGAAGCATTCAGCGAGCTGTCTCTACGTGGTGCGGCCGGGAACTGCCTGAGCCTCCTGGCGCCGATCCTCAGGGAGTTGAGCCAGGACCAGGACGCCCGCTGGCTGACCCTTATCGCCCCTCCAGCCAGCCTGACCCAAGCCTGGCTGCGCGATGCAGGCCTGAACCGCGAGCGCATTCTCCTGCTCCACCCACGCGGCACGCAAAGCGCCCAGCAACTGGCCTGCGAAGCCCTGCGCCTGGGCCGCAGCCACACCGTTGTCAGCTGGCTGAACCCGCTGAACAGCAGCGCGCGGCAACAGTTGATCGGCGCCGCACGTATCGGCGATGCACAAAGTCTGAATATTCGATTGGGCTAAGTAGCAGCCAGGGCGCACGCGTTAGACGCAGGGCTTCTCCAGGGCAGAGAAGCCAATCTGTAACGAAGATCTGTAAGGATACTTACGAAAAAAGCCGACAGACGGAATCAATGCAGAATCCGCGGCCCCTCTTCCTTTTCAAAATCGCCTTCAACCAGGCGCCCAGCCATCTGCACACCCACGCTCAACATCGCCTTGGCGACTTCAACGTGCTGGCCTTGCAGGAACGCCTTGGCATCTTCCGAGAAGTCCAGCGTCACTAGGGAACCCTCGTCCTCAGCCCTGCGCAGTTCAATTCGGCCGTCTGGCAGTTCGACAATTTCTAGAAAGGACGTTGGCATAAAGGTCTGTTCTCCACGAAAGGCGGGGATTATATAGGCATCGGTGATGCTTCGCTCAGGATCTTGACCGACAGCATGTAACCGAAACCCTTGTTTGAGATCATCCCTGACCCTTGCTGCTCAGCTTCCTGCCGGATGTTTCAGCACTCGTTCAAGCCTTCACGGAAACGCAGTGCCAGGCTCTTGAGGTTCTGGCGCCAGCTTTCCAGTTCTTCCCTGCTCAGCTCCTCTTCAGGCTCCTCATCGAGACTCACCGCCACGATCAGCGGTTGCGTCACGTCGCCCTTGGGCTTGTGCGGTGCACGAGGCGGCTGAAAAAGCGCGGTGTGGGCCGCCAACAGCTTGGCCAGCCAGGTTTCACGATTGCGGGCCAGCTCGACCATTTCCGCCAGCTCTGGGATGGCCAGGGTCTCGAGCACCTCAGGGGTCAGCAAGAGCTCCGCCCGAGGTGCATTGGCCTGCGGCAGGCGGTAGAACCCGGCGATCTCATGGCACAGCCCCAGCAACGCGCCGTACAAGTGAAACAGCGCTGACTCGCGCCCGGCCTGGATCAGCGCCGGGGAATTCATCGCCCGCCCGTCTTCCGCTCGGGCCAGGGCCTCTAGCGACAAGCCGGCGAAGTAGATTTTCTGGTTGGTGCGGGTATAGAGCTCAAAGGCCATGACGGCAGTCTCCACAACGAAATAGGACGCGTAATGCTGGCCTGACAGTGTCACGGATCAGACAAGGCATCCGCAAGCCCAAAACAAAGGCCGCATGCTCACCCGAGGGTAGGCATGCGGCCTGCTTGTAACGCGCTGCCGGCTTACTTGGCTACGCGCTTGTCTTCAACCACCCATTTGCCGCCGTCGTAGAAGGCCTTCCAACCGGTAGGCTTGCCCTCGACTTCAGTCTGCACGTACTGCTCCTTGGTCTTGCGGCTGTAGCGAATCACGGCTGGCAGGCCATCCGGATCCTTCTTCGGCGCTTCACAAAGGAAGTGGTACTTGGGATCGATCTCGTCCTTGTGGGGCACGATCTCGATCACCAGCGGGGCACGGGTCTCGCGGTTTTTCGGGAACTGGCTGGCCGCCAGGAACAGGCCGGAAGCACCGTCGCGCAGGATGTAGGTGTCGTTGACCTTCTCGCACTTGAGCTCGGGCATCTTCACCGGGTCCATCTTCGGCGGCGCTGCGTCACCGCTTTTCAGCAGTTTGCGGGTGTTCTTGCAGGTGGCGTTGGTGCAACCGAAGAACTTGCCGAAACGGCCGGTCTTGAGCTGCATTTCGCTGCCACACTTATCGCATTCCAGGCTAGGGCCTTCGTAGCCCTTGATCCGGTAGCTGCCCTGCTCGATCTCGTAGCCATCGCAATCGGGGTTGTTCCCGCAGATGTGCAGCTTGCGCTTCTCATCCAGCAGGTAAGCATCCATCGCGGTGCTGCAGATCGGGCAACGGTGCTTGCCACGCAGCACCAGGGACTCCGACTCGCCCTCGTCGTCCGCGGCGATTTCATCGCCCGGCACCAGGTTGACGGTGGCCTTGCAGCGTTCTTTCGGCGGCAGGCTGTAGCCCGAGCATCCGAGGAACACGCCGGTCGACGCGGTACGGATCTGCATCGGGCGACCGCAGGTCACGCACGGGATATCGGTCATTACCGGCTGGTTGGCCCGCATGCCGTGCTCCGGACTCTCGGCCACTTCGAGCTTCTTCTTGAAGTCGCCGTAGAACTCGTCCAGCACGCTTTTCCAGTCACGCTCGCCCTGGGCGACGTCATCGAGGTTCTCTTCCATGCCGGCGGTAAAGCCGTAGTCCATGAGGTTGGAGAAGCTCTCGGACAGACGCTCGGTGACGATGTCACCCATTTTTTCCGAATAGAAACGACGGTTGTGCAGCGCGACGTAGCCACGGTCCTGGATGGTCGAAATGATTGCCGCATAGGTCGACGGACGACCGATACCGCGTTTTTCCATTTCCTTGACCAGGCTCGCTTCCGAGTAGCGCGCCGGCGGCTTGGTGAAGTGCTGGCTGGGATCAAGCTTGATCAGCTTCAGCACATCGCCCTGGGCCATGTCCGGCAGCACATCATCGTCGCCCGGCTTGGCCATTTGCGGCATCACGCGGGTATAGCCGTCGAACTTCAGGATACGGCCCTTGGCACGCAGCTCGAAGCCACTGGCAGCGACGCTGACGGTGGTCGACAGGTATTTGGCCGGCAGCATCTGGCAGGCGACGAATTGGCGCCAGATCAGCTCGTAGAGACGCTCAGCATCACGTTCCATGCCCGACAGCTTGCTTGGATCGGTATTCACGTCGGAAGGACGAATCGCTTCGTGAGCCTCCTGGGCGCCTTCCTTGCTGCTGTAGACATTCGGAGTTTCCGGCAGGTACTTGCCGCCGAACTCGCCTTCGATATAAGTGCGCGCCATCGCCACGGCATCGGCCGAGAGGTTGGTCGAGTCGGTACGCATATAAGTGATGTAGCCGGCTTCGTACAGACGCTGGGCCATCATCATGGTTTTCTTCACACCGAAGCCCAGGCGGTTACTGGCGGCCTGCTGCAGGGTGGAGGTGATGAACGGGGCCGACGGCTTGCTGCTGGTCGGCTTGTCTTCACGCTTGGCAATGGTGTAGCTGGACGACTTGAGCTTTTCCAGGGCCGCCATGGCCTGGGCTTCGTTGAGCGGCTTGAAGGCTTCACCGTTTTCACGGGCCACTTCAAAACGCACGTTGGCGCCCTTGGCGGTGCCGAGGTCAGCGTGGACTTCCCAGTACTCTTCGGGGTTGAACGCACGAATCTCGCGCTCACGCTCCACCACCAGCTTCACGGCAACCGACTGGACACGGCCGGCCGACAGGCCACGGGCGATCTTCGACCACAGCAGCGGCGAGACCATGTAGCCCACTACGCGGTCGAGGAAGCGCCGTGCTTGCTGGGCGTTGACCCGGTCGATATCCAGCTCGCCTGGCTGGGAGAAGGCTTCCTGGATCGCCTTCTTGGTGATTTCGTTGAACACCACGCGCTTGTAGCGGCTGTCATCCCCACCGATGGCTTCGCGCAGGTGCCAGGCAATGGCTTCCCCTTCGCGGTCCAAGTCCGTTGCGAGATAGATGGTGTCGGCGTCCTTGGCGAGCCGACGCAGTTCTTCGATGACCTTTTCCTTGCCCGGGAGGATCTCGTACTTGGCTTTCCAGCCGTGGTCCGGATCGACACCCATGCGCGCAACCAGTTGCTTGCGCGCTTTTTCCTTAGGCGACAGCGCCGGCACTTCACCAGCAGCGGCCTTGCCGCGCTTGGCGGCTGGCTCTTTGCTGGCGCTAGCCGAACCGCTGGTGGGCAGGTCTCGGATATGGCCGATACTCGACTTCACCACGTATTGGTTGCCCAGATACTTGTTGATGGTCTTGGCCTTAGCCGGGGATTCCACAATGACCAGCGATTTGCCCATGGATCAGAAAATTCCTGAATTCGAGAAGTGAAAGGCGGTTGGCGCCTGACGCGGCACCGCTATATATAGTGGCAACAAGGTGAGGTCAAGCGCAGGGTTCTGCGCGACTTGCGCTTATGGCCGGGAAAAAAGGCTGGGTTCGGCCTGCACCAAAGCAAAGCGCGGGACCTGCTCGCCGTCAACTTCGACCGACTCCAGGAACATGCTCAAAGGGCGCACCCAAAAGCCGTAATCGCCATACAGGGCTTGGTAGAAGACCACTTCTTCTTCGGTTTCGGAGTGCCGTGCAACGTTGAAAACACGGTACTGCGGACCTTTGTAATGCTGGTAGAGCCCGGGTTGGATCGGCATGCTCTGGGCCTCGTTCAAATACGTCGAAATAAAAAACAAAAAAATCTTCAGAAAAACAAAAACCGGGGCACTTGGCCCCGGCTTCCGTCAACGCAACGCTTAAACGCGTTCGAAGACGGTGGCAATGCCCTGGCCGAGGCCAATGCACATGGTCGATACACCGAAGGTGCCGCCATTCTGCTTCATGACATTGAGCAGGGTGCCGGAGATACGTGCACCGGAACAACCGAATGGGTGACCCAGGGCGATCGCGCCGCCGTGCAGGTTAACCTTCTCGTTCATCTTGTCGAGCACTTTCAAATCTTTCAGCACCGGCAGGGCCTGTGCAGCGAAAGCTTCGTTGAGTTCGAAGAAGTCGATGTCGGAGATGCTCAGACCCGCGCGCTTCAGTGCTTTTTGTGTCGCCGGTACTGGACCATAGCCCATGATCGCCGGATCCACACCCGCCACTGCCATCGAACGGATCACCGCCATTGGCTGGATACCCAGGTCCTGGGCACGCTGCGCCGACATCACGATCATGCACGAAGCACCATCGGTGATCTGCGACGAAGTACCGGCGGTCACGGTGCCGCCCTTTGGATTGAACGCTGGCTTCAGAGCCGCCAGGCTTTCCAGGGTGGTTTCCGGACGAATGGTTTCGTCGTAGTCGAACAGTTTCAGGAAACCGTTCTCGTCGTAGCCCTGCATCGGGATGATTTCGTCCTTGAACTTGCCTTCCACGGTCGCCTTGTGGGCGAGTTGGTGGGAGCGCACGCCGAAGGCATCCTGCTGCTCACGGGTAATGCCGTGCATCTTGCCCAGCATTTCCGCGGTCAGGCCCATCATGCCCGAGGCTTTCGCCGCGTACAGCGACATGTGCGGGTTCGGATCGACACCGTGCATCATGCTCACGTGACCCATATGCTCGACGCCGCCGACGACAAATACGTCACCGTTGCCGGTCATGATTGCTTGCGCGGCAGTGTGCAGCGCACTCATCGACGAGCCACACAGGCGGCTGACGGTCTGGCCGGCAGCTGTGTGCGGGATCTGCGTCATCAGGGACGCCATGCGGGCGATGTTCCAGCCCTGCTCCAGGGTCTGGTTGACGCAGCCCCAGATCACGTCCTCGACTTCGCTCGGATCGACCTTGACGTTGCGTTCCAGCAGTTTGCTGATCAGGTGCGCCGACATGTCTTCAGCGCGGGTGTTGCGGTGCATGCCGCCCTTGGAGCGGCCCATCGGAGTACGACCGAAGTCGACAATCACGACGTCTCTAGGATTCAAGCTCATAAAATTTCACTCTCGCTCAAAAGTTGGACGCTTAACCGAAGAACCGCTGGCCAGTCTTGGCCATCTCACGCAGTTTTGCGGTCGGGTGGTACAGCGCGCCCAAATCAGCGTACTGGTCAGCCAGGGCAACGAACTCGGCAACACCGAGCGAATCGATGTAGCGCAGTGCGCCGCCACGGAATGGAGGGAAACCAATACCGTAGACCAGACCCATGTCGGCTTCGGCAGCAGTCTCGACAATGCCGTCTTCCAGGCAACGCACGGTTTCCAGGCACAGCGGGATCATCATCCAGTTGATGATGTCTTCGTCAGTGACTTCGCGCTGCTCGTAAACGATTGGCTTGAGCACTTCCAGTACCGACGGGTCGGCCACTTTCTTCTGCTTGCCGCGCTTGTCGGTCTCGTAGGCGTAGAAGCCCTTGCCGTTCTTCTGGCCCAGGCGCTTGGCTTCGTAGAGCACGTCAACGGCCGAACGACGGTCGTCTTTCATGCGGTCCGGGAAGCCTTCAGCCATCACATCACGACCGTGGTGACCGGTGTCGATGCCGACCACGTCCATCAGGTACGCCGGGCCCATCGGCCAGCCGAATTTTTCCATGATCTTGTCGATGCGCACGAAGTCCACACCGGCGCTGACCAGCTTGGCGAAACCGCCGAAGTACGGGAACAGCACGCGGTTGACCAAGAAGCCCGGGCAGTCGTTGACCACGATCGGGTTCTTGCCCATTTTCTTGGCGTAGGCAACGGTGGTGGCCACCGCCAGCTCGCTGGACTTCTCGCCACGGATCACTTCCACCAGCGGCATCATGTGCACCGGGTTGAAGAAGTGCATGCCGACGAAGTTTTCCGGACGCTTGAGGGCCTTGGCCAGCAGGCTGATGGAAATGGTCGAGGTGTTGGACGCGAGGATGGTGTCCTCTTTGACCTGGTCTTCGACTTCAGCCAGCACGGCTTGCTTGACCTTCGGGTTCTCGACCACGGCTTCAACCACCAGATCGACGTGACCGAAGTCGCCGTAGGACAAGGTAGGACGAATACCGTTGAGCACTTCAGCCATTTTCGCGGCGGTCATGCGACCTTTATCAACGCGGCCCACCAGCAGCTTGGCGGCTTCTGCCAGGCCCTGCTCGATACCGTGCTCATTGATGTCTTTCATCAGGATCGGCGTGCCTTTGGACGCCGACTGATACGCGATACCGCCACCCATGATACCGGCGCCCAATACGGCAGCCTGCTTCACGTCCTTGGCGATTTCGTCGTAGGCCTTGGCCTTTTTCTTCAGCTCCTGATCGTTCAGGAACAGACCGATCAAGCTCTGCGCAGCAGAGGTCTTGGCCAGTTTGACGAAACCGGCAGCTTCGATTTCCAGGGCCTTGTCGCGACCGAAGTTCGCGGCCTTCTGGATGGTCTTGATCGCTTCAACCGGCGCCGGGTAGTTCGGGCCCGCTTGACCGGCGACAAAACCCTTGGCGGTTTCGAACGCCATCATTTGCTCAATGGCGTTGAGCTTGAGCTTTTCCAGCTTCGGCTGACGCTTGGCCTTGTAGTCGAACTCGCCGGAAATGGCGCGCTTGATCAGTTCCAGCGCAGCTTCCTGCAGTTTGTCGGCTTCAACCACCGCATCCACCGCACCGACTTTCAGTGCGTCTTCAGGACGGTTTTCCTTGCCGGCGGCAATCCACTCGATGGCGTTGTCGGCACCGATGATGCGCGGCAGGCGCACGGTACCGCCGAAGCCCGGGTAGATGCCCAGCTTGACTTCCGGCAGACCGATCTTGGCCTTGGTGGACATGACGCGGTAATCCGCCGCCAGGCACATTTCCAGGCCGCCACCCAGCGCGATGCCATTGATCGCGGCGACGGTTGGCACGTTGAGGTCTTCGAAATCGCTGAAAATCTTGTTGGCTTCGAGGTTGCCAGCAACCAGCTCGGCATCCGGCAGCTTGAAGTTGTCGACGAACTCAGTGATGTCGGCGCCGACGATGAACACGTCTTTACCGCTGCTGACGATCACGCCCTTGACCGACGCATCTGCCTTGATGGCGTCCACGGCCTGACGCAGTTCGTTCAGGGTTAGACGGTTGAACTTGTTGACGGACTCACCCTTGAGGTCGAACTTCAGTTCGACGATGCCACTTTCAAGAGCCTTAACCGTGATGGCTTTACCTTCGTAAATCATCAACTGATCTCCACGATATGGAAGCTGAACAGTACACGTCGGACGCTGATGTCCTGGCTGGGCATAGACGCTACTGTCGATGCTAACGCCATTCCACCAGGCACACCCGCCAACGCGATAGTCGGGATTCTGTAGGAGCGTTCTGACATACAAACGCTCAATTCATACGCCCGTTTGATTTGGGTACGCCACCTTCACGGAATTTCCGACAATTGTCAATCGCCCAAAACGTTGGTTTAAACGCGACTTTGCGGTCATTTCCGTACCACGAAGACCAGCAACACGCGGCTGCATGTACTGTCATTCATAGAATCAATATTTAGAATCGTCGCCCTAATCTGCGGCAGGCGTTGCTTTAGCAGCTACGCTGGCAGGGGCGATAGAGGAAAAATCAGCGCGCCGGGAGGGAAACCGAGCGCAGGATCAGTACGACAGAAAATTTCCGGCCTGCCTGGCCAACTCCAGCCCGATGCTGATTGTCGGGCTTTTTATTGCCGATCATTAAACGCGCCGTGCTCAGGCGAGCGCCTTGAGGGTGGCATCGATCTGCTGCAGTACCTGGGATTCGCCCTTCTCACCCCAATACAAGGTGATCATCTGCTTGTCCGCCTCGACCTTGTACACGTTGCCTGGCAACTTTTCGAAATGAATCAGCAAGGCCGGATCCTCGCAGGGCTCCTGCCACTGATTGACCCACTGCCCAGGAGTTTTCTGCCAGTAGCTCCAGCACGCCGGCCGAGTACCCCGGCGCGGCCGATGGTACTGCGCGCACGGGCTAGGGGGCTCCGGTTGCAGCCAGTGCGGCCACTCCTGCGGCGCCAGTTGCATGGCCAGGCCGATGCGTCGCGCCTCCATGCGCAAGGCCATCCTGCCGCCCTGGCGACGCGACGGCGCGAGCCATGCCAGGGGGCTGAGCATTACCGCAAGGATTGACACCACTATCCAGACCGTCATATCTGTACTCCCGATTCTTGATGGGCGCATTGATCTCTGTCGAAACCAATACGCTTGAAACCAGCCATACTTACCCTTATCGCAATCCTCAGGAGGTGCACCCCATGCCCTACCACCATATTCTGGTCGCCGTCGATCTAACCGAAGAATGCGATCCGGTGATTCACCGCGCTCGCGAGCTGGCAGTGGGCAACAGCGCCAAACTGTCCCTGGTGCACATCGTCGAACCAATGGCCATGGCCTTTGGTGGTGACGTGCCGATGGACCTGTCGCAACTGCAACAACAGCAGTTCGACCAGGCCAAGGAACGCCTCGAGCGCCTGATCCTCAAGTATCCGGAACTGACCAAGGACTGCAGCCACCTGACCTACGGCCAGCCGCGCCAGGAAATCCACCATTTCGCCAAGGAACAGGCGTGCGACCTGATCGTGGTTGGCAGCCATGGTCGCCACGGCCTGGCATTGCTACTGGGTTCCACCGCCAACGACGTACTGCACGGCGCGCCGTGCGATGTGCTGGCGGTACGCCTGGTCAAAAGCTGACACGCCCCCTGTAGGAGCGAGCTTGCTCGCGATGGTCGTCAACGATGACGCGTCAAGCCTGATTCAGCGCGGCGTCCTTACGTCCTTCGCGAGCAAGCCGCAAGCGGGCGCCCGCCCCTACAGAGGAGCGCTTCGATCCTGCTGCATACAAAAAGCCCGGCACTCATCACTGAGCGCCGGGCTTTTTTATCGCAGGATCACTCAGGCATCCAGCTCGGCCCAACGCTCGACCATGACTTCCAGCTCAGCCTGCAACTGCTCCAGCTGGGCAATCACGGCCGCTGTCTCGGCAGCGGGACGCTGATAGAAACTGGCGTCGGCCATTTGCGCTTCAACTGCCGCGATCTGCTGCTCCATGGCTTCGATCTGCCCCGGCAGGGCTTCGAGCTCACGCTGCAACTTGTAGCTGAGCTTCTTCTTGGCCGCTGGAGCTTCCACCGCTGCCGCTGCCGCTGCCGCAGGCGCCGCAGCGACCACGGCCGAGTTCAGGTCAGCCTTGCCGGATTTGCTCTCGGTCACGCCCAGCAGACGTGGCGAGCCACCCTGGCGCAGCCAGTCCTGGTATCCGCCAACATATTCACGCACCTTGCCTTCACCTTCGAAGACCAGGGTGCTGGTCACCACGTTGTCGAGGAATGCCCGGTCGTGACTGACCATCAGCACGGTGCCATTGAAGGTCAGCAGGACCTCTTCCAGCAGTTCGAGGGTTTCCACGTCCAGGTCGTTGGTCGGTTCGTCGAGCACCAGCAGGTTGGCTGGTTTGCTGAACAACTTGGCCAGCAACAGACGGGCACGCTCGCCCCCGGACAGCGCCTTGACCGGCGTGCGGGCACGCTGCGGGCTGAACAGGAAGTCGCCGAGGTAGCTCAGCACGTGGCGGCTCTGACCGTCGATATCGATGAAATCGCGACCTTCGGCGACGTTGTCGATCACCGTCTTTTCCAGGTCCAACTGGTGACGCAACTGGTCAAAGTAGGCCACGTCGATGCGCGTACCCTCTTCCACTTTGCCGCTGGTCGGTTGCAGACCGTTGAGCATCAGCTTGAGCAAGGTGGTCTTGCCGGTACCGTTGGCGCCGAGCAGGCCGATACGGTCGCCGCGCGTCAGGACCATCGAGAAATCCTTGATCAGGAACGGGCCACCCGGGTGAGCAAAACTCACGTTCTCGAGGACCATCACCTGCTTGCCGGATTTGTCAGCGGTGTCCAGCTGGATGTTCGCCTTGCCGGTACGCTCACGACGCTCGCTGCGCTCAACACGCAGGGCCTTGAGGGCACGCACGCGGCCTTCGTTACGGGTGCGACGGGCCTTGATGCCCTGGCGGATCCAGACTTCTTCCTGGGCCAGCTTTTTGTCGAACAGCGCGTTGGCGGTCTCTTCGGCCGCCAGCGTGGCTTCCTTGTGCACCAGGAAGCTGGCGTAGTCGCCGTTCCAGTCGATCAGCCCGCCGCGATCCAGTTCGAGGATGCGGGTGGCAAGGTTCTGCAGGAATGAACGGTCGTGCGTGATGAACAGCACGGCGCCCTGGAAATCCTTCAGGGCTTCTTCAAGCCAGGCAATCGCACCGATGTCCAGGTGGTTGGTTGGTTCGTCGAGTAGCAGCAGGTCCGGCTCGGAAACCAGGGCCTGCGCCAGCAGGACGCGACGACGCCAGCCGCCGGACAATTCGGCGAGGGTCTTGTCGGCAGGCAATTGCAGACGGCTCAGGGTGCTGTCGACCAATTGCTGCAAGCGCCAGCCGTCACGGGCTTCGAGGTCGTGCTGGACGTGCATCAGCTTGTCCAGGTCGGCATCGGTAACGATGTTCTGGCTCAGGTGATGGTACTGCGCGAGCAGTTCGCCAACACCGTCCAGGCCTTCGGCGACCACGTCGAACACGGTCCGCTCGTCGGCCACCGGCAATTCTTGCGGCAATTCGCCGATCTTGAGGCCAGGTGCGCGCCAGACGGAGCCGTCATCGGGCTTCTGATCGCCCTTGACCAGCTTCATCATGCTGGACTTGCCTGTGCCGTTGCGGCCGATGATGCACACCCGCTCACCACGGGCGATCTGCCAGGACACCTTGTCCAACAACGGCATAGAGCCGAAAGCAAGGGACACATCGCTGAATTTGAGCAGGGTCATGAGCTTCTCCAAAAACTGGGCGCGCATTCTACCTGACTTGAGGCGTCAGAAGGCTGGCATTTTCACTGTAGGAGCACTCTGCACATTAATTGTTGCGAACTTGTGCCGGCGGGCCGGCAAAGCTTTCACCCGTTGCTGGCAAAAGGCTAAGCTACAGATAATCAGTGCTGGCACCTGCTGGCACTTGTCATGATTTCTCTGCCCGGATGTCTCATGCGCAGTCGCCTCTTCAGCTTTTTATCCTGTCTGCTTCTTTCTGCCACAGCCGTTCAATCCGCCCAGGCAGTGGACCTGTCCACCCAACGCCAGTATTACGATGAAGCCAAGCGCGCCCTGGCCAAGGGTGACACTGGCCCGTACTTTCGCTACAGCCAGGCCCTCGCCGACTACCCGCTGGAGCCCTACCTGGCGTATGACGAGCTGACCGCCCGCCTGAAAAGCGCGAGCAACGCCGAAATCGAGAAATTCCTCGCCGAACACGGCGACCTGCCCCAGGCCAACTGGATGAAGCTGCGCTGGTTGCGCTGGCTGGCCGATCGCGGGGACTGGGCGACCTTCCAGAAATACTACGACCCCAAGCTCAACTTCACCGAGCTGGACTGTCTCAACGCGCAGTACCAGATCAGCCACAACCTCAAGGCTGAAGGCTACGCCAACACCGAAAAACTCTGGTTGACCGGCAAATCCCAGCCGGCCGCATGCGACGCCCTGTTCGGCATGTGGGCGGCCCAAGGCCAACTCACCGAACAGAAACGCTGGGAACGCGCCAAGCTGGCCGCCCAGGCGCGCAACTACGCGCTGGCCAACAGCCTGGTCAGCAGCATGACCACCTTGGCACCCCGCGGCCGCCTACTGGTGGACGTGGCGCAGAAACCCGAACTGCTGAACCAGCCATCGCGCTTCACCCCGGCGGATGAGCCCATGGCCGATGTGGTCAGCCTGGGCCTGCGTCGCCTGGCCCGCCAGGACCCGGAAAAGGCCATGGCCCTGCTCGATGGTTATGCCGCCAGCATGCATTTTTCCCGCGATGAAAAAGTCGCGATTGCCCGCGAGATCGGCCTGACCCTGGCCCGCCGCTTCGACAGCCGCGCCCTGGACGTGATGACCAAATACGACCCGGAACTGCGCGACAACACCGTGTCCGAATGGCGCCTGCGCCTGCTGTTGCGCCTGGCCCGCTGGGACGACGCCTATCAGCTGACCCGGCGCCTGCCGCAAGACCTGGCCACCACCAATCGCTGGCGCTACTGGCAGGCCCGCAGCCTGGAACTGGCACAACCGCAGAACCCGGAAGCGCAGACCCTGTACCGCAACCTCGCCCGTGAGCGGGACTTCTACGGCTTCCTCGCCGCCGACCGCTCGCAGTCTGCGTATTCGCTGAACAACAAGCCCCTGGTGATGAGCCAGGCCTTGATCAACAAAGTGCGCAACACCCCCGGCGTGCGCCGCGCCCTGGAATT
The DNA here is from genome assembly GCF_009834545.1 of Pseudomonas sp. S04. NCBI lineage: Bacteria > Pseudomonadati > Pseudomonadota > Gammaproteobacteria > Pseudomonadales > Pseudomonadaceae > Pseudomonas > Pseudomonas sp. S04. The sequence continues at coordinate 4,169,898 of NZ_CP019427.1, forward strand.
CCATGCCCGCGGGCAGATCGTCGACGGCCGCCGCGAGTGGTACCACGTCAGTCGCCACTTCAACCGGGACGAAATGGTCGCCCAGGCCAAGCTGGCCTACGACTTGAAATGGTACTTCCCGGCCATCCGCACCATCAGCCAGGCGCAGTACTGGGACGACCTGGACATCCGTTTCCCGATGGCCCACCGCAACACCCTGGTCCGCGAAGCCAAGGTGCGTGGCCTGCACTCCAGCTGGGTGTTCGCCATTACCCGCCAGGAAAGCGCCTTCATGGATGACGCCCGCTCCGGCGTCGGCGCCAGCGGCCTGATGCAGTTGATGCCCGGTACCGCCAAGGAAACCGCGCGCAAATTCAACATCCCCCTGGCCTCACCCCAGCAAGTGCTGAACCCGGACACCAACATCCAGCTCGGCGCCGCGTACCTGAGCCAGGTCCACAGCCAGTTCAACGGCAACCGGGTACTCGCTTCTGCCGCCTACAACGCCGGCCCCGGCCGCGTGCGCCAATGGCTGCGTGGCGCCGACCACCTGAGCTTCGACGTCTGGGTAGAAAGCATCCCGTTCGACGAAACCCGCCAGTATGTGCAGAACGTGCTGTCTTATTCGGTGATCTACGGGCAGAAGCTCAACTCTCCCCAGCCGCTGGTGGATTGGCATGAGCGCTATTTTGACGATCAGTAACCTTCCTAACTGAAACAAAAAATGCCCGCATCATTGGATGCGGGCATTTTTTTGTACTTCGATAAACGCGCCTCACCGACCCCGTGCAACAGAACCAGAGCGTGCCGCGACCCTCTCGCCAAGCTCTGTCAGGCGATACCTTTGAGCAGGGTTGTTGGGCGAGTCCGGCTGAGTCATCTCGATCAAACCTGCCATCAATGCGGGCTTGAGGTAGTTAGCCCGGAATGTCGCTTTATGCGTCAATCCAACCTCAGCCATCAGTTCACTGATCTTCAGCGCTCCTGCCCCCGCCAGCACGCCCAGCAGCCTGGCCACTTGGTCGGTTACTGGGTCGGTGACTAGGTCGGTTACTGGGTCGGTTACTGGGTCGTTCAGGACGGCCTCGGCCAAGGCCAGGCTCAAAGACTGCAACATGAACTCGACAAAAGGTGTCGATTCGGCCATCCGATCGGCGGCGGACAAGGCCGCGTAATAAGCATCCTGTTGCTCGCGAATGACCGCATCGACCGGCAGATAGGCCAGCACCGGCCGCCAATGACTGAGAATCAGGGTCTGCCACAGCCGCCCCATGCGTCCATTGCCGTCAGCGAAGGGATGAATGAATTCGAATTCGTAGTGAAAGACACAGCTGAGGATCAGCGGATGCCAATCGCTGGCATCCAGCCAGGCCAGCAAGTCATCGATCAGGGTTGCCACACGACTTGGTGGTGGAGCCATATGAACCAGTTGCTCGCCTCGGTAAATACCGACTCCCTCGCGGCGGAACCGACCACAGTCGTCGATCAAGCCCTGCATCAACAACTGGTGCGCCGACAGCAGATCGGTCCGACTGCTGGCACGCCACTGCGGCATGGACTCATAGGTCGCAAACGCGTTGCGCACCTCCTGAATCTCCCTGGGTAACCCCAGCACTCGCTGCCCCGCCAGTACCGCCGTCACCTGCGCGACGCTGAGGGAATTGTTTTCGATGGCCAACGAAGCCTGAATAGTGCGGATCCGGTTCCCGCGACGCAGTTGAGGTGTTTGCCGAGCTTCGTCCACTGCCGAAAGCTGACCGATCTGCTCGCTGATTTCAGCGATCAGCGTCAGAATTCTGGTGTTCAGGGTCAACGGGGGTTGATAGCGGCTCATTGGCGGATCCAGGTATTTCCTTGAGCCCGACATAATGCCCGAAGGCGGATGCATTCAGCAGCCTTCATTCATGACACCTCATGCCCATCACTGAACTGCAACGCCGCCAGCCGCGCGTACAACGCGTTACTGCCGATCAGTTGCTGATGGGTGCCCACCGCCACCAGCTTGCCTTGGTCCATCACGGCGATCCGGTCGGCGTTTTTCACCGTGGCCAGCCGATGGGCGATGACCAGCGTGGTGCGGTTTTTCATCAGACTGGGCAGGGCTTGCTGGATCAAGTGTTCGCTCTGCGCATCGAGGGCGCTGGTGGCCTCGTCCAGCAGCAGGATCGGTGCGTCCACCAGCAAGGCGCGGGCGATGGCCAGGCGTTGCCGCTGACCACCGGAAAGCCCCAACCCGCCATCACCCAGGTGGGTCTGGTAGCCGGCGGGCATCTGCTCGATAAACTCGTGGGCGTAGGCAATCCGCGCGGCCTCCTGGACCTGCGCCAGGGTCGCCTCGGGCTTGCCATAACGAATGTTCTCTTCAATGCTGCCAAAAAACAGCGCCGGGGTTTGTGAGACCAGGGCGAAGCAGCGCCGCAGATCCTGCGGGTCGAGCCGGGTCAGGTCGACGCCATCCAGCAGGATCTGCCCCTGCAGCGGATCGTAGAAGCGCAGCAGCAGGTCATACACCGTCGACTTGCCCGCCCCCGAAGGCCCGACCAGCGCCAGGGTTTCGCCGGCGTTGATCCGCAGGCTCAAACCGTCGACGGCAAAGCTTTGCGGGCGCGACGGGTAGCTAAAGCGCACCTCCTGCAGTTGCAACTCACCGCGAACCCGCTCGGGCAAGGTCACCTGGCCACTGCGTGGCGGCTGGATGATGTTTTCCGAACGCAGCAACTCGGCAATCCGCTCGGCCGCACCGGCAGCCCGCTGCAATTCGCCAATTACCTCGCTCAGGGTGCCAAAGGCACCGCCGACGATCAGGCTGTAGAACACGAACGCCGCCAGTTCCCCAGCGCTGATGCGACCGGCGATCACGTCCATGCCACCGACCCAGAGCATGACCCCGACTGCGCCGAGCACCAGGATGATCACCAACGTGATCAGCCAGGCACGCTGCAGAATGCGTTTGCGCGCGGTGTCGAACGCCTGCTCCACCGTGGCCGCGAAACGCTGCTCGTCCTGGGCCTGGTGGTTGTAGGCCTGGACGGTCTTGATCTGGCCCAGGGTCTCAGCGACATAGCTGCCGACATCCGCTATCCGGTCCTGGCTCAGGCGCGACAGGCTGCGTACGCGCCGGCCGAAAATCAGGATCGGCGCCAGCACCAGCGGCAGCGCCACCACCACAATGCTGGTCAACTTGGGGTTGGTGATGAACAGCAGCACGATGCCGCCGATCACCATCAAGGCATTGCGCAAGAACAGCGACAGCGACGAACCGATCACCGATTGCAGCAAGGTGGTATCGGCGGTCAGGCGCGACTGGATCTCGGAACTGCGGTTGTCCTCGTAAAACCCGGGATGCAGGTAGATCAGGTGGTTGAACACCTGCCGACGGATGTCCGCCACGCAGCGCTCGCCAATCCACGACACCAGGTAAAAGCGGGTGAAGGTGCCGATCGCCAGACCCACTACCAGCAGCAGGAACAGGCCGATGCTCTGGTTGAGCAGGTGCGGTGACTGGGTCATGAAGCCCTGGTCCACCAACAACCGAATGCCCTGCCCCATGGACAGGGTAATGCCGGCAGTGACGATCAGCGCCAGCAAGGCACCTAACGCCTGCCAGCGATAGGGCGCAATAAAACGCAGGGACAAACGAATCGCGCGACGGTGGCGGGCTGACAGCATCAGGATCATCCAAAAGGGCCAACTGAAAGAATTAACGCGGGCCAGCGTACACCGGTCAATTCAAGGGAACTTGGGTAAATCGTAATCAGTCGGATTGAATATGACCTGTAACAATAGAGCCTAGATGCTATCGGTCTAAAGTCCGGCTGGAAGTTGAAGAGTATTTCTGGTGGAGTGGAGATACCGCCTGATCGGCCTGTGTAGAGCTGTCACAGCGTGGTCACCTGGCGGATCTAGAGTAAGCGCACAACCTGATGAGGAGACAGGCCATGTCCTTGCAACACAGCAGCGATGACAAGATTCAAGTGATCCGCACGCAGCCGCACCAGTCTCTAGGGTGCGCCATTATTGACGCCCAAGGCCGCGAAGTACCGATCACTGAAGACATGATCCAGAGCGCATGCCGCGAGCTGGAACAGCGATTGGTCAAGCCTGCCGAACAAAAGTGACATATAGCCTGATGTCTTCGAACCCGGCCCGCCTAGGCCGGGTTTTTTATCGCCGCGATTACGCTATACCGCCTGCGCACCCAAGGCTGCCACGATCTGTCGCAACTCAGGCGCCTGACCCTCGATCTGCACGCGCAGCCCGTCAATCTCACGGCGCTGCGGGTAGTGCTTGCGCAACAGGTCAAATGCCGTGCGCTGCTCAGCGCCGCTGACCACCAGGCTGCGACGAAAATCCGCATCGTCGCGACGCGGGTCGTACACCCCACGGCAGAGCATCGCCAAGGCCCAAGCCGGATCACTGCTGGCGCTCAGGCTGACCTGCGCCAGCCAGGGGGCAGGTAGCAGCTGGTCCAGCGACACAGTCGCAGGCTGGCCAAGGAACTGGCACAACGCCTGATAGATCTGCGCAGTGCCACGCTGTTTGCCATCGAGGCTGTAGCCGGCGATATGCGGGGTGGCAATCACGCACAGTTCGGCGAGGGCGATATCGACACTCGGCTCGCCTTCCCAGACGTCCAGTACCGCTTGCAGGTCTTCGCGCTCCAGCAGCACTTCACGCAGTGCCTGGTTGTCCACCACCGGGCCGCGACTGGCATTGATCAGCCAGGCACCCGGCTTGAGTTGCTCCAGGCGCTGGCGATCAAACAGGTGCCGGGTCGATTGCTCGCCGGACGAGGTCAAAGGAGTGTGCAGGCTGATCACGTCGCATTGCGCGATGATTTGCTCAAGGCTGGCGTAATCGCCTCCTTCGCTTGCCTGGCGCGGCGGGTCGCAGACCAGCACCTTCCAGCCCAGGCCTTGCAGCACCTTGACCAGCCGCCCACCCACTTCGCCAGCCCCGACCACCCCATAGGTGCGCTCGGCCAGTGCTACGCCTTCGATCTCGGCGAGGGTCAGCAAGCTACCCAGCACATAGTCGACCACCCCACGGGCATTGCAGCCCGGGGCGCTGGACCAACCGATATTGGCCTCGGCAAAGTAATCGAGGTCCAGGTGATCGGTGCCAATGGTGCAGGTGCCGACAAACCGCACCTTGCTGCCTTGCAGCAGGTCGCGACTGACGTTGGTCACCGAGCGCACCAGCAGCACATCGGCCTGCTCGACAGTGGCGCGATCAATGGAGCGGCCCGGCACGCGGCGGATTTCGCCGAAACCTTCGAAGAAGGCATCGAGCAGCGGAATATTTTCGTCAGCAACAATCAGCATGGCAGGCTCCTTTGGCGGACCGGCAGTGTAGCTCAGCTCCCGCCAGAGGCGGCGATTACAAATCCGCAACACTGGAGTTTTCCTGACTGCTGCGTCAGGGCGTAGAATGCGCCGCCTTGCGCATCAAAACCCTTTGGACGCTTCGCCTGTGAACTCCGTGACTGACAGCACCGCCGCTACTGCCCCGCCCCGCACAACCCCGGTTCGCCTGGAGCTCAAAGGCCTGCTGGGCCTGGCCCTGCCGATCATGGTCGCGCAACTGGCCACTACCGCCATGGGGTTTGTCGATGCAGTGATGGCCGGCCGGGTCAGCCCACGGGACCTGGCGGCAGTGGCCCTGGGCAACTCGATCTGGATTCCGGTGTACCTGTTGATGACCGGCGTCCTGCTGGCCACCACGCCCAAGGTCGCCCAGCGTTTTGGCGCCGGACAATTCGAGCAGATCGGCCCACTGACCCGCCAGGCCCTGTGGCTGGCGCTGGTCGTCGGCCTGCTGGGCAGCGGCCTGTTGCTCAGCGCCGAGCCGATCCTGCACTGGATGAAAGTCGACCCGCTGCTGATCGACCCGAGCATGGGCTACCTGCAGGGCATCGCCTTCGGTTTTCCGGGTATCGCCTTCTACTACGTACTGCGCTGCTACAGCGACGGCATGGGTCGTACCCGCCCGAGCATGGCCATCGGCCTGAGCGGCCTGCTGCTCAACATCCCGCTCAACTATGCGCTGATCTACGGCCACTTCGGCCTGCCGGCCATGGGCGGCGTTGGCTGCGGCTGGGCCAGTGGCATTGTGATGTGGTTCATGGCCTTGAGCATGGCCGGCTGGACCCGCTGGGCGCCCTTCTATGCCCGCACCCGGGTGCTGGTGCGGATCGATTGGCCGCAGTGGGCAGTGATCAAGCGCCTGATCGGCATCGGCCTGCCGATCGGCATCGCGGTATTCGCCGAATCGAGCATCTTCGCGGTCATCGCCCTGCTGATCGGCAGCCTCGGCTCGACCGTGGTGGCCGGGCACCAGATCGCGCTGAACATCAGCTCGCTGCTGTTCATGATTCCCTACTCGCTGGGCATGGCGGTCACGGTTCGGGTCGGCCAGGCACTGGGTGCCGGCAATCCCTACCAGGCGCGTTTCGCGGCGAAGGTCGGGCTGGGTGCAGCCCTGGTGTTCGCGGCATTCTCGGCGAGCCTGATCCTGCTGCTGCGCGAACCCATCGCCTCGATCTACACCCCTGACCAGAGCGTGATCCAGATCGCCTCGATGCTGATCGTGTATGCCGCGCTGTACCAGTTCTCCGATGCGATCCAGGTGATCTGCGCCGGTGCGCTACGAGGCTATCAGGACACCCGGGTGACGATGATCCTGACCCTGTTCGCCTATTGGGGCATCGGCCTGCCGGTGGGTTACGTACTGGGACTGACCGACTGGTTCGGCCCCGCCAGCGGCCCGAGCGGGTTGTGGGAAGGGCTGATTGCCGGCCTGAGCTGCGCAGCGCTGATGCTGTCGATCCGCCTGGTGCGCAGTGCCCGCAAGCGGATTCGTATTCACCAGCGCACCCCGGCCGTGTAGGAGCGGGTGCCCGCTTGCGGCTTGCTCGCGATGGACGTCAACGCAATCGCGTACTAGTGGCTGCCCCTAACGCCGATCAACCGGACTTCTTGCGAATCCAGTACAGGTAGGTGCCGCCATCCTCATGTTGACCGACCAGCTCATGGTCGAGAAACACGCAGAACTTGGGAATGTCGCGACGGGTCGAAGGGTCCGTGGCGATCACCTTGAGCAGGCCGCCCGGGACCAGGTCGCGAATGTGTTGGTGCAGCATCATCACCGGTTCCGGACAGTTCAGGCCGGTGGCGTCAAGGGTGCCGTCAACCGGCGTATGGATCAATTCACTCATGTCTGACTCCTGAAACGTGCCGGCATTGTCGCGCAAAGCCGGGGGCCCCGTCAGCTATGGCATAACACCATTACTGTGGCAGCGCCCCCGCTCGCGACGGAGCCCGCTCAACGGGACCTGGTTTTCTTCACATCATGGCGACGCAAATGGCAGGTCACTTCCTCGCGGTCGTGATACAGCTGCTTGCAGCCGATGTCGACCCGGATCCCGCGGGCCTTGAAACCTTCCGCGATGCGCTCGAGCAGGCGCTTCACTTCGGCATAACGCTGCTTCATCGGCAGCTTGAGGTTGACCACCGCTTCGCGGCAATGCCCGTCACCGATCCACTCTTCCAGCATCGCCGCGTTGCGCGCCGGTTTCTCGACGATGTCGCAGACCATCCAGTCCACCGGCTGCTTGGGCTTGAAGGTGAAGCCGTCGGCCATCAAATGCTGTACCAGCCCGGTATCCATCAGGCTTTGCGCCATCGGCCCGTTGTCGATGGCCGTCACCAGCATGCCCCGATTGACCAGTTGCCAGGTCCAGCCACCCGGTGCGGCACCCAGGTCGACACCGGTCATGTCGCTGTGCAAGCGCTCATCCCACTGATCGCGCGGGATGAAGTGGTGCCAGGCCTCTTCCAGTTTCAGGGTCGAGCGGCTTGGCGCTTCGCGGGGAAACTTCAGGCGCGGAATGCCCATCGGCCACATCGCCGAGTTGTTGGCTTCAGCCAGCCCCATGAACACTTCGCGCCCACTTTTGAAGGTCAGCAGCAAACGTGGCTTGAGCGGGTCTTCCACCAACTTGCCAGCCGCGATGAGGGCCTTGCGCAAATGGCCTTCGAATTTCTTGCAGAAGTTCGACAGCTCCTTGCCGTCATTGGTATCGACCATTTCCAGCCACAGGCTGCCGCACACCGGGAACTGCGCCAGGTGGGCGAGGATCACACTGATGCGATCGGTTTCCGGCAGGTCGATGAAGATCCCGCGTGCCCATTGCCGCGGGAAGATCAACTGGGCAAAACGCTGGCCGCGCATCAAGCGCTCGGCGCCGTCTTCCTCGGTGCAGACGAACTCGGTGCAGGCGCTGGCGGTTTTCGCCTTGGCGTAGCCGGCCACGTTCAAACGCGCGGCATGTTCGGCGATCTCCGAGCAGACTTCACCTTCGAAGCCCGGCCGGCAATGCATAAAGAGGATGTTCATTAAATCTCCTGGGCAAGTGCGCGCAAACTTGCCCTGTAGCAAAGCCTGTCACGAAAACCGGCGCATGATAGCTGACTTCGCAACCCTGGACCTGCCCATAAAGTCCAGTAATTAGCCAGCTACTTAAAACAGGGCTAGGTTTAATGCTCTGTCCATCCCGTCAGTCCGTAGCCGTGCGGACTCAAAGGAGTCATTTCAATGCCGTCCCTCGATAGCCTGAAAACCCTTGGCACCCTGCAAGTCGACGACAAGACCTATCACTACTTCAGCTTGCCAGCGGCTGCCAAAGCCCTGGGCAACCTTGACCAGCTGCCGATGTCGCTCAAAGTCCTGCTGGAAAACCTGTTGCGCTGGGAGGACGGGAAAACCGTCACCGGCGCTGATCTCAAGGCCCTCGCGGCCTGGCTCAAGGAGCGGCGCAGCGACCGGGAAATCCAGTACCGTCCGGCGCGCGTGTTGATGCAAGACTTTACCGGAGTACCGGCGGTGGTCGACCTGGCCGCCATGCGCGCCGCCATGGCCAAGGCCGGCGGCGACCCACAGCGGATCAATCCGCTGTCGCCGGTGGACCTGGTGATCGACCACTCAGTGATGGTCGACAAATTTGCCAGCAGCAGCGCATTCGAAGAGAACGTCGACATCGAAATGCAGCGCAATGGCGAACGTTATGCCTTCTTGCGCTGGGGCCAGAGCGCCTTCGACAACTTCAGCGTGGTACCGCCGGGCACCGGCATCTGCCACCAGGTGAACCTCGAATACCTCGCACGCACGGTGTGGACCAAAGACGAGGACGGCCGTACCTATGCCTTCCCCGACACCCTGGTGGGCACCGACTCCCACACCACCATGATCAACGGCCTCGGAGTACTGGGCTGGGGTGTCGGCGGGATCGAGGCCGAAGCGGCGATGCTCGGCCAACCGGTGTCGATGCTGATTCCGGAGGTGATTGGCTTCAAGCTCACGGGCAAGCTCAAGGAGGGCATCACCGCCACCGACCTGGTGCTGACCGTGACCCAGATGCTGCGCAAAAAAGGCGTGGTGGGCAAATTCGTCGAGTTCTACGGCGACGGCCTGGCCGAACTGCCCCTGGCCGACCGCGCCACCATCGCCAACATGGCGCCGGAATACGGCGCGACCTGCGGCTTCTTCCCGGTGGACCAGGTAACACTGGACTACCTGAGCCTGTCCGGCCGTCCGACTGCAGTGGTCAAACTGGTGGAGGCCTACAGCAAAGCCCAGGGCCTGTGGCGCCTGCCCGGCCAGGAACCGCTGTTCAGTGACAGCCTGGCGCTGGACATGGGCAGCGTCGAAGCCAGTCTCGCCGGACCAAAACGCCCGCAAGACCGGGTCTCGTTGCCCAATGTGGCCCAAGCCTTCAGCGATTTCCTCGGTCTGCAGGTCAAACCCACCAGCAAGGAGGAAGGCCGCCTGGAAAGTGAAGGCGGTGGCGGTGTGGCCGTAGGCAATGCCGACCTGGTCGGCGAGGCGGACTACCAATACGAGGGTCAGACCTATCGACTGAAAAACGGCGCGGTAGTGATAGCCGCCATCACCTCCTGCACCAACACCTCAAATCCCAGCGTGATGATGGCCGCCGGGCTGGTGGCAAAAAAAGCCGTGGAAAAAGGCCTGCAGCGCAAACCCTGGGTCAAGAGTTCCCTGGCGCCCGGCTCCAAGGTGGTGACCGACTACTACAAGGCCGCCGGCCTGACCCAATACCTCGATCAACTGGGCTTTGCCCTGGTGGGTTACGGCTGCACCACCTGCATCGGCAACTCCGGCCCCTTGCCGGAGCCGATCGAAAAAGCCATCCAGGGCTCCGACCTCACCGTCGCTTCGGTGCTGTCGGGCAACCGCAACTTCGAAGGCCGGGTCCACCCCCTGGTGAAAACCAACTGGCTCGCCTCGCCACCGCTGGTGGTGGCCTATGCACTGGCCGGCACGGTGCGCATCGATATCAGCCGCGAATCACTGGGCGACGACAAGGACGGCAACCCGGTGTACCTGCGCGACATCTGGCCTAGCACCCAGGAGATCGCCGAAGCGGTCAACCAGGTCAACACCGCGATGTTCCACAAGGAGTACGCCGAAGTGTTCGCCGGCGACGAGCAGTGGCAAGCCATCGAGGTGCCGCAAGCGGCTACCTACGTCTGGCAGCCAGACTCCACCTACATCCAGCACCCACCGTTCTTCGACCACATCGACGGCCCTCCGCCAGTGGTCGAGGACATCAGCCACGCCCGGGTACTGGCGCTGCTCGGCGACTCGGTGACCACCGACCACATCTCCCCCGCCGGCAACATCAAGGCCGACAGCCCGGCCGGCCGCTACCTGCGCGAGCAAGGGGTCGAGCCACGGGACTTCAACTCCTACGGCTCACGGCGCGGCAACCATGAAGTAATGATGCGCGGAACCTTCGCCAATATTCGTATCCGCAATGAAATGCTCGGCGGCGAAGAAGGCGGCAACACCCTGTACATCCCCACCGGCGAGAAAATGGCGATCTATGACGCGGCCATGCGCTACCAGGCTGCCGGCACTCCGCTAGTGGTGATCGCAGGGCAGGAATATGGCACCGGCTCCAGCCGCGACTGGGCGGCCAAGGGCACCAACCTGCTGGGGGTCAAGGCGGTGATCGCCGAAAGCTTCGAACGGATTCACCGCTCCAACCTGGTGGGCATGGGCGTCCTGCCACTGCAGTTCAAGCTCGACCAGAACCGCAAGAGCCTGAACCTGACCGGCAAGGAAACCCTGAGCATCCAGGGGCTCAGCGGCGTGGAACTGACGCCACGGATGAACCTGCCCCTGATCATCACCCGCGAGGACGGCAGCCGCGAGAAAATCGAGGTGCTGTGCCGGATCGACACCCTCAATGAAGTGGAGTACTTCAAGGCCGGGGGAATCCTGCATTACGTGTTGCGCCAGTTGATTGCCTCATAAGGGCAGCCCCGAGCGCTTTTCGGTGGGTACTCGCGCTGCCTTTTCAGCAGCGCGAGTACATGATTGGCAGGGCCACAAACGCCTGCCTCAACCCGCAAGGGTTTATCTGACGGCAAATGACGCACCAGTCGTTTTGCGACGCAGGGCCGATTTCTTGAAAAAAAATTTCAATAATCCAGCGGGCTGGCCGAAACCCTGTCAAAGCCTTGCGGATTGAAAAAGCCATGCGTAATAACCAGCCCATCACTCAACGCGAACGGACCTTCCCGGCTCAGCAACGGTTGATTTCCACCACCGATGCCAAAGGCGTGATCAACTACTGCAACGACGCTTTTGTCGAGATCAGTGGGTTCTCCCGTGAAGAACTGATCCGTGCGCCGCACAATCTGGTCCGTCACCCCGACGTCCCGTCGGCGGTCTTCGCGCATATGTGGGGCACATTAAAACAAGGCCTGCCATGGATGGGCATTGTCAAGAATCGCTGCCAGAACGGTGACCATTACTGGGTCAACGCCTACGTGACCCCGGTATTCGACGGCAACCAGGTGATCGGCTACGAGTCGGTTCGGGTCAAGCCCACCGCCGAGCAGATCCGGCGCGCCGAAACCCTGTACCAGCGCATCAACCAGGGCAAGTCCGCCGTTCCCCAGCGTGACAAATGGCTGCCGGTGCTGCAGGACTGGCTGCCATTCATCCTGGTCAGCCAGTTGAGCTTCATGATCGGCGCCACCCTCAATTCGCAATGGGGCTTTGCCCTCGCTGCCGGCCTTTCGGTGCCGCTGGGCCTGCTGGGGCTGAGCTGGCAACAACGCGGTCTCAAGCGCCTGTTGCGCCTCGCCGAGCAGACCACCTCCGACCCGCTGATCGCCCAGATGTACACCGACAGCCGTGGCGCCCAGGCGCGCCTGGAGATGTCGATCCTCAGTCAGGAAGCCCGCTTGAAAACCTGCCTGACCCGCCTGCAGGACACCGCCGAGCACCTGACGGAGCAGGCACGTCAATCTGACCAACTGGCGCATAACAGCTCCACGGGCCTGGAACGTCAGCGCGTGGAAACCGAGCAGGTGGCCACCGCCGTCAACCAGATGGCCGCCACCACCCAGGAAGTGGCCAGCCACGTCCAGCGCACCGCAGACGCGACCCAGGAAGCCAACCGCCTGACCGGGCGTGGTCGCGATATCGCCGGGGAAACCCGCGACGCCATCCAGCGCCTGTCGGTGGTAGTCGGGGAAACCGGCCTGACGGTGACCCAACTGGCCAAGGACAGCGACGAAATCGGTGGTGTGGTCGATGTGATCAAAGGCATTGCCGACCAGACCAACCTGCTGGCCCTCAACGCCGCCATCGAAGCCGCCCGCGCCGGCGAAATGGGCCGGGGTTTTGCGGTGGTGGCCGACGAAGTCCGCCAACTGGCACAACGCACCAGCGAGTCGACCGGACAGATCCACAGCCTGATCGCCAAGCTCCAGCAAACCGCCAGCACCGCCGTGCAAACCATGGAAGCCGGCCATCGCCAGGCCGAAGAAGGCGTGGCGCGGGTCCTTGAGGCAGACCAGGCCCTAGTGGGCATCAGCGAAGCGGTGGCCAATATCACCGACATGACCACTCAAATCGCCGCCGCCACCGAGGAGCAGAGCGCGGTGGCCGAAGAGATCAGCCGCAACATCAGCAACATTTCCGAACTGGCCGACCAGACCTCGGAACAGGCGCAGAACTCGGCCCTCCTCAGCGAAGAACTGACCCGGACCGCGAATACCCAGTATTCACTGGTGGAGCGCTTCAACCGCTGATTGCGATTGATCGCATGACCCTGGGGGAACGGGCTTGCCCGGGATGGCGGTGTGTCAGGGGCCATGAATGCTGGCTGTGCTGGCCCCATCGCTAGCAGGCTAGCTCCCACAGTAAATCTGGCTGCCCGCAAATCTTGCGTACGGCCACCCAACCTGTGGGAGCGGGCCGGGCGGCGCTACGCTTGCCCGGGATGGCGTTGTGTCAGGCAATATCGATGTTGGATGTGCCGGCCCCATCGCTAGCAGGCTAGCTCCCACAGGGGAAATTCTTACACCAGGAAAAAATCAGGCCGGCCGGTAGGCCGCCTCGCCCGCCCTTACCACTCAGGCCGACCGGCAGGTCGCCGTGCTTTTGCTCTTGATCCACCCGCCCCATCGGCAGGCTGAGCGAAGGTGTCCATCTGGGGGGAGGCGCGTAGCGCCGTGCGGCGTAGCCGCATACATCGAGAGGAGGTGCAGCGAAGCAAACCGGAGGCGATGCCCCCGGATGGATACCGTAGCGAAGGAACCCCGAGCCTAAGCGAGGGGCCATACGTCAGGGGTAAGAGCCCTTGGTTACTTGGGGCTTTTCCAAGTGACCCGCCGTAAGGGCGGAACCCTAAGCAGCCATCACCGCAGCAACGGATATGCCCCCCCTATAGCCATCACACCCAATCGACCACTACAAAAATGCCGCAATTCTCTGAGCCGCAGCAGCCAAATGCTGCTCATGACTAAACCCTGAAACCTTCAGCGGCTTCAAGTCATGATCCGCCGCCGCCAGCCACATCAGCTCGATACTCGGTGACAAGTCATAACCCTGCACCGCCTCCCGATGACCCAGGCCATCCCGCTCGCCCTGGATAATCAAGGTTCGGGTTTTCAATCCGGCCAAATGCTCCACTCGCGGCTTCTGCGGCTTACCCACGGGGTAAAACGGATAGCCCAGGCACACCAACGCATCCGCCCCCAACTCATCCGCCAGCAAACTGGCCATCCGCCCGCCCATGGACTTGCCACCAATGGCCAGGGGCCCAGCGACATGACGTCGCACCAGGGCATACACCTCTCGCCAGCACTCGAGCAGCTTCGGCGCCGGATTGGGCGGCCGCCGACCGCCGTCCAGGCGTCGCTGGGCCATGTAGGGAAACTCGAAACGCAGCACATTGACCCCACGGGCCGCAAGGCGTCCAGCCATGTCGGCCATCCATGCGCTGTCCATCGGCGCACCCGCTCCATGGGCAAGAATCAGGGTCGCCACGGCCGGCGTCGAGGCGCCATTCCACAACCAGCCCTGCTGACGCACACACTGCGCCCATTGATCCCCGTCAATACTGGCCCTGTGCTCTTTGTCCATGCTTGCCTCGCTTTTAATCTGCCTATAACTCCAGGCGAAGGGAGCGTTCGTGCCTTGCGCAGACGCCTTCACTTCGGCTGAACCGTGGATGGGGAACCATGAACACTTCTTTAAGTACCGCCTATAACTACAAGGTGGTCCGCCAATTCGCCATTATGACGGTGGTATGGGGCATCGTCGGCATGGGGCTCGGGGTTTTTCTCGCGGCTCAATTGGTCTGGCCCGAACTGAACTTCAATTTGCCGTGGACCAGCTTCGGTCGCCTGCGCCCGCTGCACACCAACGCGGTGATCTTCGCCTTTGGTGGCTGCGCACTGTTTGCCGCCTCGTTCTACTCGGTCCAACGCACTTGCCAGACGCAATTGTTCGCGCCAAAAATCGCCGCGTTCACCTTCTGGGGCTGGCAACTGGTGATCCTGCTGGCAGCCATCACCTTGCCGCTGGGCTACACCAGCTCCAAGGAATACGCCGAGCTGGAATGGCCGATCGACATCCTGATCACCATCGTCTGGGTCGCCTACGCCATCGTGTTCTTCGGCACGCTGATGAAGCGCAAGACCAAGCACATCTACGTCGGCAACTGGTTCTTCGGCGCGTTCATCATCACCGTGGCCATCCTGCACATCGTCAACAACCTGGAACTGCCGGTCAGCCTGACCAAGTCCTACTCAGTGTATGCCGGTGCGACCGATGCCATGGTCCAGTGGTGGTACGGCCACAACGCCGTAGGCTTCTTCCTCACTGCCGGTTTCCTGGGGATGATGTACTACTTCGTGCCGAAACAGGCCGAGCGCCCTGTGTACTCCTATCGCCTGTCGATCGTGCACTTCTGGGCCCTGATCACCCTGTACATCTGGGCCGGCCCGCACCACCTGCACTACACCGCGCTGCCGGACTGGGCTCAGTCGCTGGGCATGGTGATGTCGCTGATTCTGCTGGCGCCGAGCTGGGGCGGCATGATCAACGGCATGATGACCCTCTCGGGCGCCTGGCATAAGCTGCGCAGCGACCCGATCCTGCGCTTCCTGGTGGTGTCCCTGGCGTTCTACGGCATGTCGACCTTCGAAGGCCCGATGATGGCGATCAAGACCGTCAACGCCCTCTCCCACTACACCGACTGGACCATCGGCCACGTACACGCCGGCGCCCTCGGCTGGGTAGCGATGATCTCCATCGGCGCGCTGTACCACATGATCCCGAAAATCTTCGGTCGTACGCAGATGCACAGTGTCGGCCTGATCAACGCGCACTTCTGGCTCGCCACCATCGGCACCGTGCTCTACATCGCCTCGATGTGGGTCAACGGCATTGCCCAGGGCCTGATGTGGCGTGCCGTCAACGAAGACGGGACCCTGACCTACTCCTTCGTGGAAACCCTGGTGGCCAGCCACCCAGGCTTCGTCGTACGCCTGGTCGGCGGGGCGATCTTCCTGAGCGGCATGTTCCTGATGGCCTACAACACCTGGCGCACCGTGCGTGAGGCCCAACCAGCCGAAGTCGCCGCCGCGGCGCAGATGGCCTGAGGAGTCCACCATGAAACACGAAACGATTGAAAAAAACGTCGGCCTGCTGCTATTGCTGATGGTCTTTGCGGTGAGCATCGGCGGTCTGACGCAGATCGTCCCGCTGTTCTTCCAGGACGTCACCAACAAGCCGGTCGAAGGCATGAAGCCCTACACCGCACTGCAACTGGAAGGTCGAGACATCTACATCCGCGAAGGCTGCGTGCAGTGCCACTCGCAGATGATCCGGCCGTTCCGCGCCGAGACCGAACGTTATGGCCACTACTCGGTAGCCGGTGAAAGCGTGTGGGACCACCCGTTCCTGTGGGGTTCCAAGCGTACCGGCCCGGACCTGGCACGGGTCGGCGGTCGTTACTCCGATGACTGGCACCGCGCCCACCTGTACAACCCGCGCAACGTGGTACCGGAGTCGAAAATGCCGGCCTATCCATGGCTGGTTACCCAGGCCGTGGACAGCAGCAATACCGAAACCAAGCTCAAGGTGATGCGCACCCTGGGCGTGCCCTACACCGACGAGGACATCGCCGGGTCAGTCGCCACGCTCAAGGGCAAGACCGAGATGGACGCCCTGGTCTCCTACCTGCAAGTGCTCGGCACTGCGATCAAGAGCAAGAGGTGAGCCATGCCCTATGAAATATTGAGCGTAATCAGCACTGGAATGATCCGCGGCCTGGGCACCGTCGTGGTGTTCGTGGCCTTTATCGGCCTGACCCTGTGGGTGTTCAACAGCAAGCGCAGCGCGCAATTCGCCGAAGCCCGCCTGCTGCCGTTTGCCGATGAACCCCTGGCCGAAGACGCCAGCACTCAAGAACCCGCAACAAGGAGTACCCGGCCATGACCACCTTCTGGAGTACGTGGATCTGCGTACTGACCATCGGCAGCCTGATCGGCCTGACCTGGCTGCTGGTAGGCACCCGCAAGGGTGAGACCAAGGGCAGTGTCGACCAGACCATGGGCCATGCCTTCGACGGCATCGAGGAATATGACAACCCGCTGCCCCAGTGGTGGTTCCTGCTGTTCGCCGGGACCCTGGTGTTTGCCGTGGGCTACCTGATCCTCTACCCGGGCCTGGGTAACTGGAAAGGCATCCTGCCGGGCTATCAGGACGGCTGGACCCAGACCAAGGAATGGGACAAGGAAATGGCCAAGGCCGACGCCAAGTTCGGGCCGATCTTCGCCAAATTTGCAGCCATGCCCGTGGAAGAAGTAGCCAAGGACCCACAAGCACTGAAGATGGGCGGACGCCTGTTCGCCTCCAACTGCTCGGTGTGCCACGGCTCGGATGCCAAGGGTGCCTTCGGCTTCCCCAACCTGGCGGACAGCGACTGGCGCTGGGGCGGTAGCGCGGAGGCGATCAAGACCACCATCATGGGTGGGCGGATGGCGGCGATGCCGGCCTGGGGTGAAGTCCTGGGCGATGCCGGGGTGAAAAACGTTGCCGCCTATGTACGCCACGAACTCGCCGGCCTGCCGTTGCCAGAGGACAGCGGTGCCGACCTGGTCGCCGGACAGCAAGCGTACAGCACCACCTGCGTAGCCTGTCACGGCGCCAATGGCCAGGGCATGGAACTGATGGGCGCGCCAAACCTGACGCACCCGGCGGCGTTCATCTACGGCACTAGCCTGGCCCAGTTGCAGCAGACCATTCGCCATGGTCGCCAGGGTCACATGCCGGCGCAGAACGAACTGCTCGGCAATGACAAAGTGCAATTGCTGGCAGCGTACGTCTACAGCCTCTCCCACGGTGCCAGCGCTCAGCCGCTGCAGGCAGAGGGTAAAAGCGAATAACTCGCAACCGCATTACTGTCGCACCTTCCTGGTGCGGCAGTTCCCTACCTCTTTGCGACGCATTGTCGCACCCCAAAAAGGTCTGCCTTTGCGTCCGGCAGATTCACGTCTAAGCTTGCTGCCAAGCGGACTGGCAAAGGCCGGTCACAGGTCAACCGTAAAGGATGGGTTCGACGATTCGGTTCGATGACAGGCCGCAAAGGCCGGTAGACACCGGCTGTCGTCCAAGTTGCCGTCTGTCACCTGCACGCCTCGTTTGAACACACCCCGTTACAACTGACCCGACCCCCTCGCCCTTTTCCCCTGCCGGGACATTTTCCCCCTGGGCAAATTTGTCCCTACGCGGCGCATGGAAAGGCCGCAGAATCAGCTTTTGAAAGCATTGACGCAGGTCATGGCGCGTTGCAATGACCCCCCGCTTTCTCCATACTTGCGGCCGATTTTTATCCCTAATAAAACACCCAAACCGTGGAACCTTAGAATGAGCACAGCAATCAGTCCGACTGCTTATAACTATAAGGTAGTCCGCCAGTTCGCCATCATGACGGTGGTCTGGGGGATCCTTGGCATGGGGCTCGGTGTCTTCATCGCCTCGCAACTGGTCTGGCCGGAGTTGAACTTCGGTCTGCCGTGGACGAGCTTTGGACGCCTGCGCCCACTGCACACCAACCTGGTGATCTTCGCCTTCGGTGGTTGTGCATTGTTTGCCACTTCTTATTACGTCGTGCAGCGAACCTGCCAAACGCGACTGATTTCCGACAGTCTCGCGGCCTTCACCTTCTGGGGTTGGCAAGCGGTGATCGTCGGCGCGATTGTTACCTTGCCGCTGGGTTACACCACCACCAAGGAATACGCGGAACTGGAATGGCCTCTGGCTATCCTGCTGGCTATCGTCTGGGTCACCTACGGTCTGGTGTTCTTCGGCACCATCACCAAGCGCAAGACCAAGCACATCTACGTCGGTAACTGGTTCTACGGTGCCTTCATCGTTGTGACGGCGATGCTGCACATCGTCAACCACGCCTCCCTGCCGGTCAGTTTCTTCAAGTCCTACTCGGCCTACGCCGGTGCGACCGACGCCATGATCCAGTGGTGGTACGGCCACAACGCGGTAGGTTTCTTCCTGACCACCGGCTTCCTGGGGATGATGTACTACTTCGTGCCGAAGCAGGCCGAGCGTCCGATCTACTCGTATCGCCTGTCGATCGTGCACTTCTGGGCCCTGATCACCCTGTACATCTGGGCCGGTCCGCACCACCTGCACTACACCGCACTGCCGGACTGGGCTCAGTCCCTGGGCATGGCGATGTCGATCATCCTGCTGGCTCCAAGCTGGGGCGGCATGATCAACGGCATGATGACCCTGTCGGGCGCCTGGCATAAGCTGCGCACCGACCCGATCCTGCGCTTCCTGGTGGTCTCCCTGGCGTTCTACGGCATGTCGACCTTCGAAGGCCCGATGATGGCCATCAAGACCGTCAACTCGCTGTCGCACTACACCGACTGGACCATCGGCCACGTACACGCCGGTGCCTTGGGCTGGGTAGCGATGATCTCGATCGGCGCGATCTACCACATGATCCCGAAACTGTTCGGTCGTGCGCAGATGCACAGCACTGGCCTGATCAACACCCACTTCTGGCTCGCGACCATCGGTACCGTGCTCTACATCGCTTCGATGTGGGTCAACGGCATCACCCAGGGCCTGATGTGGCGTGCAATCAACGACGACGGCACCCTGACCTACTCGTTCGTTGAAGCGCTGCAAGCCAGCCACCCGGGCTTTATCGTTCGTGCCCTGGGCGGTGCATTCTTCGCCTCCGGCATGCTGTTCATGGCCTACAACGTATTCCGTACCGTACGCGCCTCGAACCCGGCAGAAGCCAAAGCCGCCGAACAGATTGCTGTAGTTGGAGCTCACTGATGAAGCATGAAGCAGTCGAGAAGAATATTGGCCTGCTGGCCTTCTTCATGGTCATCGCCGTCAGCATCGGCGGCCTGACCCAGATCGTCCCGCTGTTTTTCCAGGATGTCACCAACAAGCCGGTCGAAGGCATGAAGCCACGTACCGCCCTTGAACTGGAAGGCCGCGACGTCTACATCGCCAACGGTTGTGTCGGCTGCCACTCGCAGATGATCCGTCCGTTTCGCGCTGAAACCGAACGTTATGGCCACTACTCGGTAGCCGGTGAAAGCGTCTGGGACCACCCCTTCCTGTGGGGTTCCAAGCGTACCGGTCCGGACCTGGCCCGCGTCGGCGGTCGTTACTCCGATGACTGGCAGCGTGCGCACTTGTACAACCCGCGCAACGTGGTGCCCGAGTCGAAAATGCCGGCCTACCCGTTCCTCGTGGAAAACAAGCTCGACGGCAAGGACACCGCGAAGAAAATGGAAGTCTTGCGCACGCTCGGCGTCCCTTACACCGACGAAGACATCGCCGGCGCCAAGGATGCTGTGAAGGGCAAAACCGAAATGGACGCGCTGGTGGCCTATCTGCAAGGCCTGGGCACCATCATCAAAAGCAAACGGTGATTTAGATGGATATCGGGATGATTCGTGGCCTGGGCACCGTTGTCGTGATGGTTGCCTTTATCGGTCTGGCCTTGTGGGTGTTCAGCCCCAAGCGCAAGTCCGAGTTTGAAGACGCGACCTTGCTGCCTTTCGCGGATGATCCCGAAGCCATCAAGCACGTCGAGCAAGCTTCTAGGAGTAACAAAGAATGACTACGTTCTGGAGTCTGTACGTCACAGTCCTCAGTCTGGGTACCATCTTCGCCCTGACCTGGCTGCTGCTGTCGACCCGCAAGGGCCAGCGCAGCGAGCAGACAGATGAGACGGTTGGCCACTCCTTCGACGGGATCGAGGAGTACGACAACCCGCTGCCGAAATGGTGGTTCATGCTGTTCGTCGGCACCATCGTCTTCGCCCTGGGTTATCTGGTGCTGTACCCGGGCCTGGGCAACTGGAAAGGCCTGCTGCCGGGTTACAGCTACCTCGATAACGAGAAGCAGACCCCGTTCGCCAACGGCCAGTCCGGCTGGACCGGCGTTCACGAGTGGGAAAAGGAAATGGCCAAGTCGGACGCCAAGTTCGGTCCGATCTTCGCCAAGTTCGCTGCCATGCCGATCGAAGAGGTCGCCAAGGACCCACAAGCCCTGAAGATGGGTGGCCGCCTGTTCGCCTCCAACTGCTCGGTTTGCCACGGCTCCGACGCCAAGGGTGCTTATGGCTTCCCGAACCTGACCGACGCCGACTGGCGCTGGGGCGGTTCGCCAGCAGAAATCAAGGCCACCATCCTCGGCGGTCGTCACGCCGTGATGCCAGCCTGGGCTGAAGTGATCGGTGAACAAGGCGTCAGCGACGTTGCGGCATTTGTCCTGACCAACCTCGATGGCCGCAAACTGCCAGAAGGCAGCAAAGCCGACCCGGTTGCTGGCCAGAAGCTGTTCGCCGCCAACTGCGTGGCCTGCCACGGCCCAGCGGGCAAAGGCACGCCAGCAATGGGTGCACCTGACCTGACTCACCCGGGCGCGTTCATCTACGGCTCGAGCTTTGCTCAACTGCAGCAGACCATCCGTTACGGCCGTCAGGGCCAGATGCCTGCGCAAGAGCAAATGCAGGGTAACGACAAGGTTCACCTGCTGGCCGCTTACGTCTACAGCCTGTCGCACGGCGAGAAGGCAGCGGACGCCGAGTAAGGCAAACGCTTGAAGTAACAAGAAACGGCCCCGCCAATGAGAATTGGCGGGGCCGTTTGCATTTCCCGGTTAGTTGAATACGCGGACAACTTCATCGATCTGGTTAACGACTGTTTCAAGCAACGGTATTACCCGGGCCGCACATCACGCCCCCCCATTCACCCTCGAACACCAATTCAATATAAAAACTTTCACCACCCTGATTAAAGACAACAACTCCGTTAATCAATAACGGCATCCACACTATTGCCATCGGCGAACGTTCCCCCAAGGCTGCTGCGGACCAGAAGCACCTATCATAGGCTGGGGAGCGTTTTTACAAACATCATGCACTACAAATTTCACGCCTTGAAATCAACAAGCAATAGATCAGGTTCGCGCCAACTGATAACTTCTCACTCAGCTTGATCAATGGCTAAATAATCATATTCCAGCCACTACGATCAACGCTGACAAAACAGTGGGCCAACAAACAAGGAAGTTATGACATGAGCAAAAACAACACCACGGATAACGAACCCAACAACACCGAACAAACGATCAATTGCGAGATTCGTCCTCCAAAGGGAGCGACTAAGACTAACAAAACCGATACCCAAAAGCGCCGAGTACGCTCCGCGGACATTGAAAGCGCCGCTGATAAAAAACGCGGTACCGGTGGGCTGGATTCTCTCGGAGGCGGTAACCTTCCTTGACGCCAGCGCATCATCGGAGTGAACTACACAGGTAACCGGTGTGCTGCGCCAACCCGCCGCACACCCCTCCCCGAGCCAAATCATGTGCAGGCAGCCAAGGAAAAAGGGGAATCGGCTAGAGTCAATTGACCTGCATCATGATTTGTTACATTTGCTACACCATCCTTCCATTTTCCCCAACGCGACCAAAGGTCGCACCCTTGCGCTAGAGCTTCAGGCGTATCATTGCGCCACTGCAACAGCCTTTTTGACCGCGGTCGGCACGTACTGACCGAGGCATTTTTCCACTGCCGTGGGATGCAATGATGAGCAATCAGATTCCGGTACACGACGTTACACCACCTGCCAAGAACGCGAACAACAGCGTCGACCTTTACGCCTCAAGAGAAAAAATCTACACCCGCGCCTTCACCGGCCTGTTCCGCAATCTGCGGATGATGGGCGGTGCCGGGCTGTTCCTGCTGTATTTCGGTACGGTGTGGCTCAACTGGGGCGGCCACCAGGCCGTGTGGTGGAACCTGCCTGAACGCAAATTCTTCATTTTCGGCGCCACCTTCTGGCCGCAGGACTTCATCCTGCTCTCGGGCCTGCTGATCATTGCCGCCTTCGGGCTGTTCTTCATTACCGTCTACGCCGGACGCGTCTGGTGCGGCTATACCTGCCCGCAGAGCGTCTGGACATGGATTTACATGTGGTGCGAGAAGGTCACCGAAGGCGACCGCAACCAGCGCATCAAGCTCGACAAGGCGCCAATGAGCGCCAACAAGTTCCTGCGCAAGTTCAGCAAACACAGCCTGTGGCTGTTGATCGGTTTCGTCACCGGCATGACCTTCGTCGGCTATTTCTCGCCGATTCGTGAGCTGGTCATCGACTTCTTCACCGGCCAGGCGGATGGCTGGTCGTACTTCTGGGTCGGCTTCTTCACCCTCGCCACCTACGGCAACGCCGGCTGGTTGCGCGAGCAGGTGTGCATCTACATGTGCCCGTATGCACGTTTCCAGAGCGTGATGTTCGACAAGGACACCCTGATCGTCTCCTACGACCCGCGCCGTGGCGAAGCCCGTGGCACGCGCAAAAAAGGCGTGGACTACAAGGCCCAGGGCCTGGGTGACTGCATCGATTGCACCATGTGCGTACAGGTGTGCCCGACCGGCATCGACATCCGCGACGGCCTGCAGATCGAATGCATCGGCTGTGCCGCGTGCATCGACGCCTGCGACAGCATCATGGACAAGATGGACTACCCCCGTGGCCTGATCAGCTACACCACCGAGCACAACCTGTCCGGCCAGAAAACCCATAAACTGCGACCGCGCCTGATCGGCTATGCGCTGGTGTTGCTGGCAATGATCAGCCTCCTGGTGACCGCTTTCTTCATGCGCCCACTGGTGGGCTTCGACGTCAGCAAGGACCGCGTGCTGTACCGCGAGAACGGCGAAGGGCGGATCGAGAACGTCTACAGCCTCAAAGTCATGAACAAGGACCAGCGCGACCATACCTACCTGCTGGAAGCCGCCGGCCTGCCGGACCTCAAGCTGCAAGGCAAGCGTGAGATCAAGGTCGCCGCCGGGGAAATTTTCAGCATGCCGGTCGAGTTGTCGAGTGCACCGGAGCAACTGCCGTCGAGCACCAACGAGGTGAAATTCATCCTCAAGGATGCCGACGACGACAGCGTCCACATTGAAGCCAAGAGCCGATTCATCGGCCCACAAATTCGTTGAGAGAAGTCATCATGCCTGCAGCAAATGCCACCAGCCCTTGGTACAAGCACCTCTGGCCCTGGATCATCATCGCGATCCTGGCCTGTTCGGTGACGCTGACCCTGTCGATGGTGACCATCGCGGTGAACAACCCGGACAACCTGGTCAACGACAATTACTACGAGGCTGGCAAAGGCATCAACCGCTCCCTGGACCGTGAACTGCTGGCCCAGACCCTGCTGCTGCGCGCCAGCGTGCACCTGGATGGGGTCACCGGCGAAGTCGACCTGCACCTGACCGGCAACAGCCAGCCCAAGACCCTGGAGCTGAACCTGATCTCGCCGACCCAGCCAGAGAAAGACCGCAAGATCACCCTGACTCGCAGCGAAACCGAACCAGGCCGCTACATCGGCCAGGTGACCGACAAGGTCGAAGGCCGCCGCTTTGTCGAATTGCTCGGCAGCCAGGACGATCACATCTGGCGCATGTTCGAAGAAGAACAGGTCAGCCACGACAAGGACCTGCTGTTGGGTGACGAACCGCTGCAAGGCGCCGAAGACCTGAAGAACTAAAAACTGCGCTTCGCGCATTCGCGGGCAAGCTCGCTCCCACAGTTGATCAGCGGTCGTGAGCTCGCCAACGATCCCTGTGGGAGCGGGTTTGTCCGCGAAGCGGCCCTATCCGACGATAGAGATCCAGCGGTACTAGTGATTACCCCATGACCACCAGCCCAACCCCCTGCTACCACTGCGCCCTGCCCGTCCCGTCTGGCAGCCGGTTTACTGCCGTGATCCTCGGCGAAACCCGCGAGCTCTGCTGCCCAGGATGCCAGGCGGTGGCCGAAGCGATAGTCGCCGGTGGCCTGGAGCATTACTACAGTCACCGTAGCGAAGCCTCGGCCAACCCCGAAGCCTTGCCGGTGCAACTGGTCGACGAACTGGCACTGTACGACCGCGCCGACGTGCAGCAACCCTTCGTCCGCCACGACGGCGACCTGGCCGAAACCACGCTACTGATGGAAGGCATCAGTTGCGCCGCCTGTGGCTGGTTGATCGAAAAACACCTGCGCGGCCTGCCTGCCGTGGCCGAGGCGCGGCTGAACCTGTCGAACCATCGCCTGCACGTGCGCTGGGTCGATAGCCAGTTGCCGTTGAGTCAGGTGCTCAGCGAATTGCGCCACATCGGCTATGCCGCCCACCCCTACCAGGCCGACCGCGCCAGCGAACAACTGGCCAGCGAAAACCGCCTGGCCCTGCGCCAACTGGGTGTAGCCGGCCTGCTGTGGTTCCAGGCGATGATGGCGACCATGGCGACATGGCCGGAATTCAACATCGACCTCAGCCCCGAACTGCACACCATCTTGCGCTGGGTCGCGCTGTTCCTGACCACGCCGATTGTGTTCTACAGCTGCGCGCCGTTCTTCAAAGGGGCGATGCGCGACCTGCGCACCCGCCACCTGACCATGGACGTATCGGTCTCGCTGGCCATTGGCGGCGCCTACCTGGCGGGCATCTGGACCTCGATCACCGGCACCGGCGAGCTGTATTTCGACGCGGTCGGCATGTTCGCCCTGTTCCTGCTGGCCGGGCGTTACCTGGAGCGCCGGGCCCGGGAGCGCACGGCCGCGGCCACCGCGCAGCTGGTGAACCTGCTACCGGCCTCCTGCCTGCGCCTGAGCACCGATGGCCAAAGCGAACGGATCCTGCTCAGCGAGTTACGCCTGGGCGACCAGGTGCTGGTGCACCCCGGCGCGATCCTGCCGGCTGACGGGCGGATTCTCGACGGCCAGTCGAGCGTCGATGAGTCGCTGCTGACCGGCGAATACCTGCCCCAGGCCCGCACACGTGGCGATACGGTCACCGCGGGCACCCTGAATGTCGAAGGCGCGCTGACCGTCGAGGTCCAGGCCCTCGGCCAGGACACGCGCCTGTCGGCCATCGTCCGCTTGCTGGAGCGGGCCCAGGCGGAAAAACCGCGGCTGGCGGAGATCGCCGACAAAGCCGCGCAATGGTTCCTCCTGCTGTCACTGGTGGCCGCCGCGGTGATCGGCCTGCTGTGGTGGCAACTGGATGCGTCCCGGGCGTTCTGGATCGTCCTGGCGATGCTGGTGGCTACCTGCCCGTGCGCCTTGTCACTGGCCACGCCCACCGCCCTGACTGCCGCCACTGGCACCCTGCACAAACTCGGCCTGTTGCTGACCCGTGGGCATGTGCTCGAAGGCCTGAACCAGATCGACACGGTGATTTTCGACAAGACCGGAACCCTCACCGAAGGACGCCTGGCCTTACGCTCGATCCGGCCCCTGGCCAGCCTCGACAGCGACCAGTGCCTGGCCCTCGCCGCCGCCCTGGAAAACCGTTCCGAACACCCGATTGCCCGCGCATTCGGCCGCGCCCCGCTGGCCGCCGAAGAAGTCCTCAGCAGCCCAGGCCTGGGCCTCGAAGGGCGAGTCGGCGAGCAGCGCCTGCGCATTGGCCAACCGGCCTTCGTCTGCGCGCTCAGCGGCTGTGCGGTGCCGGCCATGCCTGAGGAAGCCGGGCAGTGGCTGCTGCTGGGTGACAGCAGCGGCGCACTGGCCTGGCTGGTCCTCGACGACCGCCTGCGCAGTGACGCCCCCGCCCTGCTCGCCGCCTGCAAGGCCCGGGGCTGGCGTACGCTGCTGCTGTCCGGCGACAGTTCGCCAATGGTCGCCAGCGTGGCCGCCGAGCTGGGCATCGATGAAGCCCGGGGCGGTTTGCGCCCGGACGACAAGCTGCAAGTGCTCAAGCAACTGCAACAGCAAGGCCGCAAGGTGTTGATGCTCGGCGATGGGGTCAATGATGTGCCGGTGCTGGCCGCCGCCGACATCAGCGTGGCCATGGGTTCGGCCACTGACCTGGCGAAAACCAGCGCCGATGCGGTGTTGCTGTCCAACCGCCTGGACGCCCTGGTGCAAGCCTTTAGCCTGGCCCGCCGGACCCGTCGGGTAATCATCGAGAACCTGCTATGGGCCGGGCTGTACAATGGCCTCATGTTGCCCTTCGCGGCCCTCGGCTGGATCACTCCGGTGTGGGCTGCGGTCGGCATGTCCATCAGTTCGTTGACCGTGGTGCTCAATGCCCTGCGCCTGACTCGCCTGCCGAGCGCGCCCGCAAGCACCCCGCCACACACCCCCGCGCTGCCGGCCTGAGCCGCGCGCGCATGGAGTCCCGATGCCAGCTCTCTACGTGATGATCCCGGCGGCACTGCTGATCGTCGCCATCGCTATCTACATTTTCTTCTGGGCGGTCGACAGCGGTCAGTACGACGACCTCGACGGACCGGCCCACAGCATCCTGTTCGACGACCAGGACCCTAACCACCAGGCGGCGATCAACGAAGCCGACGGCCACCCGACGGATCCGGCCAAGCCGACCGACAAGACCCCACCCCATGCTTGAACTGGCACCCCTGCTGGTCTCGGCACTGATCCTCGGGCTGCTCGGTGGCGGCCACTGCCTGGGCATGTGTGGCGGGCTGATGGGCGCGCTGACCCTGGCGATCCCCAAGGAACAACGCAGTCGGCGTTTTCGCCTGCTGCTGGCGTACAACCTCGGGCGGATTCTCAGCTACGCCACCGCCGGCCTGCTGATCGGCCTGGCGGGATGGGCAGTGGCCAACAGCCCGGCGGCGATGTTCATGCGCATCCTCGCCGGCCTGCTGTTGATCGCCATGGGCCTGTACCTGGCGGGCTGGTGGAGCGGCCTGACCCGCATCGAAGGCCTGGGCCGTGGCCTGTGGCGTTATATCCAGCCCGTGGCCAACCGTTTGCTGCCAGTCTCGAGCCTGCCGCGCGCCTTGCTGCTGGGTGCGCTGTGGGGTTGGCTGCCTTGCGGGCTGGTGTACAGCACCCTGCTGTGGTCCGCCAGCCAGGGCAATGCGCTGGACAGTGCGCTGCTGATGCTCGCCTTTGGCCTCGGCACCTGGCCGGTGCTGCTGGCCACCGGGCTGGCCGCCGAACGAGTCACCGCCCTGCTGCGCAAGCGTAGCGTGCGCATGGCGGGTGGCCTGCTGGTGATCCTGTTCGGCATCTGGACCCTGCCGGGGCCGCATCAGCATTGGTTGATGGGGCACTGAGCACGGCGCCTGCTGCGCCCCTTGATACAAGTCAACATGCCCACGTTGGCAACCCCCTAGACTCGCTGTCACTGCCAGCCTATCCGGGGAATGCCCGCATGCTCGACGCCATTCGTTGGGACACAGATCTGATCCGCCGTTACGACCTGGCGGGACCTCGCTACACCTCGTACCCGACCGCGGTGCAATTCCACAGCCAGGTCGGCTCCTTCGACCTGTTCCACGCCCTGCGCGAGAGTCGCAAGGCCCAGCGACCGTTGTCGCTGTACGTGCATGTGCCGTTCTGCGCGAACATTTGCTACTACTGCGCCTGCAACAAGGTCATCACCAAGGACCGTGGCCGTGCGCTGCCGTACCTGCAACGCCTGGAGCAGGAAATCCAGCTGGTGTCCTGCCACTTGGACCCGCAGCAGAAAGTCGAGCAATTGCATTTTGGTGGCGGCACCCCGACCTTCCTCAGCCACGACGAGTTGCGCCAGCTGATGGCGCAACTGCGCAAGCACTTCAACCTGCTGGACGATGACTCCGGCGACTACGGTATCGAGATCGACCCTCGCGAGGCCGACTGGTCGACCATGGGCCTGCTGCGCGAACTGGGCTTCAACCGGGTCAGCATCGGCCTGCAAGACCTCGATCCGGCAGTGCAGCGGGCGGTCAATCGCCTGCAGAGCCTGGAAGAGACCCGTGCGGTGATCGATGCGGCGCGCACTCTGCAATTTCGCTCGATCAATATCGACCTGATCTACGGCCTGCCCAAGCAGACCGCGGAAAACTTCGCTCGCACCGTCGAGGAAGTCATCAGCCTGCAGCCGGACCGGCTCTCGGTGTTCAACTACGCCCACTTGCCCGAGCGCTTCATGCCGCAGCGGCGGATCAACAGCAGCGACCTGCCCGCTCCGGCGGAAAAACTGCAGATGCTGCAGCGCACCATCGAGCAATTGACCGCCGCCGGTTATCGCTACATCGGCATGGACCACTTCGCCCTGCCGGACGATGAACTGGCCATTGCCCAGGAAGAGGCCACCCTGCAGCGCAACTTCCAGGGTTATACCACCCACGGGCATTGCGACCTGATTGGCCTGGGGGTTTCGGCCATCAGCCAGATCGGCGACCTGTACTGCCAGAACAGCAGCGATCTCAACGAGTACCAGAATGCCCTGGCCAGCTCCCAACTGGGCACCAGCCGTGGCCTGGTCTGCACCCAGGACGACCGGATCCGGCGAGCGGTGATCCAGCAGTTGATCTGCAATTTCCATCTGCAGTTCGCAACCATCGAACAGCAGTTCAACCTCGACTTTCGTGGCTACTTCGGCGAGCTCTGGCCGCAGTTGCAGGCCATGGCCACTGATGGCCTGATTGAGCTCGATAGCGAGAAAATCCTGATCCTGCCGGCCGGGCGCCTGCTGGTGCGATCGGTGTGCATGGTGTTCGACGCATACCTGGAACAGCAGAACCGCCAGCGTTTTTCACGAGTGATTTGACCCAGGCTACGGACAAATAGACTGCGCCATGTTGCCGCAGTCTGGCCTCCGGGTCCTCCCGTGGGGTACCCTTACGTCTTATGTGTGTTTTTCCCACAAGGATCTAAGAAATGTCCGAGCCAGTTAAACTGCGCGCTCACAGCCAGGCTCACTGCAAGGATTGCAGCCTGGCCCCCCTCTGCCTTCCACTATCGCTGAATCTGGAAGACATGGATGCGCTGGACGACATCGTAAAACGCGGCCGTCCGCTGAAAAAGGGCGAGTTCCTGTTCCGTCAGGGTGACCGATTTGATTCGGTATTTGCCGTGCGCTCCGGCGCCCTGAAGACTTTCAGCCTCAGCGACGGCGGTGAAGAACAGATCACCGGCTTCCACTTGCCGAGCGAACTGGTCGGCCTGTCGGGCATGGACACCGAGTCTCACCCGGTGTCCGCCCAGGCGCTGGAAACCACTTCAGTGTGCGAAATCCCTTTCGAGCGTCTCGATGAACTGGCCCTGCAACTGCCGCAATTGCGCCGTCAGTTGATGCGGGTGATGAGCCGCGAGATTCGCGACGACCAGCAAATGATGCTGCTGCTGTCGAAGAAGACCGCTGACGAGCGAATCGCCACCTTCCTGGTCAACCTCTCGGCGCGTTTCCGCGCACGCGGGTTCTCGGCCAACCAGTTCCGCCTGAGCATGTCGCGCAACGAAATCGGCAACTACCTGGGGCTGGCGGTGGAAACCGTGTCCCGGGTGTTCACCCGTTTCCAGCAAAACCAGTTGATCGCCGCCGAGGGCAAGGAAGTACACATCCTCGACCCGATCCAACTGTGCGCGCTGGCCGGCGGCTCTGTCGAAGGCTGAGGAGGCACGGGCGGCCGAGCGAACCTGCTCGGCCGCCGTTATACTGCTGCATTTGCAGCCTGCCAGGACATCTCGACGATGCTCATCGACTCCTTCGACATCAAATCCCTGATCCGCCCCGTGATCGACTTTCCCAAGCCTGGCGTGATCTTTCGCGATATCACTCCCTTGTTCCAGTCGCCCAAGGCCCTGCGCCTGGTGATGGACAGTTTTGCCCATCGTTATGTAGAGGCCGATTTCACCCACATCGGCGCGATGGATGCCCGTGGTTTCCTGATCGGCTCGGTGCTGGCCTATCAACTGAACAAGCCACTGGTGCTGTTTCGCAAGCAAGGCAAGCTGCCGGCCGACGTACTGGCCGAGGGTTACCAGACCGAGTACGGCGAAGCCTTCCTCGAAGTCCACGCCGACAGCCTGTGCGAAGGCGACTCAGTGCTGATGTTCGATGACCTGATCGCCACCGGCGGCACCCTGATTGCCGCGGCCAATCTGGTCCGGCGCATGGGCGCGAAAATTTTCGAAGCGGCAGCGATCATCGACCTGCCGGAACTGGGCGGCTCGCAGCGCCTGGAAGACATGGGCATCCCGACGTTCTGCCTGACGCAGTTTGCCTTGTCCGAACAGTAGCCGGTGTCGGTGCTGAGATCATCGCGGGCAAGCCGCCACAGCGCAATCTACAGCCCCATCTGCTTGCTGATTATCTCGTTCATCACTTCCCGCGTGCCGCCGCCAATGGACAGGATCCGGTTGTCGCGGTACAGCCGCTCCACCAGGCTGTCGCGCATGTAGCCCAGCCCGCCGAGGATCTGCACCGCGTCGTGGGTGATCCGATCCGCGGTGTTGGTGGCGAAGTTCTTGGCCATGGAGATTTCCTTGATCACACTTTGCCCGGCAGCCATTTTTGCCGCCTGGCGATAGGTGAACTCCCGGGACACCTCCAGCGCCGTGGCCATTTCCGCCAGGCGATGCTTGAGCACCTGGAACTTGCCAATGGGCTTGCCGAACGCTTCGCGCTGGCGGGCCCACTTCAGGCTTTCTTCCAGTGCCAGTTGCGCGGTCATGTTGGCCATGAGGGCCAGGGCCAGGCGCTCACTCTGGAAGTTGCCCATGATGCAGGCAAAGCCCATGTTCTCGGCGCCGATCAGGTTCCCGACGGGCACTGTGCAATCGTCGAAAAACAACTCGGCGGTGTCCGACGCCCACCAACCCATTTTCTTCAATTGACGCCCAACGCTGAACCCTGGGGTGTCGCGCTCGATCAGCAACAGGCTGATGCCGCCGAACCCGGTGTCGCCGGTGCGCACCGCCACCGTATAAAAGTCCGCGCGCACCCCGCTGGTGATGAAGGTCTTGCTGCCATTGACCCGGTAGTGATCGCCGTCGCGCACAGCACGGGTCTGCAGGTTGGCCACGTCGGAGCCGCCGCTAGGCTCGGTGACCGCCAGCGCGCTGATCTTTTCGCCGCTGAGCACCTGCGGCACCACCCGCTCACGCACCTCGGGCCGCGCCCACTTGACGATCGGCGGCAGTCCGATGTCCAGCGATCCCAGCCCCGCCACCAGCCCGCCGGAGCCACAGCGCATCAGCTCTTCGCTGGCGGCGATCTTGGCGAACAGGTCACCCTCGTGGCTACCACCCAGCGCTTCGGGGTAACCGATGCCCAGGATGCCCGCCGCGCCAGCCTTGAGGTAGAGCTCGCGAGGAAAGCCCTCGGCCTCCTCCCACTGGTCGATGTCCGGGATGATCTCGCGTTCGACGAAACGTCTTACGCTATCGCGGACCAATTCATGGCTGGGATCGAAGTATTCCTGGAAGGCAGGCATCGGCGAACTCCACTGAAGGTTCAGCGAAGTTAACCGAGCGCTTGCTTGGTTTTCAACAGATTTATGCCCGTAGGAGCAAGGCTTGCCCGCGAAGGCATCAAACCAGATGCTGGATTACAACGCGATCGGCTTACGCCCGGCAAACGAATGCGCCAGCGTGCCGCCATCCACCAGTTCCAACTCGCCCCCCAACGGTACGCCGTGGGCGATACGCGAGGTGATCAAGCCTTTGTTGGCGAGCAACTGGGCGATGTAGTGAGCGGTGGCTTCGCCTTCCACGGTCGGGTTGGTGGCCAGGATGATTTCGCTGAAGGTACCGGCGTCTTCGATCCGTGCCAGCAATTGCGGAATGCCAATGGCTTCCGGCCCCAGGCCGTCGAGTGGCGACAAATGGCCCTTGAGCACGAAGTAGCGACCGCGAAAGCCGGTCTGCTCCACGGCATACACGTCCATCGGCCCCTCCACCACGCACAGCAGGCTGTCGTCGCGGCGGGTGTCGGAGCACTGCGGGCACAGTTCTTCTTCGGTCAGGGTACGGCACAGACGGCAATGACCGACCCCTTCCATTGCCTGGCTCAAGGCCAGCGCCAACCGCGAGCCACCGCTGCGGTCGCGTTCGAGCAGTTGCAACGCCATGCGCTGGGCAGTTTTCTGGCCGACCCCAGGCAAGGTGCGCAGGGCGTCGATCAGTTGGCGAATCAAAGGGCTGAAGCTCATGGGCAAAGGTCCGACAAAACAACGAGACGCGGTTTATACCCGCGCCTCTGGCCAGCGTCAAATGCTCATCGGTCGGTCAGTCCTTGGCCACCTGCACCACCAGCTTGCCGAAGTTGCGCCCCTCCAGCAGGCCAATAAAGGCCTCGGGCGCCTGCTCCAGGCCTTCGACCACGTCCTCGCGGAACTTCACCTTGCCCTCGCGTACCCAGGGCGCCATGGCCTTGGCAAACTCGGAGTGGCGATCACCATAGTCGTCGAACACGATAAACCCCTGCATCCGCACCCGCTTGGTCAGCAACGTGCGCTGCAGCAGCGGCATGCGGTCCGGGCCCGGTGGCGCCTCTTGCGCGTTGTATTGCGCAATCAAGCCGCACACCGGGACCCGCGCCTTGGGATTGAGCAACGGCAGGACCGCGTCGAATACCTTGCCGCCAACGTTTTCGAAGTAGATGTCGATACCAGCACCACACGCCTGCGCCAGTTGCTCGGCAAAGTCCGCGCTCTTGTGATCGATGCACGCGTCAAAACCCAGCTCATCGACCACGTAGCGGCATTTATCCGCGCCGCCGGCGACGCCGACCACCTTCAGGCCCTTGATCCGCGCCACCTGGCCCACCACCGAGCCCACGGCCCCGGACGCAGCCGCCACGACCAGGGTCTCCCCTTCCTTGGGCTGGCCGATGTCCATCAGCCCCATGTAGGCGGTCATGCCCGGCATGCCGAGCACGCCCAGGGCCATGGACGGACTGGGCAAGCCGGACGGCACCGGGATCAGGGCCCGACCGTCGCTGATGCTGTGGCTCTGCCAGCCGGTGGCACCGACGACCAGGTCACCTTCGTGGAATTTCGGGTTCAGCGAGCGCTCGACCCGGCTGACAGCGCCACCGGTCATGACCTCGCCGATGGCCACTGGGGCGGCGTAGGACGGTGCGTCGCTCATGCGCCCGCGCATGTAGGGATCAAGCGACAGGTACAGCGTCTTGAGCAGCACCTGGCCTTCGGCCAGATCGGGCAAGGCTTCGCGCTCGAGCCGGAAGTTTTCCGGGGTCGGCGCGCCCACCGGGCGCGACACCAGCACGATGCGTTGGTTGAGGGTCATGGCGTCGGACATGGCAGCGTCTCCTGTGATCGTTGAGGTTCAGTGATATAGGGAGCAGACCTTTGTGGCGGTATGGCGTTCGATGTTTATTCAGTTGCATCGGGGTGACTTCATCGCGAGCAAGCTCGCTCCCACAGGTTTTGCGAGCGCCGCGAATCCTGTGGGAGCGGGCTTGCCCGCGATGGCGGCATGTCAGCCACACATATCTGTCAGCCAGAAACAAAAATGCCAAGCGCTATGCCTGGCATTTTTGTAACTCATCTGCCGCCTGAAGGCGAATCAGAATGGCAGTTTCATGCCCGGTGGCAGTTGCATGCCGGCGGTCATGCCGGACATCTTGTCCTGGCTGTTGGCCTCGATCTTGCGCACGGCGTCGTTCACCGCAGCCGCGAACACCGCCTCGAGCATCTCTTTGTCATCTTCGCTCAGGCCTTCTACCAGGCTTGGGTCGATGGTCACGCGCTTGACGTCGTGACGACCGGTCATGACCACGGTGACCATATCGCCACCGGCTTTACCGGTGACTTCGGCGTTGGCCAGCTCTTCCTGCATCTTGGCCATCTTTTCCTGCATCTGCTGCGCCTGCTTCATCAGGCCGGCCATGCCACCTTTCATCATGGGAATCACCTCAAAAGTACGTGGATCAAAACGGCGCCCGGACCAGTGGGCCGAGCACCTTCAGTTTGTTAGCCCTGGCTGACCAGAGCCTCGACAGGTTCAATAGTATCGTTACGGATCACTGCGCCGAACTGTTGCATCATCTGCTGGATGAACGGATCGCCGTGGATCGAATCCTCGGCCTCGCGCTGACGGTTGGCGCGGCGCCGGGACGATGCCTGGGCCGGGGTTTCCTGCTCCGGCTTGATCAGCTCGATGCTGATTGTCAGGGTGCGCTGCAGCAACTGGTTCAGGGCATCGTTGAGCCGCCGTTGCTGGGTGGCGTTGAACAGCGCGCTGTGGGCCGGGTCCAGGTGCAACAGCCACTGGTCGCCCTCCACGGCGATCAGCGTGCAGTTGGCGGCGATGCTGCCGGTCATGCCGGAAATCGGCAGTTTCGGGAACAGTTCCAGCCACTGTAGGGCCAGGCCGGTGGCTGGCATCGCCGCAGGCTCGGGTTCCGGTGCCGGCGCAGGCTCGGCGGTGTGCTCGCTGGCGAGCTCATCGAGGTAGCTGTACGCCGAGTCCATGTCCGGCTCAATGTAATCCTCGTCCAGCGGCGGCTCGTCATCCAGGTCCATACCTGGGGTGGCGGCATCCACCTGGGCCACTGAAGGCTCGGGAATCGGCGCGGCGGCCCATTCCGGCGCATCCAGCACCACGCTATCGGGCACCGGAACGGGCATCGGTGTCAGGTCTGGCTGTTCGGCGACGGTCTCGAGCACCGGCTCGACCGCCGGTTGCAGCGCAGCCGCCGGCTCTACCGGGTCGTTCCAGGGCAGATCGACGACCTCCTCGACAGCGGCCGCCGGCTCAGGCGCCACATGCACCACAGGCTCCGGCTCGACCACCGGCGCAACAGGTGCAACAGGCGCAGGGGTTGGTGCAGGCGCGGCAACCGGCGGCGCAGCGGCCACGACCGGCGCAACAGGTACCGCGCCAGCCACTGAGTGAGCGGAATCAACTGTGGCCTGGCTGATCCCCACTGGCTTTAGCGGCTGCCTCGGCGCATCGGCGGTGTCTGCCGGGCGGAAAGCCAGCATCCGCAGCAGGACCATTTCAAAGCCGCCCCGCGGATCGGGGGCCAGCGGCAAATCGCGTCGACCGATCAGCCCCATCTGGTAATAGAACTGCACATCCTCGGCCGGCAGGGCCTGGGCCAGCGCCAACACCCGGTCGCGGTCGCCCTGTCCGTTGTCGACACCGTCCGGCAATGCCTGGGCAATCGCCACGCGGTGCAGCACATTGAGGATTTCCGAGAGCACGCCATTCCAGTCCGGGCCTTGCTCGGCCAGGTGCCGGACACCTTCGAGCAACGCCTTGGCGTCGCCTTCGATCAGCGCGTGCAGGACATCGTAGACCTGCCCATGGTCGAGCGTGCCGAGCATAGCCCGCACGTCCGCCGCCATGACCTTGCCTTCACCGAAAGCAATGGCCTGGTCGGTCAGGCTCATGGCATCGCGCATCGAACCGTCGGCGGCGCGCCCGAGCAACCACAGGGCGTCGTCTTCGAACGGCACGTTCTCCACACCCAGGACGTGGGTCAAATGCTCGACCACGCGCTCCGGCGTCATGTTTTTCAGGGAGAACTGCAGGCATCGAGACAAAATCGTTGCTGGAAGTTTCTGCGGGTCAGTGGTCGCCAGGATGAACTTGACGTAGGGCGGCGGCTCTTCGAGGGTTTTCAACAGCGCATTGAAGGAATGACTGGAGAGCATGTGCACTTCGTCGATCAGGTAGACCTTGAAGCGCCCACGGCTCGGCGCGTACTGCACGTTGTCCAGCAGTTCGCGGGTGTCCTCGACCTTGGTCCGGCTCGCGGCGTCGATCTCGATCAGGTCGACAAAGCGCCCTTCGTCGATCTCGCGGCACACCGAACAGGTGCCACACGGCGTCGACGTGATACCTGTTTCACAGTTCAGGCATTTGGCGATGATCCGCGCGATGGTGGTCTTGCCCACCCCGCGAGTGCCGGTAAACAAATAGGCGTGGTGCAGCCGCTGGCTGTCCAAGGCATTGATCAGAGCCTTGAGCACATGGGTCTGGCCGACCATTTCGCGGAACGAGCGCGGACGCCATTTACGTGCAAGAACCTGATAACTCATCGAAAACCGTCGCGACTGGGAAGCGGAAGCGGGTAATGCTAGCGGAGCAAGGGCAAAATTGCATCCGGTGTGCTCGGCTAATCTGGCTAAGCTGGTGTTCGGGGGACGTTTTAATCGGCGTCGGGCGGTATTTGCTGGAGTGTTTATGCGGTCAGCCTTGGGGGCATTGTTATTGGTCAGCGCCAGCACTCTTGCCGCGCCCAGCCCTTTACGCTTCGCGATCACCGACAGCTGGGCCATGCCCATGGTGCAAATCGAGTACGGTCGCCCGACCCAGGGCATTCTGCATGACGTGATGCTGAGCCTGGCGACCCAGGTCGGTTTGCCCGCCGAATTCCATGTCCTGGCGCGCGCGCGCGTGCAAAACGCCATGGAGCACGGGGAAATCGACGTCCGTTGCTACGCCGCGCAATCCTGGCTACCCAACCAGTCCGGCGACTACATCTGGAGCATTCCCCTGTGGTTCCAGCGCGACCTGCTGATCAGCAACCAGCACCACCATACCGGGGTAGTCCCGGCCGACCTCGCACCACAAACCATCGGCACGGTGTTGAGCTACCACTACCCTACCCTGCAGCCGCTGTTCGATAGCGGGCAACTCAAGCGCGACGACGCCCGCAACCAGGACCAGGTCCTGCAAAAGCTGCTGGCCGGGCGCAATGAGTATGGGGTCAGCAACCAGTGGACCCTGGACTGGTTCAATCAACGTCTAATGCCGGAGCGGCAATTGCGCGCCGTCGCGGTCCTGCAGGAGCTGCACGTCGGCTGCTACGTGCGCAACGATCCGGACCTGCCGGTGCAGCGCATTTTGCGGACCCTGCTGCGCATGAAGATGTCCGGCGAGATCGATGACATCATCCGCCTGTATACCGGCTCTCAAGAACCGTCACCCTAGGCTCAGATGGCCTCATCCAGCGCCTGCCACTGGCTGGGCGCGACAAAATCGGCGACCCAGCCCGGCACTTCGCTGGCCGGCATCGGCCGGGCAATGAAATATCCCTGGGCCACTTCGCACCCCAGGCTCAGCAATAGTTGGCCATGCTCGAGGCTTTGCACTCCCTCGGCGATCACCTCTCGACCAAACGCCCTGGCCAGGCCGATCACTGCGGTGGTCAGGGCCAGGTCGTCGCGATCATGCAAGATATCGCGGACAAAGGATTTATCGATCTTGATGGTTTGCGTGTTGAGGCGCTTGAGGTAGCTGAGGGACGAATACCCGGTACCGAAATCCCCCAGCGAGAACCTCACCCCCAGCGCCTGGCAGGCCTGCAGGCAGGTGGTGACATGCTGGATGTTTTCGATCGCCATCGACTCGACAATCTCCAGGTCCAGCAGATGGGGGGCGACCCGGGCGTGACGCTCCAGCACCTGCTTGAGCCGGTCGAAGAAGTCCGTGCGCTGGAAATGCCGGGCCGCGATGTTGACGCTGACCGGCCACTGCTGCCCGACCGATTGCCACAGTGCCAACTGCGCCAGCACCTGATCAATGACCCACTCGCCAATGTCGACGATCAGGTCGGTTTCTTCCACCAACGGCAAAAACTCCCTGGGCGGCACCACACCCTTCTCCGGGTGTTCCCAGCGCAACAAGGCTTCGAAACCGACCACGACACCACCACGCATATTCACCTTGGGCTGGAAGTGCAGGCACAGCTCGTTGTCCAGCAAGGCCTGGCGCACCCGGGCGACGGTCTGGTGCGTCGCCCTGACCTCACGGTCGCGTACCACATCAAACAGGTGAAAACGGTTGCGCCCGCTCTGCTTGGCCACGTACATGGCCTGGTCGGCATGCCGCAACAAGGTCTCGGCATCTTCGTTGTCCTGGGGGAACAGGGTCACGCCGATACTGGCATAGACGTGAATGTCCTTGCCCTGGATTGAATAGGCCGCCGAGATCACCCCCAGCACCCGGTTCAACGCCGCACGCAGCTCCGCGACGTCATGCACATAGCGCAGGATCAGCACAAACTCGTCCCCGGCCAGGCGTGCCACTACATCCTCGCCGCGCACGATACTGCGCAGGCGCTTGGCCACTTCCACCAGCAGCAGGTCGCCACTGGCGTGGCCATAGCCGTCGTTGACCGCCTTGAAACCGTCCAGGTCGAGCATGCACACCGCCAGCGGTACCTCCTCGATGCGCGAACAGTCCAGGGCCTGGTCCAGCAGGTCGGAGAGGAACGCCCGGTTGGGCAAGCCGGTCAACACGTCATGCCCGACCCGCCATTGCAGCGAATGCAGCAACTGGCGCTGCTCGCTGGTATTAAAGCCAATCGACACGTAGCGGTGCACCCGCCCGGTCGCCTTGTCCAGCACCGGCAGCAGGGTACTTTCGACCCAATACAGGCTGCCGTCCCGGGCTCGATTGCACAGTTCACCCTTCCAGACGTTGCCCAGGGCGATAGTGCGCCACAGCGTGGCGAAAAACTCGTCGGGGTGCAGGCCGGAATTGAGCAGCCGGTGATCAACGCCCAGCAACTCTTCCCGGCGGTATCCGGAGACCGCGCAGAACTGGTCGTTGACGTAAGTGATTCGACCATTGAGGTCGGTTTCGGAAAACAGGGCGGCTGCATCCACCGCCCTGCGGTATTTCTCGTCCATGAGTTCGGCCTGTGGTGGCTAGCGGTAGTACCGCTCGACCAGCGCGCAACGCTTGGAAGAGGTATGGGGGGCGTAGCAGAATGGCTCGGCAGGTCGCCGCCGGGGAGGCAGCGCAGGCAAAGTCCTTTTAATCGTGCGGGCTGGCATATTCAGATGCACATTAACACTCCATGAACAGCAGGTGATGGCCCCCGAACGGGCGAAGACCAACTAGCCTTAAAGGCTTCTAACCAGTCAGACAAAAATCCGCACGGTCGACACTCAACCAGCCATCTGGTTCATTTTTGCCGCTTCCCGTACAGAGGAAACCTGCGCAATGATGGCTGTTTCACATCGCCCCAACTGCGGATCTTTAGCCACCCAATGCTCGTATCAAGCGCCAATTCTACGAAATACATCACATATATGAAAGCAAGGTGATGAATCATGCAGTTGTGCAATGTCAAAATCTGTCGTTAAGTTCTTGATTCTAAATGGGAATTGAGCGATGCACATTTCAAGTTTGGGTCCAGCCATCAAACGTTATCGCAAGGTAGCGGGGCTAACTCAGGCTGAACTCGGCGAAAGAACCGGTTTTGACCCTAAAACCATCAGCCGCTTCGAAACCGGCACCTATACCCCCAGCGTTGAAGCCCTGTTCATGCTTGCCAGCGCACTGGGAGTGAAGCTCAAAGTGTTTTTCGCCGACTTTGGCGACGAAGACGAACAGCGAGCCTATCTGTTTGGTGTCGTACACAAAGCCCCCCCAAAGGATCTGGGAAAGCTGATCGCAGCGGTTGATCACGCCTTGTCCAAGCCTTAGCGCCACATACAACCAACAGCAGAGGCAACGTTTTTCGCTGCCTCTGCTGTGTCGTTCACGCGCCCGCAAAAAAGCCCGGCACCTGTTAGCGACGACGCTGGGGGCAGACAGCAGAAAACACCCTGGACCGAGAAACGCTCGGAGGGCAACAAACAGCAGGATTCAGGAGAAGAAGCTGACAGCGCGGATGGACTGGCGATTGCCAGCAAGGCTGTAGCAAGGCGTTAAGGTGGTAACCCCACCAGCCACACCCCGGCACACAATGTTCCCGCTGTGGCTGCTTCCTTCCGGATCTGACCAGGTTCACGGGTAATCGTTGCGGGGGGACCGATGGGGTCACCATAACGACACTCACCAGTCGGCGAGCCGCGCCATTGTACCTATCTGAGACGAAGTTACAACCGTTCCCGCGGATTAAAAAAAATGAGCCGCTTCAATGACATGCGATAGCCCTGCAAGATCAGGACGTGTATCCGCTGGCGCAGCCTGCGTTCGGCGGCTTAGCCGTCGTCGCCCCTGCTCACTTGACGGACCTGATTCAGCGCATGGCGGCCGCTGCGCGGCCGAACGCAGCCTCGCGGGCTCGGCAGCTGCTACGGAAATTGCGCGCCCCCCTGTAACGCGGGCTACAGGCTTTGCACTGCCTGGTCGGCCCGGCCGCCCTCTTGCTGGATCACCAGGTGAATGAAATGCAGTTTGCCGATGACCGCTGGCGGCAGGACGAAGGGGTAGAAGTCCGGCTGGCCCATGCTGCGCGACAGTTCGTTGAGCATGCCTGCCAGTTCGATCCAGGCATTGACGAACGACAGGAACGCCGCGCCGCCAGGGTGCTGCGGGTCATAGAGCACGCTGCAAGGAAATGCCGGGTAGTCGAAGTCCATCTGCCGAGCGCTCATGCCCAAACCCAGCGCCGTGTCCACCGCGTCCATCATGTGCAGGTAATGCGCCCAGGTTTCCGCCCAGTCTTCCCAGGGGTGCATGGTGGCATAGGCACTGACGTGGCTTTGCTGCCAATCCGCCGGGGCGCCCTGCTGATAATGCCGCTCCAGCGCCTCGGCATAACTGGTGCGCTCATCGCCGAATACCTGACGAAAGCCCTCGAGCCACGGACCGTTGGCTATCAGGCGATCCCAGTAATAATGTCCGACCTCATGCCGCAAGTGCCCCAACAGGGTGCGGTAGGGCTCGCCCATCTGCACCCGCACCCGTTCGCGGTGCGCGTCGTCAGCCTCGCGGATATCCAGGGTCACCAGGCCGCTGGCGTGCCCGGTCATCGGCGACTTGCCTTCGAGATCGATGCTGACAAAGTCAAAGGCCAGTCCGCGCTCTTCGTCGATGGACCGGTCGATAACCTGTAACCCGAGGTCGAGCAATTGCGCGACCAGCCGGCGCTTGGCGATCTCCACCTTGCGCCAGTGTTCGTGATTTTGCGCGATGGACAGGTCGGGAATGGTCCGGTTCAGGCGGCAGGCAATGCAGTGCAACTGCGGATCATCGGCCGGCAGCAGCCAGTTGCAGGCTGCCGGGGTATCGAGGTTGGCGCAGCGACGGAACAGCCCAGCCCCAGGGTCGGCGTCCAACTGCCAGGTGTCCGGCTGCGGGCCGGGCTGCAGCGACGACAAGCGGCTTTGCTCAGGTTGGTAGCCCAGGGCTGCGGAACAGGCCAGGCACTGGCTGTTGCGAAAAAACAGCGACTGCCCGCACCGACACGGCCAGACCTTGCTGTTGCGTGAACTGTCGCCGATGAAGGGCGCGGCGATCCGCGCACTGAGCTGCTCGAAGAAACGGTACATGGCGATCTCTTCCTGGGGGCTGGCCAAGTCTAGATCCTGGCGCAGCGACTATCGTTCCCTCCGAGCATTCGGTTGTCGCCAAGCACTTCATCGCGGGCAAGCCGCAAGCGGGCGCCCGCTCCCACAGCGACTCGCCCACGAAGAGGATCACACAGCAATACCGTGCCCAGCCAAGAACCCGACGAATGCCTCTTCATCCAACACCTTGAGCCCTAGCTCATTGGCCTTGACCAGTTTCGAGCCGGCGCCCGGCCCCGCCACCACACAGAACGTCTTGGCCGACACCGAGCCCGCAACCTTGGCGCCCAGGCTTTCCAGCTTATCCTTGGCGACGTCGCGGCTCATCAGCTCCAGGGAACCGGTGAGCACCCAGGTCTGCCCGGCCAGCGGCAAGCCTTCGACGACCTTCTTCTCGCTCTGCCAATGCATGCCGAAGTCACGCAACTGCTGTTCGGCCGCCAGGGCTTGCTGGCGATTGTCCTCGATCGCAAAAAACTCGCGCACCGCGTTGGCCTGCTTCTCCGGCAGTGCCTGGCGCATGTCCAGCCAGTCCGCGTCGATCACCGCCTGCAGCGAACCGAACTTGTCGGCCAGCTTCTGCGCCCCGCCCGGACCGACCGAAGGAATGTGCAACTTGTCGAGCAGGCCACCGAGGGTGGTGCTCGCCGCAAACTCGGCGCCCAACTCGCCCTGGTCCTGAATCTCCAGGCCATGCGCCAATAGCTGCTTGATCACCTGCTGGTTGTGGTTGTCGGTGAAGAAGCTGTGGATCTCGTGAGCGACCTCCAGACCAACATCCGGCAAGTACGTCAGCACTTGCGGCAATGCCTGCTGCACGCGCTCCAGCGAGCCCAGCGAGCGCGCCAGGACCTTGGCGGTCTCCTCACCGACATCCGGAATGCCCAGCGCATAGATAAACCGTGCCAGGCTCTGGCGCTTGCTGTCGGCAATGGCCGCCAGCAGGTTCTTGCTCGACAGCTCGGCAAAACCTTCCAGGTCGACGATCTGCTCGAACGTCAGCCCATACAGGTCCGCCGGTGAGCTGACCAGGCCTTCATCGACCAACTGCTCGACGCTCTTTTCGCCCAGGCCTTCAATGTCCATGGCCCGTCGCGAAACGAAATGGATGATCGCCTGCTTGAGCTGCGCCCCACAGGCCAAGCGTCCGACGCAGCGGTACACCGCGCCCTCGCTGACGGTTTCGCGCCCCTTGCTGCGCTTGATCAACTGCGTGCGCTCGACGTGGGAGCCACAGACCGGGCAACTCTCGGGAATCTGCACCGGCCGGGCATCGGCCGGACGCCGCTCGGCGACCACCTGGACCACCTGCGGAATCACATCACCGGCCCGGCGAATGATCACCGTATCGCCGATCATCAGGCCCAGGCGCGCCACTTCGTCCATGTTGTGCAGCGTCGCATTGGACACCGTCACACCCGCCACTTTCACCGGCTTGAGGCGCGCCACCGGCGTCACCGCTCCAGTGCGGCCGACCTGGAATTCCACGTCGAGCAGTTCGGTGAGTTCTTCCATGGCCGGGAATTTATGGGCAATCGCCCAGCGCGGCTCACGGGCACGGAAGCCCAGCTCACGCTGCGCGGCGATACTGTTGACCTTGAACACCACGCCATCGATCTCGTAAGGCAGTGCATTGCGCCGCTCACCGATATCGCGGTAGTAGTCCAGGCATTCGCCGATGCCCTTGGCCAGTTTCAGTTCACGACTGACCGGCATGCCCCAGGCCTTGAGTTGCTGCAGATTGCCGATGTGCGTGTCGGCAATGTCCGCCGACACCTGGCCGATGCCGTAGCAGCAGAACTCCAGCGGCCGGCTGGCGGTGATTTTCGAATCCAACTGGCGCAAGCTGCCGGCGGCGGCATTGCGCGGGTTGGCGAAGGTCTTGCCGCCCACTTCCAGTTGCGTGGCATTCAGGCGCTCGAAACCGGCCTTGGACATATAGACTTCGCCGCGCACTTCCAGGGTCGCCGGCCAGCCGCTGCCCTGCAGCTTGAGGGGAATATTGCGCACCGTGCGCACATTGACGCTGATGTCTTCCCCCGTGGTGCCGTCGCCGCGGGTAGCGCCTCGTACCAGCAGGCCATCCTGATACAGCAGGCTGACCGCCAGGCCATCGAGCTTGGGCTCGCAGCTGTACTCCACTTCGGCGCCGCCGCCAAACAGATCACCGACCGGCAAGTCCAGGCCTTCGGTGACCCGGCGATCGAACTCGCGCATATCGGTTTCTTCGAAGGCGTTGCCCAGGCTCAGCATCGGCACTTCGTGACGCACCTGGGTAAATGCCGAGAGCGCCGCACTGCCCACGCGCTGGGTCGGCGAGTCGCTGCTGATCAGTTGCGGGTTGGCCGCCTCCAGCGCCTTGAGCTCATGGAACAACCGATCGTACTCGGCGTCCGGAATGCTCGGCTCGTCCAGCACGTGGTAGCGGTAGTTGTGCAGATCCAGTTCAGCGCGAAGCTCTAGAATGCGTTTTTCGGCGGCGTTCATGGGTGTTCTCTCATAAAGCAAAAGAGCAGCCGAGGCTGCTCAATCTGTTGATGCGGACAAATTCACTGCAGGCGCTGAGCTGGCTCAGCGCCTGCAGGGTGCGGGAGGTATCCCACACATTGCCAATTTCAGCGCTTCTGGGTCAGGGCGCGACGCTCGAATTCGACGATGCGCTGACGGTAGTGTTCGATGGTCTGTGCCGTCAGGACGCTGCGCTGATCGTCCTTGAGCTCGCCATTGAGCTCCTGGGACAACTT
The DNA here is from genome assembly GCF_009834545.1 of Pseudomonas sp. S04. NCBI lineage: Bacteria > Pseudomonadati > Pseudomonadota > Gammaproteobacteria > Pseudomonadales > Pseudomonadaceae > Pseudomonas > Pseudomonas sp. S04. The sequence continues at coordinate 4,214,520 of NZ_CP019427.1, forward strand.
GCGTGCAGCGGCGACCATCACATCGAACGCCTGCTTCGGATGACGCGGACCCGGCAGGCCAAGGAAGAAGCTGACCGCCGGGGTGCTGAAGTGGTCGATGTCGTCCAGGTCAAAAATACCCGGCTTGACTGCGTTAGCCATGGAGAACAGGACTTCGCCGTTGCCCGCCATGCTTTCGTGGCGGTGGAAAATATCCATCTCGCCGAAACGCAGGCCACTTTCGAGAATGTTCTGCAACAGCGCCGGGCCCTTGAAGCCACCGGCATCACGGCAGATCACGCTGATCACCAGCACTTCTTCGGCTTGCGGTTGGTCCTTGCTCGCCGCCCCGCTCGAGGCCTTGGTTTCATCCGGGAAATCGCCGTCACGGCTGCTGAAGCTCGGGCCGCCGTCCAGGTCCAGATTAAGGTTCAAGTCGCCTTGCGCCGGCTCGCCGTGGCCACGCTTGCCACGCTTGGAGCCCGACTCGCGGGGCTCACGGGCAGGCATGCTGACCGACGGCAGGTCGTGCTCGTCCAGTTGCGGCTCTTTGTGGTTATCGAGCACCCGCGGCGGGCCCAGCAGTTCGGCACCGCTGTCCTCGTCCGGCAGATTGGACAGGCTGCGGTCCAGGCGAAACTTGAGTTTGCCCTTGCCGCCGCGCATGCGCCGCCAGCCATCAAAAAGAATACCGGCAATGACTATGATGCCGATGACGATCAGCCACTCGCGCAGACCGATTTCCATGTAATCCCGTGCCTCTATAAAAAATGCTGAAAAATAAGGGGTTTACAAGCTGTAAACCGCTTTAAAACGTGGCGCCAACTCTATGTTCTGACAGGCGTTTTGCCCACGTACACGATAAATTGACATTAAACTAGCACGACCAAAGGTAACTTTACACCGTCTGTCACAGTGGCTTCAGCGAATATGTCGATTGGCCAGTAATCCGTACCGGTAAAAATCCTTACTTCCCATAAACATATGGCTTAAACCCAGGACGTCAGGCGTCCACCATCGCCATCGCCTCCTCGACATCCACAGCCACCAGACGCGAACAACCGGGCTCGTGCATCGTCACCCCCATCAACTGGTCGGCCATTTCCATGGCGATCTTGTTGTGGGTGATATAGATGAACTGCACCGTCTGCGACATCTCTTTGACCAGTCTTGCGTAGCGTCCAACGTTAGCGTCATCCAGCGGGGCGTCAACTTCATCGAGCATACAGAACGGCGCAGGATTGAGTTTGAAGATGGCAAATACCAGGGCCAATGCGGTCAGGGCTTTTTCGCCGCCAGAGAGCAAATGGATGGTGCTGTTCTTCTTCCCGGGTGGACGCGCCATGATTGTCACCCCTGTATCGAGTAGATCTTCGCCCGTCAGTTCCAAATAAGCGCTGCCGCCACCGAAAACTTTTGGAAACAAGGCCTGCAAACCACCGTTGATCTGATCAAAGGTGTCCTTGAAGCGATTGCGGGTTTCCTTGTCGATCTTGCGAATGACGTTTTCCAGGGTATCGAGGGCTTCCACCAGGTCGGCGTCCTGGGCGTCGAGATAGTGTTTACGCTCGGACTGTTGCTGATATTCGTCGATGGCCGCCAGGTTGATCGCCCCCAGGCGCTGAATCCGTGCGGCGATGCGCTCAAGTTCTTCTTCGGCGTCGTTCTCGTTCGCCTCGGCCACCAGGGTCGCGAGCACGCCGTGCAGGTCATAGCCGTCTTCGAGCAATTGCTCCTGCAGGGTTTTGCGGCGCACGGTCAGGGCCTGCCATTCCATGCGCTGCTGCTCGAGCTGGCTGCGGATCAACTGCGACTGCTGTTCCGCCTGGGTGCGCCGCTTCTCGGCCTCGCGCAGCTCACGGTCGGCCTCCTCCAGCGCGACCTGGGCGGTGCGCAGTTCTTCATCGACACTCATGCGCTTGTCGAGCAGTTCTTCGAGCTTGAGCCGCAACTCTTCCAGCGGCGCTTCACCCTCCTCCAGGTTGAGGCTCAGCTGTTCACGCTTTTCGGTCAGGCGCTCGGACTGCAGCTCCAGGCGTTCCAGGGCCTGGCGGGTGGAATCGTGTTGCGCCTTGAGTGAACCCAGGCGCACCGCCAACTGGTGCGCATGATCCTTGTGCTGCCGGGCTTCCTGGCGCACCCGATCGAGGCGCTCGCGCAGGCTGTCGCGCTGGGCCAGCAGCAACTCGCGCTGCTCGGTGTCCAGGGCCATGCTGTCGAGGGCGCCTTGCAATTGCAGGCGCGACTCGCCGATCTGTTCATGTTCGAGCTCGCGCTGCTCGCCCAGCTCCACCAACTCTTCGTCGAGCCGGGTACGGCGCAAGGTCAACTGCTCGGCCTTGGCCTTGCCCGCGGACAATTGCGCCTTGAGCTCGCCCTGCTGGCGCGCTTCGTCCTGCAGCAGGCGGCGCAGGTGTTCGCGGCCGTTTTCCTGTTGCCGCTGCTGGGCGCGCAGGTTCTGCAGGGTGGTTTCAAGCTGTTCGACCGTGGCTTCACGCTCCTCGCGCTCCAGGCCCAGGGCCTGGATTTCCTGGCCACGGGCCAACACCCCGCTTTCGGCTTCGCTGGCGCGACGCACGCGCAAAAAGTGCCGGCCGATCCAGTAGCCGTCGCGGCTGATCAGGCTTTCGCCGGCCGCCAACTGGCCGCGCAAGGCCAAGCCCTGCTCAAGGGTTTCCACCGGCTTGACCTGGCCCAGCCACGGCGACAGGTCGATCTGCGCCTCGACCTTGTCCAGCAAGCTGCCTGCCACCCGCACACCGTCGATGCCCGGGCTGAGCAGGCGCAAATCGCCCTGGGCAAACCCAGCCAGGTCGAGGCCGGCAAAATCGTCCACCAGCACTGCCTGCAAGTCGGCGCCAAGCACGGTTTCCACCGCCAGCTCCCAGCCCGCCTGCACGCTCAGGCCCTCGGCCAGGCGCGGGCGCTCGGCCAGTTCTTGCTCACGCAACCATTGCGCCGTGCCGGTACCCGGGTCGAGCGCGGCTTGCTGCAAGGCTTCCAGCGACGCCAGGCGACCATTGAGTCGTTGCAGGTCGCCCTGGGCCTGCTGCTGATTGTGCAAGGCCTGCTGGAGCTCCTGGCGCAACTGTTCAAGGCGCTCGACCTGGGCCTGCTCGCTGGCCTGCAAGTCCTCGAGGGTTGCTTCGCTGGCGGCGAGTTGCTCGCCCAGCTCCATGATTGCCGCGTCTTCCGGGTCCGCCGCGAGCAGGTCGCGCTCCTCGGCCAGGCGGCGTTGGCGCTCGGCCAAGCGCTCGACGCTGGTTTCCAACTGCTGAATGCGCGACTGCTGCACCTCGGCCTGGCGTCGGGGCTCGGCCGAACTGAGGTTGAAAGCGTCCCACTGCTCCTGCCAGCCATGCATGGTGGTTTCGGATTCTTCCAGCGCGGCTGCGGCTTCCTCGGCCGCGGCGCTGGTGATTTCCTGCTCCGGGGTCAGCATGTCCAACTCTTCGCCCAGGGTCAGCAGCAGCGTGCGGTCATGGCCCAGGTGGGATTCGGTTTCCAGGCGCGCGCGCTCGGCTTCCTTGAGATCGTCCTGCAGCTGGCGCAAGCGTTGCTGGCCGTGCTGGATACTCTGCTCGACCCGGGCGATGTCGCCGCCAACCGAATAAAAGCGCCCCTGCACCAGATTGAAGCGTTCGGAGAGATCGTGGTGCCCGTCACGCAAGCGTTCGATGCTCGCATCGGCATTGCGCTGCTCGGCCACCAGGGCTTCGAAACTGACTTCCTGATTACCGATGATCGCTTCACGCTGGCCGACCTGCTCGTTCAAGGCCTGCCAACGCAGCGCCGACAGCTGGGCCTTGAGCTGACGCTCCTCGGCTTTGTATTCCTGATACTTCTTGGCGGACTCGGCCTGGCGGTGCAAGCGTTCGAGCTGACGCGTCAGCTCTTCGCGCAGGTCGGTCAGGCGCTCAAGGTTTTCGTGGGTGCGGCGGATCCGGTTTTCCGTCTCGCGCCGACGCTCCTTGTATTTGGAGATCCCCGCCGCTTCCTCGATGAAGTTGCGCAGGTCTTCGGGCTTGGACTCGATCAGCTTGGAGATCATCCCCTGTTCGATGATCGAGTAACTGCGCGGACCCAGGCCAGTGCCGAGGAAAATGTCGGTGATGTCGCGGCGCCGGCACTTGGTGCCGTTGAGGTAATAGGTGGTCTGGCTGTCGCGGGTGACTTTGCGGCGAATCGAAATCTCCGCATAGGCGGCGTATTCACCGAGCAAGGTACCGTCGGAGTTGTCGAACACCAGTTCGATGCTGGCCTGGCTCACCGGCTTGCGGCTGGTGGAGCCATTGAAGATGACGTCGGTCATCGACTCGCCACGCAGGTTCTTCGCCGAGCTCTCGCCCATCACCCAACGTACGGCGTCGATGATGTTCGACTTGCCGCAGCCATTGGGCCCGACCACCGCCGCCATGTTACTGGGGAAGTTCACCGTGGTCGGGTCGACGAAGGATTTGAACCCCGCCAGTTTGATGCACTTGAGCCGCACGCTCAGGCCGCCGGCAAGGCAGACAGCACCAGGTCGCAACTGCGCTGGGCGTAGGCCGAGAGCACGATGCGGATCTGTGGCAGGTCACGGGCGAGCACGGCGGCGAGCAGGCGTTCGAACAGTTCGAGGAACTCGCTCATTTCCGCCTTGCGTTGTTCCAGGGCCAGGAAATACGCGCGACTCATGGCCGGCTGCAGGTTCTCGACAGTCTCCTGCAGGTAGGGGTTATTGGCGAACGGGTACGCGGCGCGCATCACATTGAAGCTGTCGTCGACGAAGGTGCGGATGTCCTGGCGTTCGTAGCTGGCGTTCAGGCGCTGCTGGATCTGCACGAAGGGCGCCATGTCGGCCTGGACGCGCCAGCCATTGGCCACGGCGTTGCCCAGCAGGATGTACAGCTCGCTCATCAGGGTGCACAGGCTCTGCACCTTGTGCGCGGTGAGCTCGGTGACATGGGCGCCGCGTCGCGGCAGGATCGCGATCAGGTGGCGTCGTTCGAGGATCAGCAAGGCTTCACGGACCGAACCGCGGCTGACATTGAGCGCCAGCGTGACCTTCTGTTCCTGGATGCGCTCTCCTGGCTTCATTTCGCCGCGAATGATGCGTTCGGCGAGGTGTTGAGCAATTTGCTCGGCGAGGCTGTCCGGCGCCTTGAACGTCATGGTTTTCCTTCAAACTCTTCGATCTGTACAAGCGGCGCAGTGTAGCGCACTTGGTAGTGGATGATGCAGGGCCCGGCCAGTGGAAATTGGCACGATTCAAGCAAAAAGCGAGCTGGGCCCAGAGGGTCAATACTCAAAGCATGAGGTTGCTGATCGACAAAAGGTAATTTCCTGACCTTTAAGTCAGAAAACCATTGACCGAAAAGTCAGACCTGATAAATTCAGGTCATAACGGTTAACAACAATAATGAGTCTGCGAGGCCTTCCGTGATCCAGTTTTTACTCAACCAGGAACTCCGTAGCGAGCACGCCCTGGACCCCAACCTGACTGTGCTCAACTACCTGCGCGAGCACTTGGGCAAGTCCGGCACCAAAGAAGGTTGCGCCAGCGGTGACTGTGGCGCGTGCACTGTGGTGGTCGGTGAACTGCAAAGTGATGACGCCGGCCGCGAACATATTCGCTATCGCAGCCTCAACTCGTGCCTGACGTTTGTCTCCTCGCTGCATGGCAAACAGTTGATCAGCGTCGAAGACCTCAAGCATCAGGGCCAACTGCACAGCGTGCAGAAGGCCATGGTCGAATGCCACGGCTCGCAGTGCGGCTTCTGCACGCCGGGGTTTGTCATGTCGTTGTTCGCCCTGCAGAAAAACAGCGACCAACCCGACGCCCACAAGGCCCATGAAGCCCTCGCCGGCAACCTCTGCCGCTGCACCGGCTACCGGCCGATTCTCGAAGCCGCCGAACAGTCCTGCTGCGGCAAACAGCCCGACCAGTTCGATGCCCGTGAAGCCGAGACCATCGCCCGCCTGAAGGCCATCGCCCCCACCGACATCGGTGAACTCAACTGCGGCGACAAACGTTGCCTGGTGCCGTTGACCGTGGCTGACCTGGCCGACCTCTATGACGCCTATCCGCAAGCCCGGCTGTTGGCCGGCGGCACTGACCTGGCGTTGGAAGTCACCCAGTTCCACCGCACCCTGCCAGTGATGATCTACGTCGGCAATGTCGCCGAAATGAAGCGCATCGAACACTTTGCCGATCGCCTGGAAATCGGCGCGGCCACCGCCCTCTCCGACTGCTACGAGGCCCTCAAGGCCCAATACCCGGACTTCGGCGAACTGCTGCAACGCTTCGCCTCGCTGCAGATCCGCAACCAGGGCACCCTGGGTGGCAACATCGGCAATGCCTCGCCCATCGGCGACTCGCCACCGCTGCTGATCGCCCTGGGCGCACAGATCGTGCTGTGCAAAGGCAACACCCGCCGCACCCTGGCCCTGGAAGACTACTTCATCGATTACCGGGTTACCGCGCGCCAGGAAAGCGAGTTCATCGAGAAGATCATTGTGCCGCGCGCCAGTGCCGTGCAGCAGTTCCGCGCCTATAAAGTGTCCAAGCGCCTGGACGATGATATTTCCGCGGTCTGCGCCGCCTTTAACCTGCGCATCGACAACGGCGTGATCGCTGACGCCCGCGTCGCCTTCGGCGGTATGGCCGCCACCCCGAAACGAGCCAAAAGCTGCGAAGCGGCACTGCTCGGTTCGACCTGGAACCATGCCACCGTCGAAGCCGCGTGCGCGGCCCTGGCCGAAGATTTCACCCCGCTCTCGGACTTTCGCGCCAGCAAGGAATACCGCCTGCTCAGCGCGCAGAACCTGCTGCGCAAGTATTTCATCGAGCTGCAAACACCGCACATCGAGACCCGGGTGACCGCTTATGTCTAATCATCACGCCGTAGAGAAGACCCAGGCCGAACTGGCTGAACTGTTCGCCAAGGACCTGACCACCGGGGTCGGCCGTAGCGTCAAGCACGACAGCGCCGCCAAACACGTGTCCGGTGAAGCCCAGTACATCGATGACCGGCTGGAGTTTCCCAATCAGCTGCACGTCTATGCACGCCTGTCGGACCGCGCCCACGCGAAAATCATCAGCATCGACACCCAGCCCTGCTACGCCTTCGAAGGCGTGCGCATTGCCATTACCCATGCAGACGTGCCGGGCCTGAAAGACATCGGGCCGCTGTTGCCGGGCGACCCGCTGCTGGCGATCGATGACGTGCAATTCGTCGGTCAACCGGTGCTCGCCGTCGCGGCGAAAGACCTGGAAACCGCGCGCAAGGCCGCCATGGCCGCGATCATCGAATACGAAGACCTGGAACCGGTGCTGGACGTGGTCGAAGCCCTGCGCAAACGCCACTTCGTACTCGACAGCCACACCCACCAGCGCGGCGACTCGGCCACTGCGCTGGCCACCGCCGAGCATCGCATCCAGGGCACGCTGCACATTGGCGGCCAGGAACACTTCTACCTGGAAACCCAGATTTCCTCGGTGATGCCGACGGAAGATGGCGGCATGATCGTCTACTGCTCGACCCAGAACCCCACCGAAGTGCAGAAGCTGGTGGCCGAAGTCCTCGACGTGTCGATGAACAAGATCGTGGTCGACATGCGCCGCATGGGCGGCGGTTTCGGCGGCAAGGAAACCCAGGCCGCCAGCCCGGCGTGCCTGTGCGCGGTGATCGCCCACCTGACGGGCCAACCGACCAAGATGCGCCTGCCGCGGGTCGAAGACATGCTGATGACCGGCAAGCGCCACCCGTTCTACGTCGAGTACGACGTCGGCTTCGACAACAGCGGGCGCCTGCACGGTATCGCCCTCGACCTGGCGGGCAACTGCGGTTGCTCGCCGGACCTGTCGGCCTCCATCGTCGACCGGGCGATGTTCCACTCCGACAACTCGTACTACCTGGGCGATGCGACCATCAATGGTCACCGCTGCAAGACCAACACCGCCTCGAACACCGCCTACCGTGGTTTCGGCGGCCCTCAGGGGATGGTCGCCATCGAAGAAGTGATGGACGCCATTGCCCGTCACCTGGGGCTCGACCCGCTGGCCGTGCGCAAGGCCAACTACTACGGCAAGACCGAGCGCAACGTCACCCACTACTACCAGACCGTCGAGCACAACATGCTCGAGGAAATGACCGCGGAACTGGAAGAAAGCAGCCAGTACGCCGAGCGTCGCGAAGCGATCCGCCGCTACAACGCCAACAGCCCGATCCTGAAAAAGGGCCTGGCGCTGACCCCGGTGAAATTCGGCATTTCCTTCACTGCCAGCTTCCTCAACCAGGCGGGCGCACTGATCCACGTCTACACCGACGGCAGCATCCACCTCAACCATGGCGGCACCGAGATGGGCCAGGGCCTGAACATCAAGGTCGCGCAGGTGGTGGCCGAAGTGTTCCAGGTGGAAATCGATCGCGTACAAATCACCGCGACCAACACCGACAAGGTGCCGAACACCTCGCCGACCGCCGCCTCCAGCGGTGCCGACCTCAATGGCAAGGCGGCGCAGAATGCCGCAGAAATCATCAAGCAGCGCCTCGTGGAGTTCGCCGCGCGCAAGTATGAAGTCAGTGAAGCCGACGTGGAGTTCCACAACGGCCACGTGCGGATTCGGGATCACATCCTGACCTTCGAAGCGCTGATCCAGCAGGCGTATTTCGCTCAGGTCTCGCTGTCCAGCACCGGCTTCTACAAGACTCCGAAAATCTTCTACGACCGCAGCCAGGCCCGTGGTCGGCCGTTCTACTACTTCGCCTTCGGTGCGGCCTGCTGCGAAGTGCTCATCGACACCCTGACCGGCGAATACAAAATGCTGCGCACCGACATCCTGCATGATGTCGGCGCCTCGCTGAACCCGGCCATCGACATCGGCCAGGTCGAAGGCGGTTTCATCCAGGGCATGGGCTGGCTGACCATGGAAGAGCTGGTGTGGAACAACAAGGGCAAGCTGATGACCAACGGCCCGGCCAGCTACAAGATCCCGGCGGTGGCCGACATGCCGCTGGACCTGCGGGTCAAGCTGGTGGAAAACCGCAAGAACCCGGAAGACACGGTGTTCCACTCCAAGGCCGTGGGCGAGCCGCCGTTCATGCTCGGCATCGCCGCCTGGTGTGCGATCAAGGACGCGGTGGCGAGCCTGGGCGACTACCGGCACCAACCAAGGATCGACGCACCGGCGACCCCGGAACGGGTGTTGTGGGGCTGTGAACAGATGCGCCAGTTGAAGGCGGTGAAGCCAGTCGAAACTGAGTCTGAGTTGGCTCCGCTTTGAGACTGCGTCGCGCCCTTCGCGGGCAAGCCCGCTCCCACAGGGTCATGTGCTGACTGATAGACCTGTACAGATCCAATGTGGGAGCGAGCTTGCTCGCGATAGCGGACTAACAGACACACAGATGTCGAGGTGAACATGTACAACTGGATCGACGCCCTCGCCGACCTGCAATCCCAGGGCGAAGCCTGCGTCCTGGTGACCATCATCGAAGAGCTCGGCTCGACGCCGCGCAACGCTGGCTCGAAAATGGTCATCAGCGCCACGCACACCTACGACACCATCGGTGGCGGGCATCTGGAATACAAGGCGATGCAGATCGCCCGGCAGATGCTGTCCAGCGGCAAGCAGGACACCCACCTGGAGCGCTTCAGCCTCGGCGCTAGCCTCGGCCAGTGCTGTGGCGGCGCCACCGTGCTGTTGTTCGAACCCATGGGCCAGGTGCAGGCACAGATCGCCGTGTTTGGCGCCGGTCATGTCGGCCGCGCCCTGGTGCCCCTGCTCGCCAGCCTGCCCTGCCGGGTGCGCTGGATCGACTCGCGGGATGCCGAGTTCCCGGAACACATTCCCCATGGCGTGCGTAAAATCGTCAGCGAAGACCCGGTGGACGAAATCGACGACCTGCCGGCGGGCAGCTACTGCATCGTCATGACCCACAATCACCAGCTCGACCTGGAGCTCACGGCCGCCATCCTCAAGCGCAACGACTTCGCCTATTTCGGCCTGATCGGCTCGAAGACCAAGCGCGTGAAGTTCGAACACCGCCTGCGCGATCGCGGATTCGACACCAGCACCGTGCAACGCATGCGTTGCCCGATGGGCATCGGCGAAGTCAAAGGCAAATTGCCTGTGGAAATTGCCATCTCCATCGCCGGCGAAATCATCGCCACCTATAACGCGAATTTCGGCCAGGGCACCGCTCGCGCCGAACCCATTGCCAAACTGCTGCCCGCCTCACGCCGCAGTCAAGCCACGAACTGAGAACCCCCATGCCTTCGACTCGCAAAGCCTACCGCGCCGCCATCCTGCACAGCATCGCCGACCCTGCCGTGGTCGGCATTGAAGCCTCTTACCAGTATTTCGAAGATGGCTTGCTGGTCACCGAAAACGGCCGGATCAGCGCCCTCGGCCATGCCAGCGAGCTGCTGGCCAGCCTGCCGGCGGACATTGAAGTGGTCCACCACAAAGACGCCTTGATTACCCCTGGCTTCATCGACACCCACATCCACCTGCCGCAAACCGGCATGGTCGGTGCGTATGGCGAACAATTGCTGGACTGGCTCAACACCTACACCTTCCCTTGCGAAAGCCAGTTCGCCGACAAGGCCCACGCCGAAGAAGTCGCCGGGATCTTCATCAAGGAACTGCTGCGCAACGGCACCACCACTGCCCTGGTGTTCGGCAGCGTGCACCCGCAATCGGTGGACTCGTTCTTCGAGCAGGCGCAAAAACTCGACCTGCGGATGATCGCCGGCAAGGTGATGATGGACCGCAACGCGCCGGACTACCTGACCGACACCGCTGAATCCAGCTACGAGCAAAGCAAGGTGCTGATCGAGCGCTGGCACGGCAAGGGCCGCCTGCACTACGCAGTGACCCCACGCTTTGCGCCGACCAGCACCCCGGAGCAACTGACCCTCGCCGGCCAGTTGCTCAGCGAGTACCCCGACCTGTACATGCAGACCCACATCAGTGAAAACCTGCAGGAGATCGAATGGGTCAAGGAACTGTTCCCGGAGCGCAAGGGCTACCTGGATGTCTACGACCATTACCAGTTGCTGGGTGAGCGCTCGGTGTTCGCCCATGGCGTGCACCTGTGTGACGACGAATGTGCACGGCTGGCCGAGACCGGCTCGGCGGTGGCGTTCTGCCCGACTTCCAACTTCTTCCTCGGCAGCGGCCTGTTCAACCTGCCGATGGCCGAGAAACACAACCTCCTCGTCGGTCTCGGTACCGATGTGGGCGCTGGCACCAGCTTCTCGCTGCTACACACCCTCAACGAAGCCTACAAAGTCATGCAACTGCAAGGCGCACGCCTGAGTCCGTTCAAGTCGCTGTACCTGGCGACCCTCGGCGGCGCCCGCGCGCTACGCCTGGAAGACCGGATCGGGACCCTGCAACCGGGCACCGACGCCGACTTCCTGGTGCTCGATTATCACGCCACTCCGCTGCTCAGCTACCGCCTGCAACAGGCGAACAACATCGCCGAAACCCTGTTTGTATTGATGACCCTGGGGGATGACCGGACGGTGCTGCAGACTTATGCGGCGGGGAACCTGGTGCACCAGCGCTAGGTTTCCACAGGCATAAAAAATCCCCCTGCGCTTTGCAGCCTGGGGGATTTTTCTTGTCTGTCAGATTGCTATCGTCGGAACGCCGCCCGGAGCAAGCCCGCTCCCACAGTGATCTTCGGTGATTACAAAATTCCAGTACACCACAGACCTTGTGGGAGCGGGCTTGCCCGCGATTGGCGCGACACAATTTCGGATCAGAGCTTGGCGGGTGAGCGCCCTGGCTTCTTGGTCTGCAGCAGATGGGAGAACACCGCGTGCAGGTCGTCCGAGGCGCTTTCTTCGTCGAGGTTGAGCTTGCTGTCGATGTGATCCATGTGATGCATCATCAGGTTCACCGCCAGCGTCGCGTCGCGGGCTTCGATGGCATCGATCAACTGGGTGTGTTCGTCATAGGAACAGTGCGAGCGGTTACCACTTTCGTACTGGGCAATGATCAACGAAGTCTGCGACACCAGGCTGCGCTGGAAGCTGATCAATGGCGCGTTTTTCGCTGCCTCGGCCAGCTTCAGGTGAAACTCCCCGGAAAGGCGGATACCCGCACCGCGGTCACCGCGGGAAAAGCTGTCGCGCTCGTCGTTGACCATCTGGCGCAACTCGCTCAGCTCTTCGGCGCTGGCGTGTTCGACCGCAAGTTCAGTAATCGCCCGCTCCACCAGACGCCGGGCCATGAACACCTGGCGCGCTTCGTCGACACTCGGGCTGGCAACCACGGCGCCACGATTCGGGCGCAACAGCACCACGCCTTCGTGGGCCAGGCGCGACAGGGCGCGGCGAATGATGGTGCGGCTGACCCCGAAAATCTCTCCCAGCGCCTCTTCGCTCAATTTGGTACCGGGCGCCAGGCGCTGTTCGAGGATGGCCTCGAAGATATGCGCATAGACAATATCGTCCTGGGTTCCGCTGCGGCCGGCTTTGCCTGCTCGCGGTTGTTTCTTGAGGGGCTGCAACTGTTCGTTCATGGGCACTCGAGTCGGGAGAACTGCGGCGAAGAGACCGTGACTGTAATACGTCACAGTGGGTCGCTGGCAAGTATCGCGTAAAAAACACGGCATATTGTACACAACTGCAGGTGGCAACACGACTGTACGGCCATATACGCCCCCGGCTGTATTGCAACGATCAGTTACGTTTGAGTTTAGGCTTGAACTCGCAAAACGCCTGCCCGCTTCACTCGCGGCCTACAAGACACAAGGAACAGCGCTGTCATGAACGACGCCACCCGCACCCAGCTCCGCCCGCTGGCCGATACCTCACCCTCGGCCATTGTCGCCGGCTTCATCGCAATGATGACCGGCTATACCAGCTCCCTGGTGCTGATGTTCCAGGCCGGACAGGCCGCCGGCCTGACCAGCGGGCAGATTTCCTCGTGGATCTGGGCCATCTCGATCGGCATGGCGGTGTGCTCCATCGGCCTGTCCCTGCGTTATCGCACCCCCATTACCATTGCCTGGTCGACGCCGGGCGCTGCGCTGCTGATCACCAGCCTGTCGGGGGTCAGCTACGGCGAAGCGATTGGGGCCTACATCACCTGCGCGGTGCTGGTAACGATCTGCGGCATGACCGGCAGCTTCGAACGCCTGGTCAAACGCATTCCGGCGTCGCTGGCCGCAGCCTTGCTGGCCGGGATCCTGTTCAAGATCGGCAGCGAGATCTTCGTCGCTGCCCAACACCGTACCGGCCTGGTCCTGGGGATGTTTTTCACCTACCTGGTGGTCAAGCGCCTGTCGCCGCGCTACGCGGTGCTGGCGGCGCTGTTGATCGGCACGGCGTTGTCGGGGTTCATGGGCCTGCTGGACTTCAGCGGCTTCCACCTCGAAGTAGCGACGCCGGTATGGACCACCCCGCACTTTTCCCTCGCCGCGACCATCAGCATCGGCATCCCGCTGTTTGTGGTGGCCATGACCTCGCAAAACATGCCCGGCATCGCGGTGCTGCGCGCCGATGGCTATGACGTGCCAGCCTCGCCACTGATCACCGCCACTGGCGTTGCCTCGCTGCTGCTGGCACCGTTCGGCTCCCACGGGATCAACCTGGCGGCCATCAGCGCAGCAATCTGCACCGGGCCGCACGCCCATGAAGATCGCAACAAGCGCTACACCGCGGCGGTCTGGTGCGGGATTTTCTACGGCATTGCCGGGGTCTTCGGGGCAACGTTGGCGGCGCTGTTCGCGGCCTTGCCCAAGGAGTTGGTGCTGTCGATTGCCGCACTGGCGCTGTTCGGTTCCATCATCAATGGCCTGAGCATTGCCATGAGTGAAACCCGGGAGCGTGAAGCGGCGCTGATCACCTTCATGGTCACGGCATCGGGGCTGACGCTGTTTTCCATTGGCTCGGCGTTCTGGGGGATTGTCGCGGGGGTGGTGACGCTGATGATTCTGAATTGGCGCAAAGCCTGATAGATAAAAAAACGGCGACCCGAGGGTCGCCGTTTTTTTCAACTTATTCATGTAGCTCCAGGGAGTAAAAACTGTATAAACACTCTGACCCAATGCAATAAAAAAATTCACACGAAGCAGCAGAGCGTTATTACCTTTTTGAGTGGCTAACAAGTCGCTCGACAAAAAACTCTACATGCCCTCTTGGAGCGCCCAGCAATGGCCACGCGTCAGCCTTGAGCGCTACCTCCTGAAAGGCTTTGCTGCATTTGCATCGCGGATGTCTCTCGTAAACCGCCCGCCGTGTCTGCGCGGCATTACGTACATATTCGTCGTAAGGAATTGCTCCCGCATACTCCAGGAAAACATCCAGGAAGTGGTCCGTGAGTTTAATAAGCTTGGCAAACAAATTCTGCCCTTCCAGGGGGTTGATCTCCATGTTGGCCAACACCCTGAAGCGCTTCATTCCGTGCTCATGATTAAGTACTTTGATCAACGCGTAAGCCCCGGAGATGGACGCCGGCTCATCGCATACAATCACCAAGACTTCATGGGCAGCTCGAATGAAGCTGACTACCGGTTCGCCAATACCCGTGGCGGTGTCGATCACCAGCACGTCCAGGCTGTCCGCTATCTCGCTGAATGCCTGTATCAGGCCTGAATGCTGAGCCCGCGACAGGCGCACCATACTCGGGACACCTGAACCAGATGCAACTACGCGCACTCCTCCCGGCCCGTCCATCAAGGTATCGGACAATTCACAGCGGCCCTCGATCAGATCGACAAGCGTATACCGTGGCACAAGCCCCAATTGGACGTCGACATTCGGGAACTCAAGGTTTGAATCCAGCAAAACGACGCGGCGCCCAAGCTCCGCCAGCGCCAATGATAGATTCACCGCCACAGTAGTTTTGCCTACACCGCCCTTACCGCTGGCGATAGCGATAACTTGTACAGCGTGCTCGGTATCCATACTGACTTTTCAACTCCATATTTAACGCTGACAAGCAATTGAATTCCTTAAATCATCAAGTTCCAAGTCTTCCAGAATCAGCCATTAACGACTGCTCAGCCACAACCACCGCACATAAGTTCGCGCTCGCCGATCAGTCGTCCTGATCGCCGAATGGATGGCTAATATCCAGAAAAAAACAGACTGAAAAAATTGAATACTGTAAAGACCGACGCACCAACCAAGATCAAAGCGGACACTATTTTCTTTTTTAACAACGGTAAACGTCCCTGTTATCGATGTATAAAACTGAAACGGGGATAGCACACCCGGACATGCCCTGATTATGCGCCAGGTGATAGCACTGCGCTATACGCCAAGCAACGTTCAAGCGCTGCTTTGAGCAGCACCTGACGTGCATCGGTAATCAGCCAAGGGATCGGCGTGCAGGGATCCACCGGCTGACCCGGGTGCTTTGGCTCAAACGCCGACCACCAGCTTGGGGGCCGGCAGCGCCTCGCCAGTCCGCCCATAGACATCCTCCAGGCGCTCGATGTCGTCCTCACCCAGGTAGCTGCCGGACTGCACCTCGATGATCTCCAGCGGGATTTTCCCGGGGTTGGCCAGGCGGTGCACCGAGGCGATCGGGATGTAGGTGGACTGGTTTTCGGCCAGCAGGAAGACCTTATCGTCACACGTCACCTGGGCGATGCCGGATACCACGATCCAGTGCTCGGCGCGGTGGTGGTGCTTCTGCAGCGACAGCTGCGCGCCGGGCTTCACGGTGATGCGCTTGACCTGATGGCGAGTACCGTTATCCACCGAGTCGTAGCAGCCCCAAGGTCGATTGACCGCACAATGGCTCTGGGTTTCCGAGCGGCCCTTCAGATCCAGGCTGTTGACCAGTGCTTTGACGTCCTGAACCGAGTTCTTGTGGGTAATCATCACCGCATCCTTGGTTTCCACTACCACCAGATCGTCCACACCGACCAAGGCCACCAGCTTGCTGCTGCTGTGGACGAAGCTATTGCGGCTGTCGTGGATCATCACATCGCCCTTGAGCACGTTGCCGGCCTCGTCCTTCTCATGCACGTCCGACAGAGAGGACCAGTTGCCCACGTCGCTCCAGCCGGCGGCGAGCGGCACCACGCAAGCGCGGGTGGTCTTCTCCATCACCGCGTAGTCGATGGAGTTGTCCGGGCAGCACTCGAAGGTGCCGCTATCGATGGTTATGACATTGCCGGTGCGGTGGCTGCGTTCCAGGGCCAGCGCACAAGCGTCGTAGATGCCCGGCGCATGCTTGAGCAACTCGTCCAGATAACGGCTGGCACGGAACAGGAACATGCCGCTGTTCCAGTAATAGCCACCCGTGCGGACGAGCTCGCGGGCCAGTTCTGCATTGGGCTTCTCGACGAAGTGGCTGACCCGGTAGACGCCGGGATGCATCCCGCCGGCGTCACCTGCACGGGTCGCCTTGATGTAGCCGAAGCCGGTCTCGGGACGCTCGACCGGGATGCCGAACAACACCATCTCCCCTTCCTCGGCCACCGCGCGCGCCACTTCCAGTGCCTCGCGCAGCGCCGGTTGGTCCTCGATCACATGGTCGGCGGGCAGCACCAGCATCAGTTCGTCGCGGCCCTCGGCCAGCAGTTGCAAGGCGGCCATAGCCACGGCCGGCGCGGTATTGCGGCCGAAGGGTTCGAGCAGTGTCGAGTGCCCCTCGACGCCGATCCGCTCCAGTTGCTCGTTGACGATAAAGCGGTGCTCAAGGTTGCACACGATCAGCGGGCTCTGCATACCTTCGAAGTCCAGGCGCTGCAGGGTCTGCTGGAACAGCGAATGCTCGCCGGTCAGGGCGAGGAACTGCTTTGGATACTGCTTGCGCGAAAGGGGCCACAAGCGCGAACCACTACCACCAGAAAGAATTACCGGAATCATGGGAGAAGCCTCATTAAAGTTCCATTTCAAATTAATACTTGTCCCCGCCGAGGCCCTGCCTCGGACTACCGGGAGAGTGAATGCATCGATGCGATCAAGGGTTGAACAACTGGGTGATATCCCCTCCTAGCCGATAGGTCTCCAGCGGCTCCAGAGAGCGGCGCCACGAATCGGTCTCGGCCGAGCAGCGATAAAGTGCGCAGTAGGGCTCCAGCCAGGCGAACTTGCCGTCCTCCTGCATATCCTCCAGTTCCTGCGGGTAGCCGGACCGGGCCTCGAAAAGGCGCGGGTTGTGCACGCCACTTTCGACCCGCTGGGCGAGCCGCTGCAGGGCACCACCGTTGTCGCCACGCAGATCCAGCCCGTTGGCCTCGGCGAATGCCGCGATCATTACCAGCGGCCCCAGGCTGTAGTTGTGGTAGGCAAGCGCCCGGGTCTGCCGGGACAGCTCCAGCGGCAGGTAGCCATCGGCGTCGACCTGCTCCATACCATGGCGGTACTGCTCGACCGCCCAGTCGAACAGGTCCTGGCGGTCGAGCACCACGGCGCTTGCCATCACCGCCCAGGCAGCCCAGTACTGGTGGTTGTTGCGCCGCTCACGCGGTTGCTCGTTCCAATCGTGCACCACCTGATCGGCGAGCTGGGCGAACCACTGTTCGATGGCGCGAGTTTCGGCCTCATGCCCACGCAAGGGTTCTGAGCCGGAAAACTGTAGCCGCAGATAGGCGGAAGACAGGCTGCCCAGCGCCCATTTGCGCACCGACTTGCCGGTGTGGTTGTAGGTTCGGCTGAGCAGCGCGTCGGCTTCGGCCCATGTGCTCAACCAGGTCAGGGCGCAGTCGGCGTATTCCTGACGGCCATCCTCCAGATACTTGCCGACCAGCTTGCTCACGCCGCTTTCCAGCGTACGCACATCGCCGGTCAGCCGCTTGTAGCGCGCGGCGGCCTGCGGGTTGAGCTTGTCCCTGGCCGAGTCCGAACCTTCGTACTTGCTCGGGAACAGCAGGTCGCCCGAATAGGGCGCGGGTACCTCGGGACAGGCCGCCACCTTATCCTTGGGGGACGGAGCGGCCAGGTAGTAGCCGCTGGGCGGCACGAGACTGGCGCCGGCGTTGCGTTCCAGGGGCTTGCTGCAGCCGCCGGCCAGCAACAGGGCCAGGCCGGTGAGCGCCATCCGCGAGCAGATCTGCCAGGGTTTCATAGCCATTCCTCAGTTGGTCGCAACCGGACGCTTGACCCAGGCCGGAGACAACTTGTCGGCGGAACCGGTGACGAACAGGCTGACCACTTCGCCACGCTCCAGCACCAGCGGGTCGAGGTCACGAATCTTGCGGTCGCCAGCGAACAGCGTCAGGCGCACCTTGACCGGGTTGATCTCGCGCTCGCCACGGGCGTTAGCCGAGACCGGGCGGATGACCTCGGTACGACCGTCGGCGGTTTTAATCGACAGGGCGGTGTCGGATAGATTCTGCAGGCGCAGCAGGGACTTCTGGCGATTCTTGAACGGCGGCTCCTCCACCAGTTCCAGCGCCCCATCCGGCATCTGCACCAGTGTGTAGTAGCGCTCGGCGTCGAGCTTCACCGCCAGGCTCTTGCTATCTGCGCTGACGGTGTATTTACCGGCCGGCAGGAAGGCGAAATCGCTGCTGCTTTTGGCGCCCAGGTCATTGATGCGGACAGGGCCGAGGTTGGCGTCAAAACTGCTGTTTGCGGCGTTGAAGCCGCGTACGAAAGCCGAGCCATGCGGTGCCGCCGGACCGTAGAGCGCCGCTTCGTCAGCCATCACCCACGGGGCGGACAGGCCAAGCAGCAGGCTGCCCAAGCGCAGGGTGTAGGAAATCGAGGAAAAAAGGGACATACAGGTACTCCTAGAATTGCAGGACGGGCTCAGTGGAGGTCGAGGTGGCGGTGTGCAGCGCGCGGCTGACCGGCTCCTCGCCGTTGTGCAGCCGGGCGAGCCAGGCCGCATCGAATCCGGACAGATCGCTGGGTAGCATCAGGTAGCGCTCGGGGAACTCCCAGATCACCAGGCGCAGCCCGGCGAGCTCTTTATCCCCCTGCTGCAGCAGGTTCAGCATGGGCACCAGTGGGCCCTTGCCCTCCTCGGCGTAATTGACCAGGTCGCTGCCCAGGGCCTGTTTCAGCGCACCGGCGAAGTTCCAGTCCGGGTTGGCGCTGTAGCTGGTCCCGACCAGCGCGATCGATGGCAGGGCGTCGACGAACAACTCATCCTCGGCGCTCGCCTCCTGTCCCTCGGCGGCCCGGGTCAGGCGCGGGCGCAGGCGCTCGGCCGGTAGTTGCAGGTCGGCGAAGTACGGCTCCAGGGGCAGGAAGCTCAACAGGTCGCCTTTGTGCTCCCGGCTGGCGACAGCCTCGGTGACGAAGGTCTGGTCGCCACGCTGCCAGATACCCTGCCGCGCCAGATGCTCGGCCAGACTCCTGGCCGCGACCTCTGCGCCGAAGGGGGTCCAGTGGCTGTCGGTACGCAGGAACACTGGCTCCTGCGCCTTCGCCTGCTGCAGCGCAGGCAACAGATCCGGCCCGCTCAACCCGGCTTGGCGCATCATGTCGAGGACCTTCGGGTACAGGCTCTGCTGAGTCAGCACGGGTCGCTCGTCATCCAGATGCTCCGGATAGAGTCGAACCTTGGCTGGCAGGAGCGCCAGCACCAGCGTCACCCCACGACGCTCGAACTCGGCCCGTACGGCGTTCACCAACCGCCAATTGTCCTGCAACTGATCGGGTTTGCTCGCCGGCTTGAACTCCTCGTCCGAGAACAGCCAGCCGTCCTGGCCGATGACCACGCCCTGGCGGCCTTCGCCGAAAAGCGTGTAGTCCGCCAGCGCCCAGAGATTGGTGCCCAGTTGCTTGACCGGGAACTGGGCGTCGTAGTGCTTCTCGAAGGCCAGCGCCAGTTTGCCGTCCAGCACGCTGGTTTCACTGGCTGCGGAGAAGCCGAATACCGCGCGCAGGGACCACAGGCAGAGCGCCAGCAGCAGGCTGCAGAAGAGCACGCTGTAGAGCAGGTTCAGGGTTCTGTTCATAGTCGGTTCCCCTCAGAACTGAAAGTACAGGAAGGGCGAAAAGCTTTGCGCCGAGAGCTTCAGCACCGAGACGGCGAACAGCAGGAGCACGGCAGCGTGGAAGGTCACGGCGCCTATCCGCAGGCGCGCCACGGCGGCTGCGCCGTTGGCGTTGATCATCATGCCGTGGTCTTCGCTGGCGCGGTCCTTGGCTCCGCCGGCCAGCGGCTGGGCGTAGAACTGACGGATGCCGAAGATGGCCAGCACGACATAGGCCAGCACCAGGGTGGCGATCTGCAGGCTGGTGAGCTGAGCGTGGTTGAGCTCGGAGAGCCGCCAGTCGGCGAAGCTGAACATGGCAACGTACATGCGCCAGGCCACGTCGAGGTTTTCGGCGCGGAAAATCACCCAGCCGATCACCACCAGCATGAAGGTGAAGATCCACTTCAGCGGGTTGAGCACCCGTGGCGCGGCGTTCACGCCCCAGAAACGCTCAATGGCCAACCAGACGCCGTGCCAGGCGCCCCAGAGGATGTAGGTGAAGTTGGCGCCATGCCACAGACCGCCCAACAGCATGGTCAGGAACAGGTTGCGGTAGGTCTGGAAAGCGGTTCCGCGGTTGCCGCCCAGGCTGATGTACAGGTAGTCGCGCAGCCAGGTGGAAAGGCTGATGTGCCAGCGTCGCCAGAACTCGGTAATGGATTGGCTGATGTACGGCTGCTTGAAGTTTTCCATGAAGCGGAAGCCCATCATCAGGCCCAGGCCGATGGCCATGTCGCTGTAGCCGGAAAAGTCGAAATACAGTTGCGCGGTATAGGCCAGCGCACCCAGCCAGGCGTCGCCCGTGGTGGGGTCGGAAAGCGCGAAGCAATGGTCGGCGATGGGCGCGATGCTGTCTGCGATGAAGACCTTCTTGATGAAGCCTTGCATGAAACGCGTACAGCCCTCGGCGAACTTGTCCACCGTGTGGGTACGGTGGTTGAACTGGTCCACCAGGTCGCGAAAACGCAGTACCGGGCCGGCAATCAGGTGCGGGAAGATCGCCACAAAGGCGGCGAAGTCCACCAGGTTATGGGTGGCTGGGGTGTCGCCGCGGTAGACGTCGATGATGTAGCTGATGGACTCGAAGATGTAGAAAGAGATCCCGATCGGCAGCAGGATGTGCGTGAGCACAAAGGGCTCCATGCCGAACGAGGTGATGATGGCGTTGAGGCTGTCGACGCCGAAATTGGCGTACTTGAAATAGCCGAGTACGCCGAGGTCCACCACCACGCCGAGGAGCAGCCATTTCTGCGCAGTTTTCGTGCGCACTCCGGCCGCGCCGATGCGCAGGCCAATCCAGTAGTTGAACACTGTCACGACAGCGAACAGCACCAGGAAGTCGATGCGCCACCAGGCATAGAAGATGTAGCTAGCGACCAGCAACAGCAGGTTTCGATAGCGCGTTCCGACCAGGTAGTACAAGCCGAGGAAAATCGGCAGGAACAGGAACAGGAACACGTTGGAAGAAAAAACCACGCTCTCAATCTCCTTTTGAATGATCGTCGTTGCCCTAAGGAGTCCATGCGCCAGGTGCAGCCCGGCGCATGGCTCAATCAGGTCAATCGGCCTTGGCTTGCATCACGCTTGCGGGTTTGTCCGCCCTGCGGCAGATCTTCGCCTCGACCTGCAGCCCCGGGGGCATGTCTGCCGGCATATCGATTTCCAGGGAGAGCAGCGTCTGCCCCGCCCACTCGGCGTCCTCACGCAAGCGGAAAACAAAGCGGCCGTTCGACTCGACTTCCCGCGACCGGCTGATCAACAGGTTTTCCCTCGAGCCGCTCATGTACCAGACGGTACTGCGCAAATCGCTGATCTCGGGCTTGCTGAACTGGATCTCGACGACGGCGTCCTCACTGCGGATCGGCTTGACCCCAGTGTTGACCAGCACCTCGTTCTTGCCTGGCCGCAGGGTCAGCTTCTGGTCTATTTGCGCCGTTACGTTCCGGCAACCGTTATCCAGCAGGGGCATGGCCTGGCGATAGAAAGTCGCCATGGCCAGGTCGTAATAGCTGTTGACCTCCCAGATCAGTACCTTCGGCGGTTTGTCCTGGAAGTCCTGGGTGCCGAGGTACTGCAGCATGGCACTGTGGAAGCCCCCGCCTGTCACCGAGCGGTTATCCACGTCGACGTTGGCGTACTGTTTGAGGAAGCCGTCGAAGTTGTACTGTGCGGAACTGAAACTGGTGCCGACCAGCACCACGTCGGGCCGCTCGGTATCACCAAACAGCTCGGTGCTCTCTTCTTTGGGCTCGGTCACGGCGCGGGTGAAATATTCATTGGCGTACCCGCTGCCACAGATTTTGCCGAATGCCTGGTTGAGAGAGCCGGCCTTGTACAGGCTGCCCTCGGTGCGCGTGGCAAATTCCTTGCGCGCAATCCCCTCGAAGACCTTCGACTTCCTGAGCTCGGCGGCCAGCAATTGCGCGGTCAACTCAGCGCCTTGCGGCGTCCAGTGGTTATCGCGTTTGAAGAAGAATTTGCTGCGCACGTCGGCCGGCAGATCCAGCAGTGCGGTGAGATCCGGCACGCGAATACCCAGGCTGCGCAGGCGCTCGATGGTCGCCAGGTAATTGCTGCGCGACAGTTCGGCATTGAAGCTGCTGCGCTCCTGCGGGTTGAGCATTTCAGTGACGAGCAGGCCCCGCGGTGGCAGGTAGACCATCACCAGTTCCACGCCCCTGGCTTTCAATGCATCACGCAGATCTTCCAGCAACTTGAAACCTTCGGGCGTGGTGCCGATGTTGGTCATCAAGTCGATCTTGCTGCGAAACAGCCAATCTTCCTGCCCCTGCGCCAGTCGGCTGAAATCGCCCAGATCACCGGTGTAGCTGCTGTCTTGCAGCGCCTGCGGGCAGATCTGGCAGCAGCGCTCGATCTCGTAGACGGGCGCCTCGGCGGCCAGGCTCAGGGAACTGGTGAAGAGCGTCGCAACCGAGGCGCACGCCAGCCACCCTTGGGCTAAGCGGCCCATTGAACTCCGTTTCATTGTTTGTCACTCACTTGAAGTTGCGCCAACTTGTCGAGCGGCAGGACCAGCACGGCCTGCTTCTGTCGCACCAGCAGGTCGATGATTCGGCTCTGCTCCTTGGCAAGCGCACCGAATATGCCGATGCCACTGGGCTGGGTCGGCATCAGCATTTCCACACCGTAGAGCTTCACGCTTTGCGGCGACACGACGGAGATGGCGCCCGACTGGTTACCGATCAGGCGACCGCCAACCACGGTCATGGAGAGGTTCATGTCGAAGGGGTCGAGTATCAGGTCGCGGGGTGTGCCGACGAGGTCTTTGACGTGCCCGTAGATGCCGAGCAGGCCGTTGGCCACTGCGAGGTTTTCATAGAGCCCGACATTGGCGCTGTTGCGCACACGAATGCCGTGCCGCGCGTTGTTGAACGCCCGGTTGCCCCACAACAGGTTGTCGCCGCTCTCGTAGATGGTGATGCCATCGGAGCCGTTGCGATAAACCTCGTTGTTGGCCAGCACGTTATTGACGCTGGAGCGGTCGACCACGATCCCGGAGAGGGTGTTCTCGTAGGAGCGGTTGTTGAAGATCCAGCTGTCGTTCACCTCGCGGGAGACGATGATGCCGTGCTTCTCGCGGGTGCCATAGGCGGTGTTCTCGGCGATGATCAAGCGTCGCGAGCGATCGTGCGGGTCGATACCGTAGACCAGGTTGTTGCGGTAGGTATTGCCCTTGAGTACCACGTCATAGGCTTCGTAGCAGTAGAAGCCGTACCACATGTCGTCGAACATCGAGTCAATCAGCCAGCCGCTGGGATGGTCGCGCTGCATGGTCGGATGCATCGCCGGGCTGTACTGGGAGATCGATACGCCATAGGACTTGCTCGCGGTGTAGCCAAGACTCGAGACCACCGAGTTGACGATGTAGGTCTCGGTACCGCCCCAAGCGTTGAGGAAGGGGCGGAACTTGCCCTTCTTCTTGAACCAGTCCTGCTGGTTTTCCGTCTCGCTCCAGGCGGTAAGGCGGGTGTACATGATGAACAGCTTGCCGTCGTTGATCAGGAACGCGCCGCGCTCGCTGGATAGGCGCAAGTCGCGGGTTTCGGCACCGACGTGCAGGGTCGCGCCCTGGCTGACGACGATCGGCAGGCGAGCGATGTAGATACCCGGCTCGGTTTCCTCGAAATACTTCTTCGGCAGGCTGCGGGCGAGATCCTTGAGCGTGACATAACCACCCTCGATGAAAATCGCCTGGGGCATTTCACCCTGGCGCTTGACCCACTCACGCAGACGCTCGTCGCCACCGGTGAACTCCACCAATTGGTTCGGGCCGATCATGCGCTTGAGCACCACGTTGCCAGCGGGCTTGCGAACGATCCGGGCATTGGCCGCCTCGGCCGTATAGGGCGACAGATCGGGCAGCTTCGGCGGCTCGATCAGCAGCGACTCGACGGGAATGCTCGAGACCTGGTAAGCGGGTGCGGCGTCTTCCCCGGCCGGTGCCACGAGCGCCCACGCGAGGCTAGCCGCGAGGACCATGCCGGCGACCCAGCGGTGCCTGTTTCTTGTGTGTAAATACATAGCGTCCAACTCCATGGTCAGCTCGGCAGGCGGCATTCAGTAGCGCCAGACAAAATCAACGAATGCGCGGTGCATACTCGAATCCGTGCCTTTGCCGAAGGCATCGCCCGGAAAGAACAGCCCGCCCCGGAAGCGGACCAGCGCGGAGGATGCCTTCAGCCACTCCATCCCGGCCGGTATCTGCCCGCGGTTCAGGTAGCGCGTCACCACCAGGTCGACTTCCTGCCCGATATCTTTCTCGCCAGGCACCAACTGGGCCTTCAGTCCGCTGCTGCTGTCGGCCTGGTCATCCACCCGCCAGAAGCGGTGGTAAACCAGGCTGGCGTCGTAGTCCTCGGCCAACTGCCAGCCACTGAACACGCTGGCCGCCTGCAGGTTGTTCATCTCACCGCGATAGGCTTCGCCGAAGCGGTTGATGGCACTGCCGGTGCCGGTGAATTTGGAGCGGTTGCTCTCCAGCCCGGTCTGTTGGAACTGCTCGGAGTCGTCGCCGTCGGAGCCGCCGCTGGCACGCATGTAGGTGGTACCGACGCGCCAGTTCTGGTCGATATTCCAGCGCAGGCCAAGGTCGACCGCCCAGGCATCGACATCCTGGCTGACCTGGTCGTTGGCCTGGCGCCGGCCGTTGACGGTGTTGGTGCGCAAGGTGTCGACATTACCGGTCAGCCACGTGGCGGCTACCCAGTAATTGAGCGGCAGGTTGCTGCGCTCGTTGTAGAAATCGCCATTGAGTTCAGCCCCCAACCAGGTGAGGTCGCCGGTCGTGGTCTTGCTCATCTGGTCCACCGACTCACCCACCCCCGGCAGGTTGCCGCCATCATCGCTGTGATGGAGCTTCACTCCGGCCCAGTGACCCGGCTGCCACTGCCAGGACAGGTCGGCGAGCAGGTGCAGGCGATCCTCGTCCTCGGGCGCCAGTTCATCCAGGTCCGTGCGGTAGTCACTGAAACGTTCGGCAATGCCGACGTGGGCACTGAGCAGGGTTGTCTCGAAATTCCAGCGCAAGGCTTCGATATTGCTGTCCCACCACAGGCCGTCGGCACTGCGGATCTTCTGCCGACCGAGTCGCAAGGACTCTCCCGGATAAGCGCTCAGACCGCCATAGTCGACCCAGAACTCGTGCATGGCGAGGAACTGGTCCTCTCGCTCGCGGGCGTCGTTGGGGTCGAAGGTGTCGGATTCGCTGGTGTCCGACTCGATGGTGTCGGTGGCGAGGAACGCCTCGCCGAGCGCGAAGGCGCTCCAGTCGCCCTGACGGTTGTAGACCCAGGGCCGCACGCTGAGACCGACGCCATTGAAGTCGCCACCGTCGCGGGTACCCAGATCGAGGTCATCGATCGACTGCGCGGTGAGTTTGAGATTGGCGCCATAAGACAAGCCGGGTTGCGGCTGCGCCCCAAGGACGACGGAGCTGGCCAGCAATCCGGCCATGCAGGCCAGCGTGGTGACTGGACGGTATTTCGAAGTCATAGCACTTCCTGCGCTTGATCAGCTTGATTCCTGGCGGTGACCTGTTGGCCACCGCGAGCCTCGATTTCACGGGCCAGCAGGCTCTCCACCTGCTGGTAGTCCTGCGCTTGCAGCCTCGGCGCCAGGCGCTCCATCAGGACCTGCCCCTGGGCCACGCCCTGACGCGACGCGAGCGTGGCGAAGGTGTAGCTGTAGACGGCGTTGATCCGCACGCCCTTGCCCTCGCCAAACAGCTGGGCCAGCGCGATGTTGGCGCTCGGGTCGCCCGCACGGGCGGCAATCAGCAGATGCTCCAGCGCCTTTTCCGGCTCGATGTCGCCCAGCGCGCCATCCCGGTACAACCGGCCCAGCAGCAGGTGCGCTTTGAGGTGGCCGGGCGCGGCCTGTAGCAGGTACTGCTCCGCCGCCCGCGGATCGGCCGGTACGACTTGGCCCTTGAGGTACAGCTGCCCGAGCATCAGTGCCGCGCGGCTGGAACCCGCCTCGATACCCTTGTTCAGGTATCCGGTGAGTACGGCCCCATCCCCCAGGTCGGGGAAGCGCAGGACCAGTTCGGCCAAACCGCACCAGGCATCCGGGTAGGCCGGCGCAATACGCGTGTAGAGCACCTGGGCAGCCTTTGGATCAGCTTCGCCCAGGCTGCTGTCGGCCAGGACCTTGGCAACGCTCATCACACGTTCAGGCGACACCAGGCCGGCCTGGTAGGCCGAGTCCAGCCGCGCCAGCAACTGCTGCTGGCGGTCTTTGTAACCACGCCGCTGGAAGATCTCGGCAAGTTCGACATAGCATTCACTGGCCTGGTCCAACCAGCCCTCACAGATGGCTTCGATCTCGTCCAGCTTCTGCTCGTAGTTGCCGCGCACACGGTACAGGAGCACCTTGCCGAGCCGGGCTTCGCTGATGCCTTGCGCCTGCCATTGCTCCAGCTCGCGTTCCAGCTCGCCGCTGGCAAGCTTTTGCGGATCCTGCAGTTGCAGCTGCACCAGTGGCAGCAATGCGCTGTTGTCGCCGGCCGCCAGGCTCTGGCGCAACAGCTGCTCGGCCTCCCGGCGCTCGGCAGGACTCGCCTGCGGCTTGCTCGCCAGCCATTTACCCAGCCGCGCTGGCGCCGCCGGAGAGCGATCGAGGGCCTGGCGGTACAGCGTCTCGCCCTGCATCCGCTGCTCGATCAAAGGACTGCGTATCAGCAGGTCGGCGAGACCGATCTGGGCCTCGACGTAACCTTCGCTGGCGAGGACGCGGTAATTCTGTTCCGCGGTCGCGAGGTCACCACTGCCCTTGGCCGTCTTGGCCAACTGCAGGTCGGGCAACGCCACGCAACCGGCCAGCAGACCGAGGCTGAGCGAGCTCAGCAGCCCGCATGCTAGTCCGGTGCTCTTCATTTTTCGAACACCAGGCTGTTCAGGCCGTTATTGGCGAAGAAGCCGTTCAACGGGCGAATGCGCACGTCCACCGGACGCTTGGCCAGATCGCTGGCAAGCGGCTCGTCTGGCTGGATGTGTACGCGGATGTCCGAAGCCAGGCCGCCGTCCTGCAGGGCGATGCTGGTGATCCGGCCGCTGCGTTCAGTGGTTTCGCCACCCACCAGGAAGGTCAGTGGGGTGCCTGGTTGCAGCTTGTTGAAAGCGCGGTACGGGAAGCGTGCTTCGACGGTGGCGACGCTGTCCACCGGCGCCAGCATGAACACCGGAGTGCCCTTGGCTGCCACCTGGCCATCACCCACCAGTTGGCTGACCACTTTGCAGTCACAAGGGCTGGTCAGGGTGCCCTGGAAGCGTTTGTTGAACAGGCGCTCCAGGTTGTCCGGGGTCATCTCCGATTCCGGCAGGGCGCCCTTCAGGGCATCCAGCATGTTCGCCGTGAAGGTGGCCACCGGTGCACCCTTGCTGACCGTGCTACCAACGGTGACCAGGCTTTGCACAGTGCCTTCGCGCGGCATCGCGACCTGCGTGCCGGGCACGCTGACCTGGGCCGAGTCAGCGTGAGTGACGAAGTAGATGTCGTAGAACTGGTACAGCACATAGGCGAAGGCGCCCAGGCCAACGAGCAGCATCACCAGGGTTAAACCCATGGCGCGCAGGCGGCCGAGCAGGCTGAGCCTTTCATTCCCCTTGCCGCCACGGGCCTTGGTGAAGTTCTCGCGCTGGAGAATGCTGATCAGGCCACCGACATTCACCAGCTCGCCGCCGATGAAGGAGCTGATGATGTAGCGCAGCGCCGACATCTCGCGCGGACGCAGGTTGTGAAACTCACAGCCAACGCGCTTGCCGCCAATGATGGAGCGCACCTGGAATTCGACATCCATGGCGAAGCCGATGCCCTCTACTTTGAACATCAGCTTGCCGCGATAGAGTTTGCCCTCGACCACCGACTGGCTGCCCTGCTCGAAGCTGAAACCGCCAGCGGACAGGTCTATCAGTTCGACTTCCTGGACGCCCCCCTGCTGGCCTTGGAACCGGATCTTCGCCGGCAGCTTCAGGCGCGCATGCTGACGCTGCGCCTCGGACTCATGCACCATATTGGCGTTGCCCACCGGGCTGATCACTGCACTCATAATTTTTTCCTTTCAAATTAGTAAGTTGAACCTGGCTTCAAGGTATTTGGGTCCTTTTCGCCGATCACACCACGAACATCAGCAGGGCAAGAAAGACGCTGCCCGCGGAGAAGGTCATAGCGCGCGAAGACCAGGTGTTGAACCAGCGCGAAAAGCTCGCCAGGTCGCGATTAAGCTTGGTGTCCTGGCGGGTCCAGGACTGCCGGTCGAGGCGGAAGAAGACGTACACCTTCACCAGCGCGCCCATGATCTGGTTGTAATAGAGGATCAGCGGATAAGCCGGCCCCACCTTGTGCCCGGAGGCCAGCAGCAGCAAAGTCAGCGCCAGGCGAGTGAGGCCGATCCACAGCAGGTACACCATCAGGAAGGCGAAGCCGTACTTGAGGCTGGCGATGATCGCCACGGTGGGCCCCAGCAGGCTGGTCCACATGGATACGCGCTGGTCGGCCAGCACCAGGCAGGTGAACCAGCCCAAACGATTCGGGCCAAGGCCCAGGGCGCGGGAGTTCTGCCGCAGGTTGTTGCCGTACCAGCGGAACATCAGCTTGCGACTGGCCTTGATGAAGCTTTTTTCCGGCGGGTGCTCAACGGTGTTGATGGACGCGTCCGGCACATAGAAAGTGTCGTAGCCCAGGCGCATCAGGCTGTACCAACTGGACTTGTCGTCGCCAGTGAGGAAGCGGAAGCGTCCGAGGCGCCAGTGTTCCAGGTGGTCGGTCTCGACGTCAGCGATGAAGCCGGGATTGGTCACCACGCTGGTGCGGAATACCGACATGCGCCCGGTCATGGTCAACACACGCTTGGAGAGCGCCATGGAGCACATGTTGAGGTGGCGCTGGGCGAAGCGCAGCTTATGCCACTCGCTCATGATGTAGCTGCCGCGCACTTCGCAGAACTCGTTGGTGGTCAGGCCACCGACATTGGGGAAAAGCTTGAACCAGGGCACGGTTTTCTTCACTACGCCCTGCTCCAGTACGGTATCGCCATCGATCACCGCCACCACCGAATCGTCGTCGGGCAGGTGCCGGGAAATGGCGCGGAAACCGTGGGCCAGGCCATCGCGCTTGCCGGTTCCGGCGATGCGCACGAAGTCCAGACTGACCCGCTGCGGTGGGTTCATCTGCCGCCACAGGCTCTCGATCAACAGCTCGTCCGAACGCTCGACGATGGAACACACCACGGTGGTCGGGTAGCCGCAGTCGATGGCCTCGCGGATCACCGATTGGTAGACCTGAGCGGTGGTGAGCGCCTCGATGCGAAAGCTGGTGACCAGCAGGAACACGTGGGACGGGGCCGCTTGCTCACCCAGCTGTCGCATTTTGCGCCGATACCAGGGGAACACCAGATAGAGGAAGATCATCCCCCGCACGAAATGCACGGCGCCCATGGAATAACGCCAGATGCCAATAACACCCAGCAGAAGAATGAAATCGACGGACTCCGGGTCGAATGTGCTGCGCGGCAGCAGCATTGCCATCCCCATGAGCGTGATTACCAGCAGTAACCACCCTGCGGCGGTGCGCAGGCGACTCTGAAAAACATCCATGTCTCGGACCTGTATGACTTATCAACAATATGGCAACAGGAGCGCCGTGCCTGTTGTCAGGGCGCCCCACGAGCATCACTGCAATGGCTCTACCAGCAGATACCCTCTAACCCGCCACCGCTGGACTGGCGCATAAACCCCACCAGGTCGAAGACCTTCTTGTCGGCGAAAGCCCGTTCTACCAGGGGCGCGAAGGCTTCATCGCCGTTGCCCAGGACGATCACGTCGGCATTGGCGACCACTTCGTCGAAATTGGATCGCAGCAACGACGAAACATGGGGAATCTTCGACTCGATGTAGTCGCGGTTGGCGCCGTGAACACGGGCATACTCGACGTTGCTGTCGTAGATGCTGAGGTCGAAGCCCTTGCCGATGAGCATCTCGGCCAGCTCCACCAGCGGGCTTTCACGCAGGTCGTCGGTACCGGCCTTGAAGGACAGCCCCAGCAGCGCGACCTTGCGCTTGTCGTAACTGGCGATGATGTCGAAAGCTTTGCGCACCTGCGCGGAGTTGCTGCGCATCAGCGACTCGATCAGCGGCGACTCGACGTCCAACTGACCGGCGCGGTAGCTCAGCGCGCGCACATCCTTGGGCAGGCACGAGCCGCCGAAGGCGAAGCCCGGGCGCATGTAGTAACTGGACAGGTTGAGCTTGCGATCCTGGCAGATCACCTCCATCACCTCGCGGCCGTCGACGCCGACCGCCTTGGCGATGTTGCCGATCTCGTTGGCGAAGGTGACCTTGGCCGCGTGCCAGACGTTGCAGGTGTACTTGATCATCTCCGCGACTTCGATGGTCTTGCGGATGACCGGCGCATCCAGCTCGCGGTAGATCTCTTCCAGCAGGTCGCCAGAGGTGCTGTCCAGCTCGCCGATCACCGTCATCGCCGGAAAGTCGTAGTCCTTGATCGCGGTGCTCTCGCGCAGGAACTCGGGGTTCACCGCCACGCCGAAGTCGACGCCGGCCTTGAGCCCGGAATACTGTTCCAGGGTCGGAATCACCACATTGCGCAGAGTGCCCGGTAGCACCGTGCTGCGTACCACTACCGTGTGACGGGTGGTCTTGAGCGGTAGAACCTGGCCGATCTGTCGGCACACCTCTTCGATGTAGGACACATCGAGGTCGCCGTTGCGCTTGCTCGGCGTCGGCGGTGCGAGGAAGGAAATATCGGTTTCGAGGACGGCCTCGCGAACATCCAGGGTGCCACGCAGCATGCCGCTGGCGACCCCTTGCTGCAGCAACTCGCCCAGACCCGGCTCGACAATGGGCGATTTGCCACTATTAATCATATCGATCTTGAGAGCCTGAACATCGACCCCGATGATCTGATGCCCTCTTGCCGACAAGCATCCGGCACATACCGCGCCGACGTAACCCAGACCAAATATGCTGATTCGCATGCTACGAACGCTCCTTGCAACTTAAGGTCATGGAATGTCCCTATAACATTCCCATATCCACTTACAGGCAACTTGAATCCACGACCTGTAACCAGTAGGGCGGCAGCTATTGGCAGCGCCCTATATAAATCAACTTTAGAAACTTCAATATCTCTTGCGAAAACCCACGCGAAAGCCACTTGCCGTCATAACAAACAACGGCACTAGCAAGCACAAGACAGACGATAGAACAGTGAGTACAGCATTCCCAAAGCTACGAAACCCTTGGTCCGTAGCTCCAAGCCGGACACATGGTGAGCACTTGGACAACGCAAAGCAATAGTGCAATTAAAAATAAACCACAAATAATGATTTTGACTTAATGGCGCCAAAACAACGGCAGCAAGGGAATTGAATAATAAGACAAAGTTAGTTGTCAGCTTTATGACGACAATATATTTACGGCAGATAAACCGTTTAAGCGCTGCAAGTTTATCGCCATATTAATGACGACTAAAATATGACGCACGATGCTATTTTTATGGCGCCGCCCTTTCGTCAACCCTTCAAGGGCTCGCCTGCGACGTGAAATGCTCGGCTGTCGAGTTGATGCGCATCACTGAAGGGCTGAGACAAGCCGCCAACGAGGCTGAGGCTTACAGGCTGCTCATTGTCCGGGCACAGACTTCTGTATCGGTGCTGGAATGCTCTCGTGCTTGCGACATACTAATCGGCAGCAACTTTTATACTTTCAGCCAATACCGGTAAATAGCTGTATCTGGTAATGCGGGGCGATTCAGGCAGGGCAATTAACGCCTTTCGATGCATACCAGGATGCTGATTAAGCACTTTGTTAACAGATAGGTAAGTGCTGCAGCGATTGAAGGCTCGAGCACGCTACGAACCTCCGAGACAGATGTCATTGTTCCCAAACGATTTTTATTATCTGCACTCATCTCTAAATCCCTTGGATCGTTTCCCGCCCAGACTCCAGACAGTTTTTCGCGGTACGTGGGAATGCCGCTATCGGCGCAGATACTTCGATCGACAACGTTGATAGGTGAGTCCGCGGACAGTACAAACCGCAGAATCGAGTATTCTCCCCCCGGCATTCCTTGCGGGAGCCAAATCGAATGCACGCACAGAATCAGGACCGAATTGAGTTGCGCGCCATAACTCATCTCGAAAGCCCTCGCCAACGCGGTCTTGGTGCTGGTGACCATGAACATCTGCGCCACCAGCAACCGGCCATCCTCGAAAATGGCGGAGCTAAAATGCGATGGAGCAACTGCTTCGCGTGGCCAGCGCCTCACTCAATCAGGCAGAGGTGCCGCGTAGCTGATAAGATGCGCGGCGTTATTACTCAAGAGGATTGTTTCATGGCCACTAACCGCTCCCAGCGTCTGCGTAAAAAGCTCTGTGTAGACGAGTTCCAGGAATTGGGCTTCGAGCTGAACCTGGACTTCAAGGAAGATTTGGCTGACGAGGCAATCGATGCATTCCTCGACGCGTTTTTGAAAGAAGCGATGGAAGCCAACGGCCTGGGCTATGTTGGCGGCGACGACTACGGTCTGGTTTGCCTGCAGAAGCGTGGCTCGGTTTCCGAAGAGCAGCGTGCTGCT